>JBDRUJ010000077.1:0-8040 GCA_039801285.1 Caldifarciminota bacterium
CCCGGTCGTCGAGCGTCGCCTGGAAGCGCCGTGCCAGCCTCTCCTCCATCACATATGCCTTTACCAGCCTGATGCCGCTGAAGGCCGCCTGAAGCTGGTTGTTGACCTCGGCAATCTTCTCCCGCCACTTCATGAACCAGCGATACACCTTTGGCCCCATTCTCAGCCAGCCGATGACCGCGAGGCCACTAGGCAGAACGCTGACGAGCGTCAGTAACGGATTCATCCGTGCCATCAGAATCAGGGCAAAGAGCACCATCATCCCTGCTGCCAGGAACCGGAACAGCCCGGAGCAGGCAAACCAGGAGAGCTCTCCAAGGTCGTGGTCCAGCCGCTCCATCACATCGCCGGTCGGGAACCGGTTGGTGAAGGTGTGGCCCATCCTGAGAATGCGGTCGAACACTCGGCTCCGCACCACCCACTGGAACCGCTCATTGATTCGTCCCCGCACAAACGGCAGAAGGACATCTCCCAGACAGCGCAACAGACCGAAACCGGCAAGATAGAGAACATAACGAATCAGCTCGGCACGATTGACACCCGCTTTGATGCCGTCAACAATCAGCCGCAGGACATAAGGGAATGCCAAGGAGACCGCCGTGACCAGGATGGTGGCGAAGACCAGCCCGGCAACCCAGCCCTTCCGCTCCTGCCAAAACTCAAAGACAATCCCTAGCCCCAGACGCTTCATGCCTGCGCCTCCTGGGTCACGAACTGCAACCGGTAGAGTCGCGAATAAATTCCATCCCTTGCCACCAGCTCCGCATGGGTTCCCTCTTCCGCAACTCTGCCTTTATGCACCACCACTACCCGGTCGGCAAGTTGAACCGTTGCCAGCCGGTGGGCGATGATAATGGCGGTTCGGCCCGAAAGCAGCTCCTTCAGGCCCTCCTGAATCAGCCGCTCGGTGTGCGGGTCAACCGACGATGTCGCCTCATCCAGAATCAAGATCTCCGGGTCACGCACCAGCGCCCGGGCAAAGGCAAGAAGTTGCCGCTCGCCCAGCGAGAAGTTGGCGCCCCCTTCGCTCAGGACCGTTTCATAACCCTTGGGAAAACGGCTGATTGTCTCGTGAATCCGCACCCGCCGGGCGGCCGCCATAACCCGCTCCGTCGGAATGGTCTCATCAAACATCCGCAGGTTGTCAAGGACTGTGCCCGGAAACATCACCACCTCCTGGGGCACAAATCCTATCATCTGCCTGAGCCGGTGCCGGTCCAGGCCTTTGATATCTGTGCCATCATAGAGAACCCGTCCCTGCTGGCAGAGATAGAACTTCATCAAAAGATTCACAATTGATGTCTTGCCACCGCCGGTCTCGCCCACCAGCGCCACCTTCTCCCCCTTCCGAATCACAAGATTGACATCCTTGAGCACAAAACTCGCACCATCATAGGAAAAACTGAGGTTCTCCAGGGTGATGGCACGGGAAAGATGCTCCGGCCCCTGCTCTTTGGGGACTGAAGGCTCCGGCGCCTGGTCTAGAATCGCAAATGCCCGCTCGGCCGCGGCAAACGCCCGCTGCATCACATTGAGCTGGTCCGAAATCTGCCGCAACGGCCCAAACAGCCGGGTGATATAGGAGATGAACATAAAGAGTGTCCCGATCGTCAGTGTGCCTCCGAGTGCCCAGACACCGCCCACACCAAGGACCAGCCCTATCCCAACAATCTCGCCAAAGTCCACAAGAAACCAGACCAGGCTCCACAGCCCGAAGGCACGGACCTCGGCCCGGAACTTCTGCCGGTTCAGCTCCTCCATCCGGGCCGCAAACCGCGGCTCCTGGCAGAAGACCTGAATCACCGGCAAACCCTTGAGCGCCTCCGAAACAAGATTATTGGTATCGGCAACAATCCGGCGCACCTCAAGATAGAGTGGCCGCACCCTCTTCTGAAACAGCCAGAATGCCAGAACAAACGGTGGCAGGAGCACCAGCACCAGGAGATAAAGCCGCCAACTGGTTATCGCCATGATTGCGCTCATCCCGACAAGCAGCAGGAAGCTCTGCAGCAGCACGACCGAAGTCCTGGTGAAGAGCATCTTCAGCGCTTCGGTATCGCTCTCCACCCGTGAGACCAGCTTGCCGCTCGGCATCCTGTCAAAGAATGCCATCGGCAAATCCAGTAGATGCCGGAACAGGGTTTGCTTCAGGTCGGCAGCGCCCCGCTCCCCCACCTGTGCCAGCCAGACCATCTGAAAGTAACTGGCAAGAAACATCACTGCCTGGACAACAAGATAGGTGATTGAGGTGAGCGCCAACCCACGCAAATCGCCCTGGCCGATGTTGACATCAATCGCCCGCTTCAACAGCACCGGGCCGAGAAGCCCGAGCCCTGTTGAAGCAATAAGCAGGATGGCCGAGGCAATCACCCTTCCCAGATAGCGGGCAAAGAACGGCCAGAGCCGCGCGAGATAGGTTGACGCCCTGCCGGTGAACCTGGTCTCCTCTTCATCCAGGGCAAAATCGTCGTGCCACATGAATCGCAATTATGCTGAAAACCCGAGGGGTGTCCAGAATAGAGTTCCGCCTTCCGCCATTCCGCGCCGCCCTCCGTCATTCCGAGCTTGCGAGGAATCCCTTAGAGGGATTTCTCTACCCGCCCTTCAGGCTCGGTCGAAATGACACATGAAGAACCTCCGGTCGGTCGCAATGGCAGCCTTTTGTCATCCGGCCTCCTCAAAGGGCCGTATTGAGGAATTGACTGACGGCCGATAAGGCATATAGTTGAGTGGTAATCTGATGAGAATCGTTGGACTCATTGAGACTTCGCTTGTTGACTGGGACGGGGTCTTGGCCTCGGTCATCTTTCTTGGCGGCTGCAACTTCAACTGCCCTTTCTGCCACAACCATCAGGTCGCAAGAGATGACCCTTCTCTGCCCGAGCTTTCCTGGGAGCTAATCTCCAAGAACCTTGAGCGCCGGCAAAGGCTGATTGACGGCGTGGTCATCACCGGCGGCGAGCCGCTGCTCCATCCTGAAATCTTTGACCTGTGCCAGAAGCTGCGCGGGCTGCGGTTGCAGATAAAGCTTGACACCAATGGCTCATTTCCCTATGTGCTCAAGCAACTGATAGAGCTGAAGCTTGTTGACTATGTGGCGCTGGACATCAAGACAAGGCTTGATGATAAATATTCGGTTGCCTGCGGCCGGAAGGTTGAACTTGCGCCAATAAGGCGGACAATCCGGCTGCTATTGGAAGGCGGCCTGCCCTATGAGTTCCGGACAACCCTTGTCCCCGGGCTTGTTGACCCTGAAGACCTAACAGCAATCGGCGAGGCGGTCAGGAGTGCGAGGCGGTTTGTGCTGCAGCAGTTTGTTCCGAAGGATGCGGCGGTTGAGGCCTATCGTCAGAAGAAGCCCTATTCCCGCGCCAGCGCTGAGGCGATGGTTGCGGTGCTCAAGCCCTTTGTCAGGGAGGCAAGACTCAGAGGCAAGTTCGACTGAAATGAGATGCCGAACACCACCTCAAATGCCCGGCGCACCGCCTCCCTCACATTGACAGTTCTCCCCCCCTCCTGTTGAACCGAGGTCATCACAACCCCGGCAAGTCCGCAGGGTCTGACCAGTTGAAAACAGGAGAGGTCAACCGTCACATTGAGGGCAAAGCCGTGAAGGCTCACCCCATGCCGGACCGCAATCCCGATTGAGGCAATCTTCCGTTCGTCAACCCAGACCCCGACATAGCCCGGCCGCTTTTGTGCTCTGACCCCGAGTTGGGCCAGGGCTTGAATCAGCGTCTCTTCCAGCGCCTCAACAAAGTGCCTGACCCCGGCAAGTCCCTCCCTCAGACTGAATATCGGGTAGCCGACAAGCTGGCCCGGACCGTGGAATGTTATGTCGCCGCCCCGGTCGGTCCGATAGAGCCCGCAACCCCTTCTTTTGAGCTCCGACTCAGACACAAGCAGATTCTCCCGCCGTGCCGCTCTTCCCAGGGTGATGACCGGAGGATGCTCAAGAAGGATAAGCGTATCCGGGATTTCGTTATTGCGTCTCAGCTCCCAGACCGCGCGCTGAAGCTCCAATGCCCGGCCGAACTCAACCCTGTCCAGCTCGACGCACCAGGCCGGACGCTTTTCGCCTTCCACTGTCCGCTGCCCGCTATCCGCTGGCGGCTGGCTGTTACCGGTTGACAATATGGATGGCACGGCCATGAATCGCGTGCGCCGCTTCAAGCAGGAGCTCGCTCATCGTCGGATGGGGATGAACCACCCGGCCCAGCTCCTCAGCAGTCAACCCGAGTTCAACCGCAACCGTTGCTTCACCAATCATGGTGTCGGCATCCGGTGCCAGGAGTGAAACACCCAGAATCCGGTCGGTCTTCTGGTCAACCACCATCTTGCAGAGCCCCTCTGAACGGCCCAAGGTCAGAGACCGGCCAACCGCACTTGCCGGAACAAGAGCCACCTTGACATTCAACCCCTTTCCCTGCGCCTCCCTCTCATTCAATCCGACCCGTGCCACCTCCGGGTCGGTATAGACACACCATGGCATAGCGTGAAACCGCTGTTTGGGAGTCCGACCGGTCGGACCGGTCCGACCTTCTGAGCCGAGCACCTCCGCCAAGAGAAGCGCCTCGGCCATCGCCTTGTGCGCAAGAAGCGGTCCACCCCGGACATCGCCAATCGCATAAATATTTCGGGCAGTGGTCTGGTAATTTTCGTTGGTCCTGATAAACCCCTTTTCGTCGGTCTCCACACCCGCCTTCTCAAGCTCCAGCCCTTCGGTCAAACCGGCCCTTCCCACCGCCACCAGAACCCTGTCAGCCTCAACCTGCCTCGTGTCTGAGCCACAGGCGAACTCCACTGCGGCCGGTGTACCGTGAATCAGCCCCTTCACCTGAACCCCGAAATGGAACCTGACACCTTCCCGTTCCAAGAGCCGCTGAAGTGCCGCCGCAATCTCATGGTCTATTCCCGGCAGAACATTCTCAAACATTTCCAAAACCGTAACCCTGGAGCCGAGCCGAGCGAAGAGGGTGGCAAACTCCAGCCCGATTGCCCCGGCACCAATCACCACGAGCCTTTTGGGAATCTCCACCAGGTTGAGCGCACCCGATGAGTCAATGACCAGCCGGTTGTCAGTCTCAACTCCGGAGAGCCTCACCGGCCGGCTGCCGGTGGCGATTATGAAACTTCCGGCCCCGAGCTCCGTTTCACCATCCTCGCCGGTTACCACCACGCGCTCCCTGTCAACGAAACGGGCCCTGCCCCGGACAAGCTCAACACCATTCTGCTTCAAGAGGAACTCAATGCCCCTCACCAGCCGCTCCACAATCCGCGCCTTCCAGGAGTAGAGCGCCACCAGGTCAATCTCCGGCCCGGAAAACCTCAAGCCCATGACCCGGGCCTCGGCAGCATTCCGGATAATACTCGCGCCATGGAGGAGCGCCTTGACCGGTATGCAGCCCTGATTCAGGCAGACACCACCTACCCTGGCCTGCTCCACGAGCACGACTTTCTTGCCGAGCTGGGCCAGTCTGATGGCGGCAACATAGCCGGCCGGCCCGGCACCGATTACCAGGACATCGCTAGTCATCTCGGGTTCTCACCAGGCGGTGCCCTTGATAAGCTCTGAGGCAATCACCAGCCGCTGAATCTGGTTGGTCCCTTCGTAAATCTGGGTAATCTTCGCATCCCGCATCATCTTCTCAACCGGATAGTCCTTCATGTAGCCGTAACCGCCCAGAATCTGAACCGCATCGGTCGTCACCTTCATCGCGGTGTCTGAGGCCATCACCTTGGCCATTGAAGCGATTGCCGAGATGTTCTTGACCCCGGCATCGGCCGCCCTTGCCGCCTGATAGACCAGCGCCCGTGACGCCTCAACCAGTATCGCCATGTCGGCGAGCATCAACTGCACCGCCTGGAAACTGGCAATCGGCTGGCCGAACTGAATCCGCTGCTTCGCATATTCCAAGGCCTCATCCAGAGCGCCGGCCGCAATCCCCACCGCCTGGGCGCCGACACCGGGCCGGGTCCTGTCAAAGGTCTTCATCGTCTGGATGAAACCAAACCCCTCCTTGCCGCCAATCAGGTTCTCAGCCGGGACCCGGCAGTCCTGAAACACCAGCTCCGCTGTCTGGGAACAGCGGATTCCCATCTTGTCCTCAATCTTGCCGATGGAGAAGCCGGGTGTGCCGTCTTCGACGATAAAGGCTGAAAGGCCCCGCGCACCCCGGGCCGGATTGGTGCTGGCAATCACCGTGTAGATTTTTGCCACGCCGCCGTTGGTTATGAACTGCTTGGTGCCGTTGAGGACATAATAATCTCCGTCCCGAACCGCCCGCGTCTTGACATTGCTGGCATCAGAACCGGCTTGGGCCTCGGTTATGGCAAATGCCGCCAGCTCTCCCTGGGCCAGTCTGGGCAAATATCGCCGCTTCTGCTCCTCGGTCCCGCCGAGGATTATCGGAAATGTCCCGAGACCACAGGCCGCATAACACAGCCCGGCAGCACCGTCAACCCGGCACAGCTCCTCAACCACCAGACACATCTCCATTATTCCACCGCCCAGCCCCCCGAACTCCTCAGGTATATAAACACCCATCAGCCCCAGCTCGCCCAGCTCCTTCATCAGTCCATGGGGAAACTGACCGGTCCGGTCCAGCTCCTGCCGGACCGGTTTCATCTTCTCCTGGGCAAACCGTCTTGCCAGGGCCTGAATCTCCTTCTGGGTATCGGTCAGAAAGTACTCCATTACCACACCTCCTTAGTCACCAGTTCCTAACCGCCATCCGATTTCCTTGGCTATCCTTTCCAGAGGGATTTGCATCTGGCTCATAACCTCCTGGTAGACCTCAATTGGCCGACCGACAGGGTCGAAAATCTCCAAAGGTTCTCCTGTCCTGTAACTGCTGAGAAGCCTCACCCGGGGCAGAGCCTCAGGAGCCCGCTCACCAATCCAGTCCCGATGCTGCCGCTCCATCACCAGAATCAGGTCGGCACTCAGAATCATATCTCTGGTAAGCTGCCTTGCCCGGTGCCCGCTGATGTCAACACCCAGGCCCGCCGCCACCTCAACCGCGAATGCGGTCGGTGGTGAGCCCTCAGGTGCCGCAGTTCCAGCCGAGCCGACCAGCACCCGTTCACCCTCCAGGAGCTTGGCCAGGTAGCCGGCGGCCATCGGGCTGCGGCACGAGTTGCCGGTGCAGACCACCAGCACCGAAAAGATGACCTCGGGCCCGAGGCGGACCGGCTCACCAAGCTCCTTTTCTATCTCCAGTATTGCCAACCTGCCTCTTCTGTCAACCCTCACCGGTGCCTGGGTGAAGTCAATTACGGTCGGCCCGGGTCCGGCTGCACCATCCTCCACCACCGCCATTGCTAGCCACTCCCCAAGCTCGTCAATCAGCGCTCCGGGCTGCATCGGTTCGTCCGGAATGCCGAGCCACAACTGTCCCGGTGTGTGTTCCAGGACACTCCGGGCAAGCGGCTCGGTTGCCAGCGCCACACCGCTTCCCGAAGTCAGACCCGTCTGACCTGTCCGACTCAGTATGCCCACCACCGGTCCGGCCAGAATCTTCATCACCGCTCCGCGCCGGGCCGGGTTGACTTCGTCCAGCTCAGCTAAGATGCTTCTGAATCCTAACACCAGCCGATGGGCATGACCGAAATGGCTCCGAACCGACTCCGGCTCCTGGGACAACACGCAGTATCCGCCTAACATTGGCAGCAGCACCCCGCCATTTCCCAGGGCAACAGCCAAATCGGCCCGATTCAGCTGTTCCGGTTTGATAACCTTTGCCATCGACTCTCAGAAACCAAGCCTTTTCAGCCCCCGCCTTCCGATGTCGGACCGGAAACGCATCCCCTCAAAAGAGATTTTTCCAAGAGCCTGATAGGCCCGGTCCCTTGCCTCTTTCAGTGTCCTGCCCGTCCCGGTTACGCCAAGCACCCTGCCCCCGTTTGTCACCACCTGGCCATCAACCAGCCTGGTCCCGGCATGAAAGAAAATCACATCCTCGTTGCCAGTTGGCCGGGTTGAGGTCGGCAGACCCGAAATTGGCAGCCCTTTCCGATAGGTTCCAGGATAACCATCCG
>JBDRUJ010000078.1:0-8006 GCA_039801285.1 Caldifarciminota bacterium
GAGCTTCGGAACCGTAATGGCGTCGGCAACATCAGCGACTGCCGGTTTGAGATTGACGGCCTTTTGCGGCACTACTGCCGCATTGTTACCAGCCAGTGCCAGAAGGCACAAAGCCAGACACAGTAGCATAGTGGTTCCCTTTTTCATGTGTTCCTCCTGGTTAGTTAGAACCAGATGATGCGCGATAATAAGCGCTGGAAACTGTGTGTCAAGTTTTGTTTGTTTGTCACCGCGAGGGCGAAGCCCGTGGCGGTCTGTAATGGCTTCGCTGCACTCACCCCAGGGATTGCTTCGTCGCTCCGCTCCTCGCAATGACAAAAAGGTGCTCTCGCAATGACAAAAAGCCGCTCCTTCCCCTTCTTACTCTCAGAGCAGTGCGGAGCACTGAGTCAGAGGGCAGCAAGCCTGATTCCCTCGCCCCTTGCGGGAGAGGGTCAGGGTGAGGGGTGACAAAGCGAGGCCCGCAGGCCCGTGGCAATCTCAGCCGAGGGCTCGGAACGGCGGTCTGCGGTGAGCGGTTAGCGGATGGCCGTTCGGAAGATTGCCACGTCGCTTTGCTCGGTCGCCCCGCGCAAGCGAAAAACCCGTAGCCTTTGTCAGGACTCCATGACATTATCGTTCTGCATCCATATCCTATGATTTTCCAATTGACGGAAGTCTATGTGTGTTTATACTTATTGATTATGGAAGGATTGCTCGCTTTACTCAAAGCCCTTGCCGTCCAGTTGCAGCATCTGGCCCGGCGGATGAGTGCCTATCAGCGGCTCTGCTCAAGCCCGGGGAATAACGCCTATCACCGGGGAAAGGCACTGGTCGAAATCGAGAAGGCGATTTCGGCGCTGCCGGAAGGCACTCCCAAGGAGCGGCTTTCAGCGTGGTTCGCTCAGGAACGGAGTGTGGTCGAGGAGCTCAAGGAGGATTTCCGCTTCCGGTTCGTCAAGGAGCTGATGGCCGCGCTTGAAGGGTCGGGCATGAGCGTCAAGGGGCAGTTGCCGCTCCTGCGGGTCGGATTGTTTACCGTCAGAGTCGATTTTGATGCCGGAACGGCCAATATCTTCTGGGGCCCAGAGATTGAGCGGCTGAAGTCGGGGGTGCGGCTCGAACCGGCCAGCCTCGCTCGGCTGCTGCGCACGTGGAAGGAGAGCCTCGACGCCGCGGCCAAGTGGAGCCCTGACGAATTTCTCCGCCGGCTTCACACCGCCTACCAGCGGTTCTGCTCATCAAATGGGCTCAGTGAAGGGACGAGAGTTCTTCTGACCGACATCCTGGCTGAGCTCGTGCTCCTCCTTCAGCCCCCGAGCTTCCGGGCCAACCCTTCCCGGGAGCGGTTCGTTGAGTATCCGAGAGTCAGGTTCAGCTACGACCTCTATCGGCTGAAGCGGGCCGGTGCCTTTCAGGTCGGGCCGGTCCGGCTCCGGCTCCATGTCGCCAACTTTGATGCCACCGTCGAGAAGACCCGCGCCATCTGGGTTCCGGACAATGAGGATGGTGAGGGGACTCACTACTCCTACATCTCCTTTACGCCGGGAGGGTAGATGGACCGAAACCTTGCCCGGGCGATTGTCAACAAGCTCGGCTCGACCGGCACTCCGCCCGAGTTCGGAATTGAGGAGTTCACGGTCGGCCTTGACACCTATCTCAGGGTCATTGAGGATGAGTACCTGAACGGCCTGCTGAAGTTCAACCTCTCCAGCTTCAAGCTCATCACCGGCAACTATGGCGGCGGCAAGACCCACTTCCTCTACAGCGTCCGGAACCTCGCCTTCAAGCACAACTACTGCGTCGCCTATGTCAGTCTCAACCCCCTCGAATGCCCCTTTGACAAGCTGGAGCTGGTCTATAAGACGATTGCCACCAACCTCTCACCGCCGCTTCGGACCGATGTGCCCATGGCGGCCTGGGAGAAGGGCATCGAAGCGGTCCTGCGGCGCTGGGTGAGCGACCAGAAAGGCAAAGTCGACCGGGCGGAGAGCTGCCGGGAGTTCCTCGCAGCCCTGCCGATGACCGAGAGCACCAGCTTCTCCAATGCGGTCCGGGCCGCCTTCGAGTGCCTTTTGACCGGTGACCTCGAAGCCTATAGCGAACTCGTCCAGTGGCTCAAGGCCGAGGAGATTCACCGCGACACCCGGCAGCGGTTCCGCATCTCGGAACGCGTTGACAGGGCTACTGCCTTTCGGATGCTCCGTTCGTTGATTCAGTGGGTCCATACGATAGGCTACTCCGGTCTGATTCTCTTGTTCGACGAAGCGGAACGGGGGATGTCCATCTCCAGCTCCAAAGACAAGCGCCGCGCCCTCGACAACCTGCGCCAGATTGTTGATGAGTGCGGCAACTCCCGGCTCCCCGGCGCGATGTTCTTCTATGCGGTGCCCGATGAGAACCTCCTCCTTGAGGGTTCGGGCGGGGTCTATGAGGCGCTCAAACAGCGACTGCGCAGCCTCTTCTCCGAGACCAACCCGGTGGGTGTAAGGATAAATCTTGAGGAGCTGGGGATTGAGCCGACCGAATTCCTTATCCGTCTGGGAAGGAAGCTTGCCGAACTCTTCGAGACCGCTTATGAGTTGGCGCTGCCCGCACCGCGCCGCGACCGGCTGCTTGCCACTCTGGCCCAGGCCGCGGCTTCGGCCTTCATGCTTGATGTCAGCTATCGGCGGCTCTTTGTTGTTGCCGCGGTTGAGGCCCTGCACCAGCTTAGGACCAATCCCAATCTCGACTTCGGGCCACAGGAGGCTGAGAAACTGCTCCGGATAACCACCCAGCGGCTCGAAAGGGCCGAGAAGGCCGAGGTAGAGGGTGAAGAGTTCTGAAGGCCGACACCTCGTCTCCCATCCCGTATTTGGCGAAGGTGAGGTTGTGGATGCCCGGGCTCACGGCACGGAGCTCTTGGTCCGGTTTCAGAGCGGGCTGCTCCTCTGGCTGCCCTTGAATAGGCTCCGCCTCATCTCCCGGCTCGACGAAGGTCTGCTCCGGGATGCCCGCCCCGGCATTCAGAAGATTGACCAGATTCAGGCCCGCAGGATGATTGAGGCCTTCCGGCTCGGCATCGTCCCCCATCAGGATGTTGAATCGTTCACCTTCGGCCGGGAGAAGCAGGTGGCGCTGATTGAAGAGGCGCTCGCCAAACTGGCCCGGGGTCAGGGCGACGTCTTCATGATTGAGGGTGAGTACGGCACCGGCAAGACCCATCTCTTAGAGTACCTCCACCATCGGGCACTGGTCAGGGGCATGGTCACGAGCCTTGTCCAGTTTGACCCCTTGGAGGTGACACCCCACCGGCCCAAGCGGGTCTATCGGGAGCTCGTCCACAACCTGAGGTTTATCGCTCAGGGCCGGGAATGGGGCTTCCGTGACCTGCTCCTGCGCGCCGTGGAGCTCGACCTGCGCGACCACGTCTTCTTAGGCCCGGTCCTCCAGAAGCTCAGGCGGCTCGAACCGGGCAACCTCGAGACCGAGGTCTTCTGGCAGTGGGTTGAGGCCGAAAGCACCAAGGAGTACGCCACCGAGATGCCCGGGCCGTCCCGGGTGCGGGGCGGCCAGCGGATTCCGGCCCTCTACGACACCTCGACCGCGGCCGACTTCTACTGCTACATCATCTCCGGCCTGAGCCACATCGCCCGGCTCCTGGGCCTCAAGGGGCTGGTGCTCCTGATTGACGAGGCGGAGACCGTTACCAGGCTCTGGGATGTGATTTATCTCACCAAGAGTGTCAACTTCATGGATGGCCTGGTCAAGACCGCCCAGAACGACCCGGCCCTGAAGCGCTACCCGGCACCCGGGATGATTCATAACCAGGTCCGGCCTGTGCCCTACATCTATCGGGAGCCGACGCTGCTTTTGGTCTTTGCCACTACCCCCGCACCTTACGACTATGCCTATATCCGGCTGGCGAACCGCATCCAGCATCGGATTGAACTGACCCCTCTCTCCGACCGGGCGCTGGTTGACGCCTTCGCCACAATGGTTCACATATACCAGCGGGCCTATCCCGGTTTCGAGATTAGCGATTCGGAACAGCAGCAGGTCCTGGGGGCCGCCGCACGCCACAGCATCGAGGGCGTCCGGCCCTTTATCAAGTTCTGCGTTGAGGCGCTGGATGTTGCCCGGCTGAGGCAGCAGGGTATTTTGCGCCGGACAAAGGCTGCCTCCTAGCCCCTCCTGTGACCGGTCTTCCGGAGTCGCTTGCCGAACAGTCGCTTATCCGGGCATCGCTTACCCGAACCTGGATTCCCTTCTTCTCAAGGTTCGGCCGGCTCACCGAAGTCCAGGTTCAGGCCATCCCGCGCATACTCGCCGGCAGAAACCTCGTTGTAATCTCACCGGCTGCATCGGGCAAGACCGAGGCAGTAGTCGCACCGGTGATTGAGCGGGTTCTGGCTGACGCAAGGGGCCAAAGGCCGGGCGCCCGCCACCTGGCGGTCCTCTACGTCTCGCCCACCCGGGCACTGGTGAACGACCTCTATCGCCGGCTGGCCGGACCGCTGGAGTATCTGGGCCTCACCCTTGACCGCAAGACCGGCGACCATCCCGCACTGAATGAGTCCCGACCGCCCTTCATGCTCCTCACAACGCCGGAGTCGTTCGACTCCCTTCTCTGCCGGCACCCGAGAATCTTCCAGGAGCTGAAGGCGGTGATTCTGGATGAGCTCCACCTGTTGGACAATACCCCACGAGGCGACCAGCTCCGGGTCCTTCTTGAGCGGCTGCGGCTCATAACGGTGTCTGACAGGTCGGGCACCGAAACAAAGCTGCGTTACTATGCCCTTTCGGCAACAATTGACGACCTGGGTATCGGCTCAAGGTACTTTCCCGAGCCGGATGTTGTCCATGTCCCCTCCCGCAGGGAGATTGAACACGTCCTCATCAAGCTCACCGAAGACTGGCCCGGTCGGGTGATTGCTGAACTTCGGAAACGGGACTGTCAGAAGGTCCTCTGCTTCTTCAACGCCCGCTCCCTCGTCGAGGCTGCGGTCCGGGCTCTCAATCGGCCGCCCTTTCAGGACCGGGTGTGGGTCCACCACGCCAGCCTCACTCGCCAGGTCCGGGAGCAGGTCGAGGCCCAGATGAACCGGGAGCGCACCGGCCTTTTGTGCTGCACCTCAACCCTGGAGCTGGGGATTGACATCGGTGACATTGATGCAGTGGTGCTGGTCCGGCCGCCCTTCAATGTCTCATCGCTTCTGCAGCGGATTGGCCGGGGCAACCGGCGTCGGCCCGCCTATCTCTTTGCCATCGGCCTCTACCGCGACTCCTGGGAGCGGCTCCTCTTTGAGACCTTCCTTGACTGCGCCCAGGAGGGAAGGCTCTATGAAAAGCGCTACACCCCGTCCCTGTCGATAATCCCCCAGCAAATCATCTCCTATCTCTTTCAGCGCCGGCGCATCGGCACAACCCTGGAGTCGGTCAAGCGGGTACTCCTGCCGGTGATTGGAAATGAGCCGGTAATCGAGCAGGTCTTCCGCCATCTCATAGACCAAGGGGTCATTCAGGCCGGCCGCTCCGGTATCTACTTCCTCACCGATAAGCTGGAGCAGAAGATTGAATCGGGCAAGATTCACTCCAACATCCAGGAGAAGAGCTTCGGCCAGTTCGAGGTGTGGGATGTCACGACCGGTCGGCATGTCGGGACGGTCTTCTACGAGCAACCCTATTTTGTCCTGGCTGGAAGGAGCTGGGAGGTTGTCGAAAGAATGCCCAAGGAGAAGCGGCTGATGGTCCGGCCCCGGGCAACGGTTGCCCCCAGCACCAAGGTCTTTGAAGGGACCGGAACCGGCGGTTACTCCTACCGGATGGCCGAAGTCCTCAAAGCGCGGCTCTTTCCCGGTCTCAAGCCCGGTGAGTTCCCCTGCTTTGAGGAGGATGGCCTGACCTATTTCGTTCATCTTCTCGGCGCCACCTACGGCGGCCTTCTGGCCGAGGCCCTGAACCGGGAAAAGCTTGATGCCACCGACATGGGTGGCAAGGTTCTGGTCCTGCCCACCAGTCAGGTCGGCGAGCCGGTCCGGACATTCCCGGTTCCGAGCCGGCGGGCACTTCGTGAGGTTGTCAGCGCCAACATTCTGAGACTTGAGGACCACTTGGGCTCCGGCGCCTTCTTCCGGCTCCTGCCCAGAGAGCTTCAGATTGAGGACCACCTCCTGACCCTTGATGTCCAGGGCCTGGCCGACTTCCTTACCGGTCTTGAGCTCGTCAGGATGGCGCCAGCCGCAGTTGCCGGTCAGATTGCCGAGCACCTCCGGTTGGAGGAGTAGGTGAAGCGGCTTCTGGTCATCTCCTACTACACCCCGCCTTTAGGTCTCTCCGGTGTCATGCGGGTCACCAAGCTCTGCAAGTTCCTGCCTGAGTTCGGCTGGCAGCCCCTCATCCTGACGGTCAAACCGGTTGCCTATTATGCCTATGACCTTGACCTTCTATCCGACCTGAAGGCCGCCCGGCTCTACCGGACCGAAAGCCTTGACCCGAACCGGCTTCTCTTCCTCATGGGGTTCAAGGGGGCAAGGCTTCAAGGACTCCAGGCAACCGGCTCCCGGCGTTTGACCTGCCTCTTTCCGGACTCCAAAATTGGCTGGCTCCCCTTTGCCCTGGCAAAAGGCCGGCGAATGATTCAAGAACAATATCCCTCAGCCATCTATGCCACTGCACCGCCGTTTACCAGCCTTCTGGTGGCTCTCCGGCTCAAACGCTATTTTCGGCTGCCCCTGGTCACCGACTTCCGTGACCCCTGGCCCACCGGCTTTGTCCCGCCACCAGGGTGGCAAAAACCCCTGCTGACACGGTTGCGGAAGCGGATTCTTCAGAAGTCCGACCTCGTCCTTGCGGTGAACCGGGGCACGGCCAAAGCGGTCGGCCCGGGGGTTATGGTTCTGGAAAACGGCTTCGACCCGGAGGAGTTTGAGGCAGAGCCGGTCCGTCTTGACGGCTTCAGCATCCTCCATGTCGGCAACCTCTGGGAGAACGAGACCGAGCTTATCACCTTTGCGCAGGCGCTGAGCTCAATCCCTGATGCCCGGCTCTATCTTGCGGGCAACGTCCACCCCGCGACCCTGAGCTGGCTTAGGCCCAACCCACAGGTCAAATTTCTCGGAACCCTGCCCCATAAGGAGGTCTGCCGGCTGATGAAGGGTGCCGATGTTCTCTTCTATCTCGGCAAGCCGAATCAGCCGGTCGGGCTCAAGCTCTACGAGTACCTGGGTGCACGCAGACCGATTCTCGTCTGCGGCCCGGACATCAAGGAGGCAGAAGAGATTGTTCAGGAGTGTGGTGCGGGTGTTGTCTCCGACCTTAATGCCCCTGGGCTAACTGCTGCCCTGGAGCGGCTGCGGCAGGGAGCAGAACATTTCGCACAAGGGCCTCGTGACCGGTTCAACCGGAGGCTTCAGGCCAGGTGGCTGGCCGCAAGACTTGATGAGCTAACCGGTAAAAGAGAACCCTGACCAGCGCGGCCAGCTCCAACAGGGGCAAAAGAATGACCGCCTTGAGCCAGAAGAGGCGGCTCGGGTCATGGAGCTCCAGGAACCGGAAAAGGGAGCGGTGCGCCTCCCAGACCATCTTGACCTTCACCTGTCCGGTGCTCGCGCCGAGCCGGTGATAGACCCGGGCATTGGGCAGATAGACCGTCCTCCACCCGGCCCGCCTCATCCGGAACGAAAGGTCAACATCGTTATAGAAGATGGGAAACCGCTCATCAAATCCCCCAAGTTTCAGAACGACCTGCCGCCGCACCAATAGGCAGGATGCCATCGGCTGCTCAACCTCCGCCTCCTGCTCATAGTTGAAGCCTCTCAAGCGCCACCGGTCAAAGACCTGATGGCCCGGAAACAGCCTTGACAGCCCCAGAAGTTCACAGAGAACCGAGCCTACAGTAGGGAAGCCGCGGATTGAGAGCTGGGTTGAGCCGTCGGGATTGAGGAGCCTGGGCGCAACCGCACCGACATCAGGATGGCGGTCAAGATATTCGGCCATGATGTCCAGGGCTCCCGGCTCAACCCTTGTGTCCGGATTCAGAAGGA
>JBDRUJ010000079.1:0-7965 GCA_039801285.1 Caldifarciminota bacterium
GACCCTGAAGGCGCTGGTGGAGAGTTTTGAGAGGACCCATCCTGGTATTCACATTGAGCTGGTCGGGATGGGCAGCTACGATGCGCTTGCCCAGAAGCTGATGGGCGCGGTGGCGGCTGAGAACCCGCCGACGATTGCCCAGATGTACGAGAACTGGACAACCCAACTCCTTGCCGCGGGCCGGCTGGAGTTTCTTGAGGATTATGTCCGGGGGCCGAACGGGCTGAGTGCGGAGGAGCTTGCCGACATCTATCCGGCACTTTTGCAGAACAACACCTGGGATGGCAAGCTTTTGACCCTGCCCTTCAACAAGAGCGTGCCGGTGTATTACTATAATGTGGAGTTGCTGAGGGCGGCCGGCTACGACTCTTTTCCGAGGACCTGGCCCGAGTTCCGCGAGATGTGCCTCCGGGTGATGAAGCGGGATGGCAAGGCCGGGGTTCAGACCTGGGCGACTGCCAACGGCACCGACATCTGGATATTCGGCTCAATGCTCTATCAGAAGGGCGGCCGGTTTCTTGACCGGGAGGATGGCCAGCCAGAGTTCAACAGTCCGGCAGGGATTGCGGCGTTGCAGTTCCAGGTTGACCTGGTGCTCAGGGACAGCGTTCAGACGACAGCAACCGCGCGCAGCCCGGTTGACGACTTCCTGGTGGGGAGGCTTGCCACCCTGACCGGCAGCTCAACCTGGCGGGCACCGATGGTGGACAAGGAGCCGTTTCTCGTTGGTATGGCACCGATTCCCATCTGGGACCGGCCGGCGGCAATCGTCTATGGGACAAACATCGGCCTGTTCAAGCAGGCGGGTCGGGCGGAGAAGGAGGCGGCCTGGGAATTCATCAAGTGGTTCATCAGCCCTGAACAGCAGGTTGAGTGGTCTCTTGGGACCTGGTATGTGCCGATTCACCGCCGGTGTCTTGACGACCCGAGAATCAAGGAGCGGCTGGCGAAGACTCCGGGTTTGCGAGCGGCCTATGGCCAGATGGAGTGGGCGGTCTTTGAGCCGCGGGGGCTCAAGTGGCTTGCCGGCAGAAAGGCACTGGTGGAGGAGCTGGAGGCGGCAACGCTCGGCGCCAAGAGCCCAAAGCAGGCCTTAGACGATGCCGCGGCGCGCTACATGAATCAGTAGTCAACCGACTGAAGGGTCAGGCCCTGGGCCGGTGCGGTCGGGAAGGGTTTTGATGGTCTGCCGGCAAGCGCCGCCCTGAGCTCCTTCAGGGTGAGACGGCCGGTTCCATAGGCGACGAGGGCACCGACGATGCGCCGCACCATCTTGTAGAGAAACCGGTCGCCCTGAACCGTAACCAGGACCTCGTCGCCCTTAGCCTCAATCCGGATGGCTGTGAGCCGACAGGTTCCGTTCTCATCCCTGGTCTGGCAGAAGGGCCGCCAGTCTCTTCGGCCGAGAAGGAGTCTTGCCGCCCGGCGCATTCGTTCAGGGTCAATGGGCCAATTCAGTTCCCAGCCGTGCCGGCGTCGGAGCGGTGAGCGGCCTTGGATAATCCGGTAGCAGTAGGTCTTGCTCCGGCAGGAGTAGCGGGCATGGAAGTCGGGTGGGCAGTCTGCAACCGACTTGACGAGGATGTCTCGGGGCAGATAGAAGTTCAGCGCTCGCTTGAGCCGTTCGCAGGACAAGGTTGAGCCGGTGAAGAAGTTGGCGACATAGTTGCGGGCCGAGACCCCGGCGTCGGTCCGGCCACAGCCGAAGACCCTCGTCTGCCTGCCGAGAATCTGCTTCAGGGCCGCTTCCACCGCGCCCTGGATTGTGGGCCGGTCGGGTTGAACCTGCCAGCCGGCGTAGCCGGTGCCGTCAAACTCCAGGACGATACGGATGTTGCGCATTCCGGTCCCTTCCCTCGCCCCTTGCGGGAGAGGGGTTGCCCGCGCGGTGTGCGGAGAGCGGCGGCCGGTGCGGCTCATAACAGGGCGGAGATGAGAACGAGCCCGGCGCCGGGCAGAATCAGGGCGAGGTCAATGGGACGGAAGGCGGTGGCCACTGCGAGGCGGTCGTTTGGTGGGCTGGCAGGAAGCCGGACATTCTCGATTCGGCGGGCGATGGCCTCGGGCAGATTCCAGAACTCCTTTGCCCGGAGACTGGCAAACTGCGGAACCAGCTCAAGGGTGAGAAGGACTGTCGTGGTTAGGTTCCGGTCCGGGATGTGAAGAAACCTGATAATGGCGCGCAGCGCTCCGAGAAGCTTTTGGGGCGGCGAGGTCCGGATGAGCAGGGTGGCGATGAACATTGCCCAGGCGATGCGGAAGGCGACAATCAGGCCGGTGACGATTCCCGAATAGCTGAACAGACTCCAGAGACGCGGTCCCGGGCCGAAAAGGGCGTTTGCCAGAACTAGGCCGGGCAGAAGCCAGACCAGGCTCCGGAGCTGTCCCAGCGTTTTAGTTCCGGATTTGGGGCCGAGCAGGAGCCAGGCAACGGTGCCAAAGAGCAAAGCGGCGCCAATCTCTAAAGGCCGGTTGATAAGGAAGAGGCCGGGCAGGGTCAAGACCAGGGTGACGATGCGGCCGAGGCCGCTTACGTCCCACGCTGGGTTGTGTTCTTCAGGCACTTCATGCAGAGCCGGGCCTGCGGAACCACTTCGAGCCGCGCCTTGGGAATCGGCCCGCCGCAAGCCGTGCAGCGACCGTAGGTGCCGTCGGCGATGCGGGAAAGGGCCTCGTCAATTTCGCGCAGTGCCGCGCACTCCAGGGACTTGAAACGGGATGCCAGCTCGCGCTGGTAGTTCTCCGTCCCCTGGTCGGCAGCATGGGTGCGGTGTTGCGAAAGGTCGCCGCTCGCCTGGGGGGTATCCATAACCTCGCTGGTGAAGTTCACCTGGCGGAGGAGGCGCTGTTTCTCGGCAAGGAGTGCCTTTTCGAACCGGAGCAGCTCGGCTTTGGTGAGCTGGTGCCTTTTCTTGGGTGCCATCAGCCTGTTGCCCTCCTGATTGATATCCGCGAAGGTTCGTTGTTGATGCGTGTCTCTCTGGTGATGTCAGGGTCCGCCGGCGGCTCGGCGGTGATGCCGAGCGCCAGTGTCTCCCGACAGATGTAGTCCTGAAATTGCCGGATTGCATCGGTCAGCCGGGTCGAGCCGGAGCAGTGGAGAATGATGCGGTCGGTCACCTCGAACCCGGCCTCCTTGCGGAGATTCTGAACCTTGTGGACCAGTTCCCGGGCAAGCCCTTCCTGCTCGAGTTCGGGCGTGAGGATGGTGTTGATGCCGACGGCGCAGCCGTCCGGTAATGTCTCAACAACGTAGCCCGGCGGGAACTGGGCCTGGGGCTCGGTAAAGAGGATTTCGCGGATGTTCAGCTCTTCCCGGATTTCCTCGGCGTGGCGGAGGACGACCTCGCGACTCTCCTGAGCGGTGCGGACGATTATCGAGGAAAGCGGCTGGCGGACCTTGAGCCGGGCCTTTTCGCGGGCGGCCCGGCCCAGTGAGACGAGCCGGCGGACGAAAGCCACCTCCTCCTCCAGCGCCGGGTCAATCAGCGACTCGACCGGCTCCGGATAGTCGCAGAGGTGGACCGATTCAGGCGCCGCAGGGTCATGGGAGCGGACGAGATTCTGATAGAGCTCCTCGCTGAGGAAGGGCAAAAACGGCGCAAGGAGCTTGGTGAGCGTCACGAGACAGGTGTGGAGCGTCTGATAGGCAACGTTCTTGTCCTCGTCGGAGGCTGACTTCCAGAAGCGGCGCCGGTTGCGCCGGACATACCAGACCGACAGGTCGTCAACAAACTCCTCAACCGCGCGGGTGACACTCGCGGCGTCGTAGTCGTCAAGCCGCTCCCGTGCCAGCCGGACCAGCCTGTTGAGCTGGGATAGAATCCAGCGGTCGAGCAGGGTGCGGGAGCGGTCGCCGGGCTTGGGACCCGGGGTCCAGTTGTCAATCCGGGCATAGGTGACAAAGAAGCTGTAGACATTCCAGAGGGTGAGGAGCTTGCGCCGGACCTCATGCCCGGCGCCATAGCCGAACCAGAGGTTCTGGCTCGGGTTGTGGCTCAAGAAGACCCAGCGCATCACATCGGCACCCATCCGTTCAATTGCATCCTCCACCAAGATGGCGTTACCCCAGGACTTGTGCATGTCCCGGCCCTTCTCGTCCTTCATCAGGCCATAGCCCAGGACCGTCTTGAAGGGTGCGCACCGCTCGAGAACCGTGCTCATCGCCAGGATGGCATAGAACCAGTTGCGGAACTGGCCCGGAAAGCTCTCGGTGATGAAGTCGAAGGGAAACCACTCCTGCCAGTAGCTCCGGTTGGTGAGATAACCGGTGGTCGAGAAGGGCACAATTCCAGCATCAAGCCATGGGTTGCCGACATCCTTGATGCGGCTGACCGGCTTGCCGCAGCGGCCGCAGCCAATCTTCACCTCATCAACCCAGGGCCGGTGCGGGCTGTGGCCACTAAACCGCTCCCAGCCTTCAACCGCACGGGCCTTCAGCTCCTCCTTCGAACCAATCACATCAAACCAGCCGCACTGACACTTGAAGATGGGCAGGGCCAGCCCCCAGTAGCGCTTCTTGGAGATGCACCAGTCGGCCATGTTTCTGAGCCAGTCCAGCTCCCGCTCCAGTCCGAACTCGGGAATCCAGCGCACCTGCCGGGCCGACTCCATGATTTGGTCGCGCAGGGGGCCCATCGCAATGAACCACTCGTCCACCAGCCTGAAGAGGAGCTCCGAACCACAGCGCCAGCAGACCGGATAACGGTGGGTGTAATCTTCGACCCGGACAAGAAGTCCCTTCTCCTTCAGGTTGTCGAAGATGGCCTGAGCCGCCGCCTGGGCATCCTGACCGGCCAGCCAGCCGAACTCCGGCTTGAAGGTGCCATCCTCGTTCAGCGGGGCGATGACCGCCAGGTTTTGCTCCTTGCCCAGCAGGAAGTCCTCCTTGCCGCAGCCCGGCGCGATGTGGACAATACCGGTGCCCTCGAGGGCACTTACATCTTTCCAGGGAACAACGCGGTGCTCAACCCCTTCCTGGGGTGGAAGTTCATCAAACGGCCCGTGATAGCGAAGCCCGACTAGCCTTGCCCCGGAGAGTTCCTCCACCACCTCGGCACCGGAGCCTAAAACCCTGAGCAGCGGCTTGGCCAGAATATAGACCGCGCCATCCTTTCTTGCCCGGACATAGGTCAGGTCGGGGTGGACCGCACAGGCGGTGTTTGAAGTCAAGGTCCAGGGCGTGGTCGTCCAGACGAGCAGGAATTCATCCTTCCGATTGAGGACCGGCAGGCGCAGGAAGACCGCCTTGTGAGTGAGCTCCCGGTAACCTTCAGTGGCAATCTCCATATCGGAGATGGTCGTTCCACACCGGGCACACCAGGGCATCACATCGGTCCCTTCATAGATGAGCCCCCGCTCGTGGCACTTCTTGAGGAAGAACCAGATGGAGTAGTTGTTCTCGTCGGACATCGTGTAATAGGAGTTCTCCCAGTCCATCCACTGGCCGATGCGGATTGACTGCTCGGTCTGGAGTTTGGAGAACCGCCGGACCCTTTCCTTGCAGAGCTCGACGAACCGGTCAATACCCAGCCGCTCAATGTCCCGCTTAGAGCGAAGGCCCAGCTCCTTCTCCACCTCCACCTCCACCCAGAGGCCCTGGCAGTCAAACCCGTTCTGAAACCGCTGGTCAAAGCCGCACATCGCCTTGTAACGCTGGAAGAGGTCCTTGTAGGTCCGGCCCCAGGCGTGGTGGACGCCCATCGGCCCGTTGGCGGTTATCGGCCCGTCCAGAAACCGGAACTTTGGTTTCCCCCGGTTCTTCGCCATCAGCTTGTGAAAGTGGCGACCCTTCTGCCAGAAATCAAGGATTCTGGGCTCAATCTCCCTGTGGTCGGGCTGGCGGGGAACTGGCTGGAACATCGCTATCCGGGTTTACTGGCTGGCCCTTCCGGTGTTCTGGTTATCGTGCTGGAACATCGGCCAGGAGGAAGTTGCCGGGCCGCCTTTGCCCACAATGCACCAGGCCCGGGAGCCGTTGCCGATATAAACATAGCCCGACTGGTCAATCTTCGGAGCCGACATAAAATCGTCGGCAAGCCCCAGGCCCAGACCGCAGCCCCAGCGCCGGCTCCCATCGGCGTTGACCGCATAGAGGGTGTCAGACGCCTCCTGCCGGTCCTTTTTTGCGGGAATCACCAGGAAGTAGACGATGCCTTCACTCGAGACGGCCGGGGTCGAGCCGATGCCGAGCAGCGGAGGGGTAAACGACCAGTTGATACCGCCGTCGTCCGGGTCAAGCGCCATGAGGATACCGCTGACTGAGATATAGACCGTTCCATCGCTGCCGAGAACCGGGCTGGACGGACTCTCGGCTCCCAGGGGCACCTGCCACAGCTCGGTGCCGTCCCGAAGGTCTATCGCGGCCAGATTGCCCGACTCATCGACGATATAGCCGACAGAGCGGACGGCGTCAATCGCCAATGCTCCGACGACGGTATTGGCCATTCCGTAGCGCCACTTGGGCAGGCCAGTTCCCGGGTCAAGGGCAAATAGGCTCTCATCCTGAACAGCATAGACCGTTCCATCGCTGCCGAGAACCGGTGGCTCGGTTCCGCCCCCGACGCAGAAAGCCCAGCGCCGGCTGCCGCTTGGAGTAAGAGAGAAGAGCGATTCGTTGTCGGTCTGAATATAGATGTTTCCGTCAAGCCCGAGTGCTGCCGGAGCTATCACTCCGCCGGGCAGGGTTATCTCCCACCGTTTCGTGCCATTGGGATTCAGGGCATAGAAGGTTCCGCCATCGGTGCCGATATAGATTGTGCCGTCCGGGCTGATGGTGGCGGCGGTGGCAAACCCGTCGCCCTCAGGGCTCGGAAATGGCCAGCGCATAGTGCCGTTCTGGTTCAGGCAGATTAGCGCCGGGAAGTCGCTTGCCGGAATGTAAAGGTTCCCTTCCGGGCCGATGGCAAAGGTGTGGGCGCTGAAGTCGGCCGAGTCCTCCGGGTCTTCGGGAGCATAGCCGAAGCTCCAGCGGACCTGACCTTCGCCGGGGTTAATGTAGATGGAAAAGGGTTCGGACCATTTTGAGACCCGGTTCTTGGCATTCTTGGCCCGGGCCCGGATTTCGTATGGCCCGGAGGTGGTGTAGGTGTGGGTGTCAGCATAAGGGATGCCGCCATCAACCGGTCCGGACCAGGCCGACTGGGAAAGGTCGCCCCAGTCGAACTGATAGGAGACCTTGCCGCCTGACGGGTCGGTGGTCTGGGTTGTGCATGCATAGACTGCACCCTTTGTGCCCATTGCCGGGCCCCAGGGCTTTTCCGGGACATGGGGCGGTCGGGCACAGGCGCCGAGCAAAAACAGGCCAAAAAGATACAGAGGCAGGATAACAGCGCAAATCCTCTGAAGGTTCATTCTATCCTCCATAGCAATATATTCATTCTCGGCTTAGACATCAAAATAGTAAGATAACCAGGAATTGGACTAAGTCAACCCCAGCCTATTTCTGCAGGTGCCGGGACAAACGGTGGCCGACTGCCTGACATCGGCTCGCCACTGTCGGCTATTCGCTCTCAACCGGCAAACTCGTCCTGCCGGACGCCATGACAATTTTCCTTGGTTTGACACCCGGACAGATTGCATCAGACGGCGCTCGCCGACTCGGCCCGATGGTGTGGGAATGGGGAAAGGGAGCCGGTTCTTCACCCTTTTTCTCATGAGGCAACTGAACAGCCTTCTGACTGGACAACTGGCCGGCAATCTGAACGCCGAGACAGGGCCGGTGCTGGAAACTAGGTTCGGGCCGGCTTTCGGTCTGAAGAAGAGCCCACAACTGGGCACCGGCCTCAAGCCGGTGTTCTAACCACTGCTGAAATCCCTGCTTAGCCATCAACTTACCGCCGGTCTGGGATGCCGTCTGACAACCGGCCTAAGTCGTGGACTCACTACGGGAGTCACTCCCCCCTCGAGGGACAAAATCGGGCGCCAAACAGGTAACTGTTTAGAAATCAATCACTTGGCTCAATG
>JBDRUJ010000080.1:0-7749 GCA_039801285.1 Caldifarciminota bacterium
CCGGATGGGGCCTGCCCAGGTCGGGATTGGAGCTGAGCGCCTCGGTCCCGGCCCGACGGAGCATCTCAATGGAGAGTAACTTCGGACCGGAGCCGGTCTTAGGCGGCGGCTTGAAGAAGGTGATGACCTCTTTCAGGTTGGGCAGAGTCGGCAGGAGCCTAGTGACCGTTGCAAAGAGCTCCGGTGTCTCAACAAAGAGGTGGGTGACACCGGCATCGCGCAGGATGTAGCCGACGCTCTCTTCCGGCAGGGTGTGATAGACCGGGACCACGACCGCCCCAAGCTTGATGGTCGCCATGTCGGCAATCACCCATTCGGGTCGGTTGTAGGAGTAGATGCCGACCATTGAGCCGGGCCGGACCCCATCTTCTGCCAGACCGGCGGCAACCTCGTCAATCATTTGGGAAAGCTCCTGAAAGGTGATGATGCGATAGCGGCCCTGAAGTTTGTGCATCAGGGCGGGACGGCTCGGGAACCGCTGGCAGGTCTCGGCAAATGCCTGATAGACAGTGTCAGCCATGTCCAAGGGTAGCGGGAAGATTTCCCAGGTCAAGAAATTGACAGCGGCCCAAGGCCGTCTAAGATACAACCGTGTTTGACATCCTGCGCAGCCTGGCGAGCGACCTGCCCCTGAAGATTCTCTCGCTGGTTCTCGCCTTCCTCCTCTGGGTGGTGGCGGTCCTGGAGCGGACTTACGACACGACCGTCACCGTGCCGGTGATAGTGCCGAGCCATGCCGATGCCGACCGGATTGTCACCGAGGTTGAGACCAAGAACGCCAGGGTGACGATTGAGGGCAAGGGGAAGGACCTCCTGAGACTCCGGTTCCGGCAGCTGGAGTTCCGGCCCCAGATTCCTGAGGGAAAGACCGGAACAAGACAGGTGAGGCTGGCCCCAAGCGACCTGAAGCTGCCGTCGAGTCTGACAGTCCGTTCAATCGAGCCGGAGTTTGTCGAGATGAGGCTCACTCCGGCCCGGGGCCGGGAGGTGGCAGTGATTGTTCCCACCAAGGGGCAGGCGAGCGGTCTCGCCATCACCTCAATCCTGCCGGTGACGCCGGTGCGGCTGATTGGTGCCGAAGATGATATCGCCCTCTATCCGGCGGTGGCGACCGAGACGCTCGACCTTGGGACCGTAACCAGGCCCGGCACGAGGCGGCTCAAGGTCCTTCTGCCCCCGGGTGAAGGGCTTTCGGTCGCTCCGGAGTCGGTGGATGTGAATATCGCACTGGAAAAGGAGGGGGCGCGAATATTTCTGGGCGTGCCGGTGAAGGTTGTGGCACCGAGCACAGTTCAGGTTGAGGTGGAGCCGGAGGAGGCGCAGGTGGCGGTTGCCGGGCCGAAGAGCCGACTCGACTCGCTTGACCCTGCGGCGGTTGTTGCCCGCATCAAGATTTCCGGACTGAGGCCCGGCGAACACCGGCTGGCTGCCGAGATAACCCTGCCTCCGGGTTTCCGGCTCGTCAAGTGCGAGCCGCAACTGTTTGACATCACCATCCGGTGACGGACCAGAGACCTTGACGCCTGAAAGGTAAACCGCCGTGGCAGCGACCGGCCAGGAGTGTCGCGGGTGACTGTTCTGGGAGTCGAGACCTCCTGTGATGAGACCGCGGCCAGTGTCGTTGAGGATGGCACCAGGGTCCGCTCCAACATCGTCTCTTCCCAGCTCATCCACGCGGAGTTCGGCGGGGTTGTGCCGGAGCTGGCAGCAAGGGCACACATGGAACTGATAGTCCCGGTTGTCCGGACGGCACTGGCTCGTGCCGGAGTCGGCTATCAGGAGCTCAATCTGATTGCCGCAACCCATGCACCCGGACTTTTGGGTGCGCTCCTTGTCGGGCTGCCCTTTGCCAAGGCACTGAGCCTGAGCTTGGGAGTTCCCTTTGTCGGGGTGAGCCATCTTGAGGGCCACATCTTCGCCCTGCGCCTGGAATATCCTGACCTGAAGCCGCCCTATCTGGCCACGGTCCTTTCCGGTGGTCATACCGAACTTCTGGTTGTCGAGGACTGGTGCCGCTATCGAATGCTCGGCTCGACACTTGATGATGCCTGTGGCGAGGCCTTCGACAAGGTGGCAAAGCTTCTGGGACTTTCCTATCCGGGCGGGGCTCAGCTTGAGCAACTGGCCAAGGAGGGCAGACCCGATATTGACTTTCCGGTTCCTGACCCTGGTGGTCTTGACTTCAGCTTCTCCGGACTCAAGACCGCGGTCCTCTACTACCTGCGCGACCATCCCGATGCCAAGAAAAGGGATGTTGCCGCATCGTTTCAGGTTGCGGCGGTTGCCGAGGTGACCAGGCGGATTGAACAGGCCCTGGAGAAGACCGGCCTTGAGACTGTCGGTGTTTCGGGCGGTGTTGCGGCCAACAGGTTCCTGAGAGAGGAGCTTGCCCGGCTTGCCGAGAAACTGGGATTCAGGCTCCTGATTCCCAGGCCTGAATTCTGCACCGACAATGCGGCGATGATTGCTGCGGCAGGATTTGAGCGGTTCCGGCGATTCGGACCTTCGGCCCTTGACCTGCCAGCCTATGCCCGTCTGCCCCTGACCTGAGTCAACTCAAAGCTCTTCGTTTCAGATTCAAACCAGGACATGAGATTAGAGCTGAATTCCGTAATAACATCCTTCCTGAACACGAAACTGACCGCTGCAGTTGCCGCTGCAATCTAACACCCTCTTAGTCAAGCACTTAACCTGATAACCACCGTTCTCATAAAATCATAGGCAATGGCAGAAGTTGCCGCCGGACTCTAACTATTTGTGAGTTGGGAACTTGGCTGTCGGGTGGCGGTTGGGCTGAAGTTCAGACTGAGAGCAGGTCTCAAATCAGGAGTCACTACGGGAGTCACTCCCCCCTCGAGGGACAAAATCGGGCGCCAAACAGGTAACTGTTTAGAAATCAATCACTTGGCTCAATGGCAAGAACTTTTGAGCAGGTTGAGCGTTATGTTTTTGCCTCTTTCATGCTCTAATTATATGGCAAGTTGAGAAAGGAGTTGAACCATGGCTGATGTTACAAGAAGGCTTGCCCAGTGGCAGAAGAAGTTCACGCCCGAGCGGGCCAAGGGTGCGCTTGAGGCAATCTATGAGGACATCTCCCGGCGCTATGCGGCGGCGGTAACCGAGCTCTGTCAGATGGAGGAGAAGACGCGGGAGGTCCTGAACCTCTCCGGGATTCACACCACAATGTTTGTGCCCTATCTGGACTTTGCCCGCGAGCTCTTCCGGCTCTCGCGCAAGCGGCACATTGCCGGTGAGAGCCTTATCCTTGCGGCACAGGTGCTGCTACAGAAGTGGGCGAATCGGGGTCTTGACCCTCTGGTTCTGGCTGCAATCAGAACCCAGGTCTTTGACATCGGGCCGCCCGCGCCCTAACCGCCATTTGCCGTTTTTGGCTTATTGACAACCATTCCCGGTCGCCTAAAATGGACCGGGTCCGCGTGCTCCTTATTCAGGACCCAAGGAGGAGTTATGAAAAAGAGTTTTGTCCTGCTGCTCGTGCCGGCCTTGGCACTGGCAATATATGACATGAAATGGTTTGACCTGAATCACTGGCGCGCTCCGTTTTACAACGATGGCCGTTGGGGCATTGACATTACCCAGGGAAGCGCTGGTGCCGGAACCTGGCCCCAGCCACTCCACAATGTCTATGTCTTTGGTGCCGGTCCCTGGGTTGGAGCCATTGTTGGTAATGAGACCCTTGTTACAATCGGCTATAACCCGAACTCCGGTGGGACCGAGTTCATCCCGGTCCTTTGCCGCTACTGGCGCCAGGGCTCTGCCGACTCGGCCGACCGCGTTTACAAATACCCGGGCGACTGGCCACCGCCCCTGAGCCGGTTTCCGATGGCACCGCAGGTGCCCCGCTCGCCGATGGAGCTCTGGGCATGCTTTGGCGACTCCGACCCGACAAACCACATCAGCCCGGGCCGGCCCCTGGGGATTGACATCTATCTCACCGTGTTCGGTTTTTCCGATTCCATCGCCCGCGACATCTTTTTCCTCAAGTACGAGCTGGCTAACTTTTCCGGCGCTTCGCTCAATCAGGCATACTTCGGCATGATGCTCGACGGGGATATCGGAGATTTCTCCGACGACATGACCGGCCTGATTCTCAACAAGCGGTTTCAGGTCGGCTCCGATACCTTCTGGGTAAGAAACACCGGCTATCTCTACGACTGGGACAACTATGAGCCGCCGTCACCCGACTGGGACAGCGGCACCCCTGGTGCGGTTGCGCTCCGGCTCCTTGCCGCGCCCCCTGGTCTGGGCCTTACCGCCTTCAAGAAACTGACCATTGACATTGACCCGGTGACCGACCCGGACCAGTTTCTGACCCTTGCCGGCTACAACTACCTGACGGGTCAGTATCAGCCCTACGACTCGGTTGACCTCACTCCTGGTGACAAGCGGGCGCTGCTTGCCTGCGGCCCCTTCACCCTCCAGCCGGATTCGGTCGCCACCTTCTGGTTTGCGGTGATTGGCGCTCCCTATGGTGAAGCGAACCAGCCGCCGAACGAGCGAGACACAACCGAGCTTGCCTTGAGGTGCTGGTGGGCTGAGCAGGTCTTTCCGAGGCTCCTGGCGGTCGCCGAGGGTCGGCAGCCGACAGCTAACAGCTCACAGCCTCCAGCCACGATTGTGCGCGGAGTTCTGTTCCTGCCGGCGGTCAGTGCCTGCCTGCTCGACGCATCTGGCCGGAAGGTCATGGACCTTAGTCCCGGCCCGAATGACATGCATCATATCGCCCCGGGAGCTTACTTTGTCGTCAACGCTCACCGGCGGGTGGGCAGGGGATGGACATCAAGTGTCCGGAAGGTAATCCTAACAAATTAGGAGGAACACATGAAAAAAACCATGCTGCTTGTTATCTCTGTAGTTACGCTCGCATTGGCAGTCGGGCCCATAAGTGTCCCTGCGCCACCGGTGTTGCTCGACTCAGGAGTCGCATTTTTGCGGCCCGAAGGAGAGCAGGAATACCCCGCGATTGCGTTTGACGGCACCAACTGGCTTGTCGTCTGGCAGGACAAGCGTGGTGACCGGGAGGCGGTCTGGGGAGCCCGGGTGAACTCGGCCGGTGTCCTGCTCGACTCCGGAAACATCCTGATAGCCGATGATGCTGATGCTCGTTACCGCCCGAGCGTTGCATTCAATGGAACCTGCTATCTGGTCGTCTGGCATGATGACCGCAATGCATCACACGACATCTATGGTGCGCGGGTGACACCGGCCGGAGTCGTGCTCGACCCGGAAGGAATACCCATCAGCACCGCAGGCAACGCCCAGAGGTATCCGGCAGTGGCCGCGGGTGGAGGTGATTTTCTAGTGGTCTGGCAGGACAAACGAAATACAGCTTCGTGGGACATCTATGGCAGCCGGGTAAACTCCGCAGGAGTGGTTCTGGACACCGCAGGGATTGCTATCTCGACCGCGCCAAGAGACCAGGAGTATCCACAGGTGGCATCCAACGGGACAGACTACCTGGTTGTCTGGAGTGACCGGCGCGATGACTCCCTGACCGCCAAGGATGTCTATGCTGCCCGGGTTACAACCCAAGGTGTGGTGCTCGACCCACAGGGCATCGCTATCGCCAATCTCTCTGAGAATCAGGAATGGCCGGGCGTGGCATCGGACGGCACAAACTGGCTGGTGGTGTGGGAAGATTCTCGCTCGGTTGGTGATTGCAATATTTACGGTGCACGTGTGTCCGGGACCGGAATCGTGCTCGACCCGAATGGGGTTCCGGTCGTGGCCACTGCCGACTGGCAGGAAGACGGCCGGGTCGCATTTGACGGAACGAACTATGTTGTCGTCTGGGAAGACTACCGGTTCTCCGGCGGCGAGGAGGGCGACATCTTTGCCGCCCGGGTCACTCCTGCAGGAGCGGTGCTCGATACCGGCATAGTTATCTGCGACGAGTCCGATAACCAGTACTCCCCCGTTATAGCTCGAGGCGGTGGGAGTTCGCTGGTAGCCTGGCAGGACTACCGGAATGCCCCGGACGACCCCGATATCTTTGCCAACCGGCTGAGTCCGAGCGGGGTGGTCCTTGACACTACGGGCCGACCGGTCCCCGGTGAACTCTATGACTATGAGCAGTGGGAGCCGGAGGTTTCGTTTGGCAGTGGCAACTATCTGGTGGTCTGGAGAGACGACCGCCGTTGGGAGGGCTGGTGGAGTGTGTATGGTGCGCGGGTGAGTCCGGCTGGTGTGGTTCTTGACCCAGGCGGATTCCGGATTGCCGAACATTATTTATCGCTTAGCACGCCGTGTGTCGCATTCGGCAGTAGTAACCATCTGGTGTGCTGGGCCAAGCACTCGGGTGGCTACCAGGAAATATCAGGAACCCGGGTTACACCGCAAGGAATTGTCCTTGACACTCTCGGACTTTATACCCGTCTCTGGGGTTATGACGCCCACCCACCGGCAGTGGCGTTTGATGGCACCAACTGGCTGGTGGTGGCCGCAATGATGTATCCCGGCCAGGAATGGAACATTGTCGGCTCGCGAATCGGGCCGGACGGTGTGCCGCTGGACAGCGCGCCGGTCCCCGTATCAATGGCGCCGCAGGAGCAGGAGAGGCCCGCACTTGCGTTTGGAGCCACGAACTATTTGGCGGTCTGGAGCGACTTCCGCAGCAACACATCCTACGACATCTACGGCGCACGGATTGCTCCTGATGGCACCATTCTCGACCCTGCGGGCATACCAATTTCCACGGCACCCAGAGACCAAGTCGCACCATCGGTTGCCTTTGATGGCACCAACTGGCTAGTCGCCTGGCAGGACAAGCGTGAGACACCATACCGTCCCTACTACTACTACGCCCGGGTTTCGCAAGCGGGAGTCGTCCTTGACACCGCAGGGATTCCATTGGGCTGGTGTCCGGACAACTACGAAGACCCGCTGCAGATGGTCTTTGACGGGACCAGCTATTTCGTGGTTTGGCAGAACAAGAACTACTCAAATGCCGACCTGTGGGGTGCCCGGATAAGCTCGCAGGGTGCCATTCTCGACTCTTTTCCGGTCTTCGCCGGGCCGGAGTGCCAAGCGTGGCCGGCAATTGCCCTTGGCCCGGGAAATCAGATAATGGTGGTCTATTCCGGCTTCGTTGATGCGCTGCGTGGCTATCCGGTTGAGACGATGCGCATCTGGGCCGGCATCCACCCCTTTTATGGCATTGAGGAAGGTCGGCAGCCGACAGCTAACAACTCACAGCGAACAGCCACCATCGTGCGCGGAGTTCTGTTCCTGCCGGCGGTCAGTGCCTGCCTGCTCGACGCATCTGGCCGGAAGGTGATGGAGCTAAGTCCAGGCGCCAACGATGTCTCGCGTCTTGCCCCGGGCGTCTACTTTGTCACCCCTCACCCCGACCCTCTCCCGCAAGGGGCGAGGGACTCGGCAGGCAGCGTCCGCAAGATAGTCCTAACAAGATAGGAGGAAAAGATGAAAGGGTTTGTTGTGATTCTCGGTCTAGCGCTGGTTGCGCTGGCAGCGCCGGGAAGCCGGTTTTCCGGGGACAACTGCTCCCCGGCCGGGTTTGACCCGAAGGAAGTTGTCCGGCGAGTGCGTGAGGCGCGAACCGGCCATTTCTACCGGAGCGAAGCGGAGCGGTTCACCGACGACGGCGAGTTCCTGATTGACACGAGCATAACAATCGGGCCTGCGCCGGATTGGCAGGAAGAACCCGCAGTTGCCTTTGACGGCACGAACTTCCTCGTGGTCTGGACAGACGACCGCAGCGGCAGCTCC
>JBDRUJ010000081.1:0-7566 GCA_039801285.1 Caldifarciminota bacterium
GGGACTCAATCCCTTATCTCTTATCGCAGCTTGGTCCCTCCTGAGAGATCTCGTAGTTCGGCGCCTCCTTGATGATGGTCACGCTGTGGGGATGGCTTTCGCGGAGACCGGCGTTGGTGACCCTGATGAACTTAGCCTTGCGCCAGAACTCAACCAGATTCCTGGCTCCACAGAAGCCCAGCGCGGCCCGAATCCCGCCTTCAATCTGGAAGAGGACATCCCGGACACGGCCGCGATAGGGAACACGGCCCACAATCCCCTGCGGCACCAGCTCGGCACTCGACTCCTGGCCGTAGCGGTCGGCCGAACCCCGGCGCATTGCATCAATCGAACCCATACCCCGGTAAACCTTGTAGCGTCGGCCCTCCAAGAGGACATCCTCACCCGGACTCTCCTCAGTTCCAGCCAGAAGGTTGCCCATCATCACCGAACTGGCACCGGCGGCAAGGGCCTTTGCCGCATCGCCCGAAAACCTGATTCCGCCGTCGGCAATAACCGGCACCCCTCTCCGGCTCAGCGCCTGGGCACATTCCATTATCGCCGAAAGCTGCGGCACCCCGACTCCGGCAACGACCCGCGTAGTGCAGATGGAGCCCGGTCCGACCCCGACCTTCACACCGCTTACCCCGACGTCGGCAAGGTCAAGTGCTGCCCGTGCTGTTGCCACGTTGCCGGCAACGAGCTCCAGCTTCGGGTATCTCTTGAGCAGCGCCCGCGCCGTTGCAATCACCCGGGTCGAATGGCCATGGGCGGTGTCAATTACAATCACATCAGCTCCGGCCCGGATAAGGGCATCGGCGCGGAGAATCGCCTCCCGGCCCACTCCAACCGCGGCCGCAACCCTCAGTCGCCGCTTGCCGTCAACCGTCGCATGGGGATATTCCACCCGTCGGATGATGTCCTTGCTGGTAATCAAACCCTTGAGACATCCGGCACGGTCAACCAGCGGCAGCTTTTCAATCCGGTTCCGGCGCAGAATCTCTCTTGCCTTGTCCAGACCGATTCCCACCCGCGCCGTCACCAGTCCCTCGGCGGTCATCACCTCGCGGACTGGTCGCCGCGGATTATCCTCAAACAGGAGGTCGCGCCGGGTGACGATTCCCAACAGGATTCCGCCTTCATCAACAACCGGCAGACCCGAGATGCCGAACTGCGCCATCAACTCACGCGCCTCCTGAACGCTCTTTTCCGGAGTGATGGAAATCGGTTCGGCAATCATTGAGCTCTCGGCCCGCTTCACCTTCGCCACCTCTCTTGCCTGCTCCTCGATGGTCATGTTCCTGTGGATGACGCCAATGCCTCCGGCCCGCGCCATCGCAATCGCCATCTTTGACTCGGTCACCGTATCCATTGCTGCACTCACCAGCGGCAGATGAATGGGGATATTTCTGGTAAACAGAGAATCGAGTATTACCTCGGCGGGGATGATACTCGACCGCTGCGGCACCAGAAGAACATCGTCAAAGGTGAGAGCCTCTTTCAACGCCATTCCGCTTCTCCTTACTGCCCACTGACCTGGGCTAATTGAATCAACCTCTGGCGCAATCCTTCGAATCCGAGACGGCTGAATCCTTCAACCCTCATTACGACTCTGAGACTGTTATCCAGAATCAAAACGGTCGGTAGAACTGCCACTTTGAACCTTTGCGCCAGTGAATAGTCGGTATCGCTCACCGTCTCAATTCCTTTCAGCCCTGCCGGCAACTGGCCGGTCAAGTTCTGCCGCCCGGGGATAACGGCGAAGAACCTGACGTCATTGTTCCGGATATCGCCCGTCTGCTGTATCAGCTCATCTACCATCATCCGGGCAGGAGGACTTTTTTCACTCCAGAATGCCATGACGACACCTCGGCCCGCTGTTCGCCGGTTCAGCTCAACACTTCTTCCGTCTTGAAGAACCAACCTTAGCCCCGGCTCAGGAGCACTCCTCTGACAGACCATTCCACCGGTCACCAATAGCAGCAAGAAGATAAACCCTGCATCGGTAGTTCGAACCTCGGAATTCTGCCTAACCACTCTTCTAGAACCGGTTCTTCAGTGCCTGGACATAGGCCAGCTCCGCCTTGACCTCATCGAGATGCTGTCCTCCCTGCTGCTCCTTTTTCAGAAGTTCCTCATAGATGGCAATTGCCTTCTCCAGCTTGCCGGCATTGCGATAGGCCCGGCCCGCGGCCATCATCGCGGCAAACGCCAGCGGTGAATCCTGATATCTCCGATAGACTGCCTCGTAGGTGCGCGCCGCTCTAAGATTGTTACCCAGCTCTTCATCGCAGTTGGCGATGCCCATCAGGGCTGCCGGACTCAACACCGGGTCGTTCTTGGACTTGGCAAAGAATGTTGCGAACTCCCGCCGCGCCTCCTCAAATCTCGGTGGCTGGGCATGAAAGTAGATATTTCCCAGATAATAGTGTGCCTTGATTCCTGCATAGTCCCTGCCGAAACGGGTAGCCAGTTCCCTGAAAGCCTGCTCTGCCTCTTCAAGATTGCCCTGAGCGTATCTTACCAGCGCATCGGTCAAACGGAGTTCCGCCTCGACATTCGCCCGGGCTGGCTGGCGTTGAACCAAGAGAATCACGCCGATAATCACCGCCAGCACGACCGCACCACCAATCCAGAACTTCTGACGGTCCCGGTAATAGGCGCTGGCAATCTTCTCAACCGCCTCCTGAAACTTGTCTTCTTTCAGGTCGGCCTTGCTCACCCGATGCTTTACCTTGAACTTCATGTTTTCCTTTATTTTTTATCAGCCTACCCCTGGCCCGATTCGAACGGGCGACCTGCGGTTTAGGAAACCGCCGCTCTATCCTACTGAGCTACAGGGGTGACATGGCCGATTATAGGAACTGACAGACGATAGTCAAGGCCTAGCGGTAATCTGCTACACGAGCCTGGTTGGCGATGCCGACCCCAGCAATGACACCGCCACCACCACCGCCTTTGTTGAACAGCTTTCCGGACAGAATGAAGAAGGCAACCGCCGGCTGGAACATCAACCGGTCGCCTCGCTGACGCGCGCTGGCAACAGGATAGTGGTGGCCTTTCAGGCCGATGGCCGGACGCCGGTAGCACTCACGGCATATGATGTCAGGGGCAATGCCATTGCGTTCCGGCACATCACAAGCCGTCCCGGCTGGAACGAACTGGTCTGGAACTGCACCGACTTCCGGAGCAGGAGGGTGGCAACCGGAATCTACATCCTGCGGCTGGAAGTCAGTGGCAGACCAACGACCCGCAAGGTGGTTATCTTCTAGTTACGAGGCAGAGACAGAGGAGTAGCGGGGTGCGGCAGCAATGCCGCACCCCTGCCGTTACTTGACGCCTCATCAGGCTTTTGTAGCATCCTCTTATGAAAAGAATCGCCCTTCTGCTCATCGCCGTTGCGGTGGCAATTGCCGGCACCGGCAAAATCAAGGTCGAGAATCCGGACCTGCTGGGCCGGTTGGGTCTTGGGGAAAGAGAGATTCTTGCAAAGCAGGGCATGGTTGCCCGGCTCAGCAACTGCGACCAGATTTATGACATCTACTCGAGCGCCGCAAAGGAGAATCTGCCGCTCCTCGTCACCCCCGACCCCTGCCTTCATGCCTTTCATGTCCTCTTCGACTACACCCTGCGCATCGTCGAGCTCAACCACTTCTATCCGACCCTTCAGGTATTCCTTGAGACGGTTCTCGCAAAGGAACTGGCCCAATATAAATCCAATAGTGACCCGAAGCTCAAACAGGCGCTCAAGGCAAACATCGCCTTTCTCTCGGTTCCCCTCTCCTATCTCAAGCCGGAGTTCAAGGTGCCTGACATGGTCAAAGACCTGGTGGAGCAGGAGCGGAGTCTGATTGAGGCGCATGCCGGCTTTGGCCGGTCAGCGGTCCTCGGCATCAAAGAGGACTTCTCCCAATATATCCCGCGCGGCCACTACACCCGCAACGAGAAATTCCAGAACTACTTCAAGGCGATGATGTTTCTGGGCCGGATGTGCTTCTATCTGAAGCCGCCCGATGACCCGCAGCTTGGCCTCTCTCTTACCCGTCAGGCGCTCCTGCTGGCTAGTGCCATCAGCACCGCCAGGACCGCCAGTGACGAACCGGCCCAGGAGCTCTGGCAGCGCATCATGTCACCTTTGACCTTTCTTGTCGGCCAGCCCGACGACATCATGCCTCCCGACTACCTGAAGCTTGCCCAGGAGCTCTGTAGAGGCATGCCGCTTGAGCGGTGGCTGGCGAGCGACGAAGAGCTCAGGACCTTCATCGCCAAAGCCGAGAAACTACCCAATCCGAGGATTCTCTCAACCTTCCTCTGGGATACTGCCGGTGGCCTGCCCAGAGTCAAAGGCATGAGGGTGATGGGCCAGCGGTTCATCCCCGACTCCTATGTGTTTCAGGAACTGGTCTATGACAGGGTCGGCACAAGACAGGAGCCTCGCACCATGCCCATGGGCCTTGATGTCATGGCCGCCCTGGGCTCGGACCGGGCCAGAGATTATCTCATCAATCTCTACCATCAGGACCGGTTCCAGAACTACCTTGCCCGGCTCGACTCCCTCCGCGCTGCATTCAACCGTTTTGACGCCCGCGACTGGCACCAGAACGCCTACTACAACTGGCTCTATCTTCTGCGGCTCAACCTTATGCCGATTCTTCCCCAGAGGAACTCCATCCTTGCCCGGTTTGTTACCGCTGTCGCCTATCCGGACAAGACCCTTGTCACCTCATCCGGCTCCTGGGCCGAGCTCCGCCACGACACCATTCTCTATGCCAAGCAAAGCTACACCGTCTTCACCGGCGCGGCCCATATCGAACCGAGCCCGCCGCCCCCAATCGCCTATGTTGAGCCCAGACCCGAACTTTTTGCCGAGCTTGGCCAACTTGCCGAAAGAATCACCCGCGAGCTCAAGTTCAATGGCCTGCCAGTATCCGAAGATGTCAACAGCCGGCTCAAGCGCTTTGCCGATGCCTGCGACAGGCTCCACAACCTGGCAAAGAAGGAGCTTGCCGGCAAGCCATTGAACGAAGAGGATGCCCGCTACTGCCAGGGTCTCGGCAGACTCCTTGCCGACCTCACAGAGTTCCCCTCGGACGATACCCGGGAGTTCACCTCGGCTGCCGACCAGAAGATGGCGCTGGTTGCCGATGTCCACACCGACCCGAACCGTCAGCAGGTTCTTGAGGTTGCGGTCGGCAACCCCTGCGAGCTTTATGCCGTCATCCCCTGGCAGGGCAGAGACTATCTCGCAATTGGCGGCTGCTTCTCCTATTACGAGTTCACAAGGCCAATGTCCCAACGGATGACCGATGAGGAGTGGCAGGCACTCAAGCCCAGGCCGGCCCTGCCCGAATGGACGAAAAGCTTCATCGCCCAATAGGCTGAAGGTGCTACAGACTGCCGGGCCGGCAGGCGGGCAGCAGCACCTGCCGGCCCGTTTTCCTGTCTGGCCTTACGGCCCGGCCGGAGGCCCGACGTTGAACACCTGGGTGCGAATCGCCTCAAGGACCGGCAGCGAGAGACCGCGGCCCACCCACTTGGTGATGAGCACCGCAACCTCCTTTGCCAGCGAGTCGCCCGATATCTCCTGGCGCTGCAGCCGCCAGACCTGCCGGCCGAACGCCAGATAGAACGGGTAGTCAAGGGTCGCAACGCCCTCGGCGTCCAGCACCTGCTTCACCTGCGTCTCCATGGAGACCAGATTCGGGTAGGTCCCCTGAACACTGGTCAGCATGGCCGGCCGCAGGTCGTCAAGCGTCGCCTTCACCCGGTCGGTCTTGAACTTCGCATCCCATTTGGCAATGCGCTTGGTCGCATCCGACATCTCACTCACCTCCTTTCTGCGCCGTGGCGCTACGCAACCGATGCACGGTGGCCTGCCGCGCTGCCCGCACCGGTTGCGCCTCGACCATGGCCGCCCTAGCCCGTGCCGATGAGCACGAGCAACTCCTTCACCTTGAACTTCAGGTCGCCCTCACAGAACTCAAGAAACTGCCAGAGCAGGTCACAAAGAACCGCCGCCAGCAACCGGCGCTTCATGCCCGCAAGCCGCCTTTCCAGTTGGGCAAGCTCGGCAAGCAAAAGCGCCCGGTTTCCGCGCCGGCCGGCAAGACTCTCAATATCCTGGACCAGCCGCACGATTCCATCCAACTCGGCAGTTTCACGAACCAGCATTGTGGTATTCATAGCTTTCCAGAATATTAGAGTATAAAAAAGGCAAAAACATAACGGAGAAAATGAAAAAGACCGGCGCCGTCTATCCCGGAGAGCCGGTCACTATCTTCGGTCCTGCTCTTGAAACCTGATTGTTCCTTCAGGCCCGAGCCGATAGCCGGAGTTCCCCTCTGGAAACTCCCGAACCCCCAAGTCTAAAGGCGACCGGGGTTGCTATCCCCTTTTACCCAGGACCCTCTTCAGGATTTCCGATTCGGTGGTGAACTCAGGATACCGGGTGTAGATATAGCGCAAGAGCTCCTTCAGGGGCAGTGCACCGAACTGCCGCTTGACAATCTCCAGGCCCGGCTCCAGATTCGGCCGGCGGCTCCGCACCTCCTCAAGCAGGGTCCGGGCAAACTCCCTTCCCTTGTGGGTCAGCCGATAAAGCGTGGTAAGGCCGTTGCTGGCAAAACCTTCATCAAGCTCCGCATTACATTGAATAACCGGTGTCCCCTCCTCATCAAGATGCTCGCGCCTGACCAGACCGGCATCAATCAGCACCGCAAGGTCATCATAGACCGCACCGGTAAACGGCCCGAACCGGTAGGGCTGAAACCGGTAGGGATTGCGCACCAGACTGCCGGTGTCCAACTCCTGGTCGGCAATGAACAGCAGCTTCAGAATTCGGGTGGTGCCGCAGATGCCCTCGGCAAGCCTTCCCAGCCGGCCTCTGACATAAAGCAGAAGGAGGAGGATGTCCTTCCGGTCGGAAAGGCGCAGCCGGCCACTTGCCTCCCAGCGCCTGATGCGCTCCATTAGCCTCAGCCGGTCCGGCTCTGCCAGCCTCCGGCGCACCCGCAGCCAGTCCTGCCGCCTCTCAGCCTCAGGCACCAGCTCCAGGGCGGCAGCAGCCCGGAAAAAAGCGGCATTGAAATCTGGCGGCCTTGTCGCTTCAAGAAGCAATGGTGTCAGCTCGGCAAGTGCCCTTTTTTCATCCGCTCCGGTCACCACCAGCGTAACCCGGCACTTCTCCCCAGGCTCAAAAAGCAGAACATCGGTCAGGTCCTTGGCACTCACCACCTTCCCGCCGGACAGGAGCCGCACATCAGACCTGAACCGGCAGGCCGCATCCCTGAGCCTGAGTGCTGCCAGCATGCTCCAGTGCCTTGCCGTAACGCTTTTGCTAACCATCCTCCCTCTTTCCTGTCAGCCGCTCTGCCAGCCTCCGTCTGCCCCGGCCCAGCCTCATCCGCACCCCATCCTCAGATATTCCGAGGACCTGCGCAATCTCCGCCACCGGCATCCCCACCAGAAACCTGAAAATCAGCGTAAACGCCTCATCTTGGGGCAGCCGCTGGATTTCGGCAACCAGCTCAAGATAGGCACGGCGCAGATTGTACAGCTCCTCAGGCGACTTCGCATCACGGGCAAGAG
>JBDRUJ010000082.1:0-7534 GCA_039801285.1 Caldifarciminota bacterium
CGCCAGGGCCATTGGGCACAAAGGGGTGGAACCGGATGGTATCAATCTCAAGGAAGCTCAGAAGTGGAACCTGGACCGAGTCCTGGTAACCAGGGGACAACACCTTGAGACAGACATTCGTTTCGTCGCTCTTGCCCAAGTTTGCCAGAGGCACAGCGACTGGGATGGTGTCGCCGAGGAGATGAACCGCGCTCCCAGCAGGTGAGACAAACTCCAGAGCAGCAACATCATGCTCAAAGACCGGGCTTGCCAATGGGTCCATGCCCATGAAATCCAGATAGGTTGAGATCCAGGTCTGGTCTTGAGTATTGGGGTCGGTCCAGGTTGCCGGTATTCCGCCATCAAGCTCGGTGTCCTTCATCAACAGGGTGTCGGTGAGATAGTGGTGCATGAGCCAGTTCTGCTCGTCGTGGCCGATTTCGGCGCTGGCGCGATAGGCATAAGCGAGCCAGATGTTGTGGGAGCAGTTCCAGGTGCCTGATGGATAGAAACCGGGCAGGGATTCGGCATAGGTCTCAAGCCAGGCCTTGCCCGCGAGCGTGTCATTCTTGCAGAAGGTGTGGGCAACGCCCCAGAATGCGGTTGCCCCGCACATCGCCCAGGTCTGATAACTCAGCCGGTAACGAGCGTCGGCCTCAATCCAGTTTTTGACCCTTATGCTCCGTGCCAGGGCGGTGTCGCGCAAAAGTTGGTCGTTCCGTCCCAGGGCATAGTCATAGGCCATGCCTGAGGACTGGGCAACAACGAAGTTATCAAGAAACTGTTGCTCATTCAGGCGACTTGTCAAATAGAACTCCCGGCAGGAGTCGGCATAGGGCAGATAGGTCGTATCGCCATATGCCTTCCGGAACTCGGCCTCGGCCATGAAGCCCAGGCCGCAGTTCCAGACCGCATACCAGAGATAGACCGGTTGACCGCCATGCTCACGATAGGCGGGGTTGCGCAAGACATAGCGCCAGGCGCGGCGGATGTTCTCGCGGTAGTCGTCGCGGCCGGTGAGCTCAAACCAGCGTGACCAGACCCAGATTGCCTCCTGGGTGTTGTCGGTTTCAATAACGCCGGGCATGTGTTCGGCTTCAATGATACCGCCGAAGTCGGGCGAGCTTGAGTCAGAGACCTGAAACCGGACCAGGAAGTCACAGGTCAGCTTTATACGCTGGAGGTAGTTGAACCTTCTCGGGCCATAGATGAGGCTTTCGGGTCTGGGTAGCCACTGGGGCCGACAGGCTCGATATTTCCGCTCAATCTCCTCAGGCGACCAAGGCCTTGTTGCCAGTGCAATTGTTGCCAGCACTATTACCGCTAAGAGGAGCCTGATTTTCATCAGAATACGATATTAGAGGAGAATGATAAGTCAAGGGATGTGTAAGTTTGACCGAGCCTGCTTAGGCTATAGAATCATACCATGATTACCGGTCATTACCGTGACGTGCGGGCCGAGACTAGTCCGATGCCCGGGGCAAGGGCCACAATCAGGTGGCTGATTGATAAGAAGAAGGGCGCGCCGAACTTCGCCATGAGGGTGATTGAGCTGCCAAAACAGGGTGACAGGATTCCCTGGCACAGCCACGACTATGAACATGAGGTGTTCGTGCTTGAGGGCCGGGGGAAGGCGCTTTCGGCCGAAGGTACGAAGGATGTTGGGCGGGGTGACTATGTTTTCATACTGCCGGGTGAAGAGCATGGGTTTGAGAACACGGGTGATGAGCCATTTCGGTTCATCTGCGTGATTCCCAATCCGGCATAGGTTCAGCAATATATGAGAGGAGTCTTGATGCACATAGCGCTGATTGTTTTGGTAATCGGAAGCCTTGTTTCTGGTTGTGGAACAAAGCCCAAGCCAGTGGTCACGAGCCGAGATACCCTCGTCCAGAATGCGCCGGAATCAACACCGGTTCAGGTTCCTGAGACCAGTCAGCCGGCTCCGCCTGAAACTCAGAAGACCCTGGCTCCGGCAAAAACTGCCGAAGTCACCAGTCTGCCCAAGCTCTGGGACTTCTGGGCAACCTGGTGCCCGCCCTGCCAGAAGGAGAAACCTATCATTGAGGAGCTGGCAGAAGAGTTCAAGGGGCGGATTGAGATTGTCTCGATTGACGTGGATAAGAACAAGCCCTTGGCCCAGAGGTTTGGTGTTCAGGCTATACCAACCCTCGTCTTTCTGGATGCTGAGGAGAAGGAGCTCGCGCGCCATGTCGGATTCTGGCCCAGGGACTCAATTGTTGCCAAGTTCCGGGAGCTCGGTTTCATCAAATAGCTTTCTTTATCGGTATTGCCACAAGACCATCAGTTACCGGTTCTAATGAGGTAAGAATACATCCATCATCGAAATCCGACAAGCCATTGCCCGAAGATACAAGGCTACGATTTGCTGTCCGATAACCTGCGGCATCTTTGCCTGTATCAGTGCCCATGCGGCTGAGGAGGCCAGCAAGCAGGGCAAAAGCGCATCAAATTCTACTGGCAGACCTTCAAGACTGACGGTGAACTGAATCCGAAATATCCGGGCGACATTCCGGCACTGAAACGGCTCTTATGGCTGAAGGTCACAAGATTGAACGGAAAGGGCGGCGGTTATCTGTGGCTACCTATGAGCGCAAACTCGCTCGGCTGACCACCTGATTGCCGAGTCTCATTTGTTTGCCATTTTTTGCTTGACATCAGACTATATTTCTATATTTTTAGAAATATGGATATTGCCATCAGAGAGCTGACATCGGCGCTGTTTGCAGCATTGAGCAGCGAGTGCCGACTACGCATTCTGGAGCTTCTTGGCAAAGAGGAGCGGTGCGTGTGTGAGATTGTGCCGCATCTGCCGACTTCGTTCTCGGTCGTCTCGCACCACCTGAGTGTGCTCGAGCAGGCGGGCGTTATCCAGTCCCGGCGCGACGGTCGCTGGATGCGCTATCGAATAGCTGACCCGGCCGTACTCAAGCTTGTGGAGTCGGCCCGGCACCTAGCGCGGCGTGTCAAGGCCGGTCGCTGCACCGCCCGGCGACCCAAGGCATCGGAACGAACATGTTGTCAAGACTAACCTGAAGGTGGAAGGTAATGTCACTGGAGAAATTCGACATTCGCCGCACGGTTCGAAAGAATTACGCCGATGTGGCACGTGGCTCAGGAACCTGCTGCGGGCCGTCCGCTCCCTGCTGCGGCACGACCGCCAAGAATATCAGCCGCAGCATCGGTTATAGTGACGAAGAACTGACCGCGGTGCCCGAAGGCGCCAATCTCGGTCTCGGCTGCGGCAATCCTGTGGCACTGGCTGGACTGAAACCTGGCGAGGTTGTGCTCGATTTAGGGTGCGGTGCCGGGCTAGACTGCTTCCTAGCGGCACAAAGGGTCGGGCCTTCGGGTCGGGTGATTGGCGTGGACATGACACCGGAAATGGTCGAGAAGGCTCGCGCCAATGCCAAGAAGTCCGGCCTTCCCAACATCGAGTTCCGGCTGGGTGAGATTGAGCACCTACCAGTTGCTGACAGCTCGGTTGATGTGGTCATCTCTAACTGCGTCATCAACCTGTCACCCAACAAAGAGCAGGTATTCCACGAGGCATTCCGCGTCCTCAAGCCCGGTGGCCGGCTGATGGTGGCGGACATCGTGCTTACGACCGAGCTGCCGTCACAGATTCGGGATTCGGTCGCGGCCTACGTCGGCTGTATCTCTGGCGCATCCCTGAAAGGCGACTACCTGAACGCCATCGCCGCCGCCGGATTCAGCGATGTGAGTGTTGTCGGAGAGGCTCGATTCCCGGTTGACCTGATGGCTAACGACCCGACCGCACAGGCGCTCATTCGCGATACCGGCATCTCAACTGATGAACTAGCGCGGCTCGCCAATTCGGTTCTGAGTCTGAAGGTATCGGCGAGAAAGCCGAATTAGATGCAAAGCCTCCTCGCCAACACCGAGAAACTCATCACCAGCCAGCCGCTGCTCGCTTTTCCTGTGGTCTTTCTCGGTGGGTTAGCAACTGCCATGAACCCTTGTGTCCTTGCCTCGATTCCGCTCGCCATCGGGTTTGTGGGCGGTTATACACCCGGCCGGAGCAAGGGCTATGCCTTACTGCTTGCGCTGTTTCTCTTCTTCGGCATTGCCGTGGCCTTCACCGCGCTCGGGCTGGTTGCGGGTCTTGCCGGTACGCTGTTCGGCACGACCTCCAAGTTCTGGCCTGTCATGATTGTCGTTGTCTGTTTTGCCATGGGGTTCCAGATTCTCTTCTTTCCGAACTTCGAACTGCCTCTGCCGAAGGGCATGGCACCCAGGGTCGGTGGCGTGGTCGGTGCATTCCTGCTTGGTGTGCTGACGGGTGTTATTGCCACGCCCTGTGCCATGCCAATTCTTGCGGTGCTGCTCACTTTTGTTGCTTCTAAAGGCAACCTGGTCTATGGCGGACTTCTACTCTTCACCTATGCGCTCGGTCACTCGGTGCTGGTGCTCGTTGCCGGCACGTCCATCGGTATCGCTGAGGCTCTGGTCAGCTCCAAAGGGCTGCAAAAGGCATCACTGCTCATCAAGAAGGCGTCCGGTGTCCTGCTCCTGCTCGTGGGCATGTTCTTTCTGTATGACATATTCAAGAGATAGGAGAGTGATATGAAAACAAGGCATCTGTTCGTTACCATCATTGTTGCGGCGTGGTGTCTGACTCTTCTGCAGCCTGGTTGCGGCGGCGGACCGAAGTCCGCTCCGGCTCCAAAATCCGACACAACTACCCAAGTTCAACCTGAGGAAGTCTGCGATACCTTCGTGCCGCCCGAAACGGCCGCGGCAAAGCCCCCGCCCATCCCGAAGGCGCAACCAAAACCCAAGCCTGAACCTATACAAGAGCCGGAAAAGCCCAAGGCACTACCGCGGATGTGGGACTACGGTGCGGACAATTGCCTGCCTTGTATCGCGATGATGCGCATCCTTAACCCGATGATGCATGAATATGCGGGCAAGGTGGACATCCGCATCATCAACGTCTATCAGGAGCAGCAACTGGCGATGCAGGCTCGCATTCAGGTCATTCCCACGCAGGTATTCTATGACTCTGAGGGCAAAGAGATATTCCGCCACATTGGTGTCTACCCTCGTGACTCCATTGTTGCCAAGTTCCGAGAGTTCGGCTGGGAGTAGAGGATGAAGGAATATCATAAGCTACTCCTCATCCTCGGAATCTTTCTACTCTTCTATTTCCTACCCTTTTCGCATCTGCGCGTCCAGACCGCCTTGGTTGAGGGCTTTCTGATGCTGCAGGAGTATGCCCGGCTCCATGTCCTTCTCTGCCTTGTCCCAGCCTTCTTTATTGCCGGTGCGATTCAGAACTTCATCGCCAAGGAGGCGGTGCTGAAATACTTTGGCCCTAAGAGCAACAAGGTGCTTGCCTATTCGGTTGCCTCGGTCTCGGGCGCAATCCTTGCGGTCTGCTCCTGCACTGTCCTGCCGATGTTCATGGGCATCTATTATGCCGGAGCCGGCCTCGGAGTGGCAACGACCTTTCTCTATTCCGGTCCGGCAATCAACATCCTTGCCATCCTGATGACCGGCCGGGTGCTGGGCCTGGAGATGGGGCTTGCCCGTGCTATTGGTGCAGTCGCGTTCTCAATCATCATCGGGCTCCTGATGGCGTTCATCTTCTTCCGCTCCGAGAAGGCTCGGGCCGAAGCTTCCGGCGCATTCGACATGGAATCGGCCAAGGGCAGTCGCCGGCTCTGGCAGAACATCCTCTACTTCGCCACGATGATACTGGCGCTCATCTTTCTGACCTGGGGCAAGCCGAAAGAGCCAATTGGCTTCTACAATGTCGTCTACTTGGTTCATTGGTATCTAGCCGTTGCCTCCCTCCTCGGCCTCGGCCTGATGCTCTGGCGCTGGTTCTCCGGGGATGAACGAAAGGCCTGGGTCGCGTCAACCTGGACTTTTGCCAAGCAGATACTGCCGCTGCTTTTTGGTGGTGTATTTGTTGCCGGATTTCTGCTAGGTAGACCCGGCTTGAATCGTGGAATAATCCCAGACTCGGTCATCGCCGGTCTGGTCGGCGGCAACTCGCTTTTGTCTAACCTATTCGCTTCAGTTTCTGGGGCGCTGATGTACTTTGCCACTTTGACCGAAATCCCAATTCTGCAGGGCCTCATCGGTTCAGGCATGGGCAAAGGTCCGGCCCTCGCCCTGCTTCTTGCGGGTCCGGCGCTTTCTCTGCCCTCTATGATTGTCATTATCCGCACCATCGGATTCAGAAAGGGGTTTACCTATATCCTGCTGGTGGTGATTCTTTCAACGCTGGTCGGAATGATTTATGGCGTCCTGAGCTGAGGGAAAAATGGTAACCGAAGCCTGCGTAACCAAACAGTCCAAGGGTCTGAATGTCTTTGAGAAATATCTCACCTTCTGGGTTATTGTCTGCATCGGCGCGGGTATTCTGCTCGGCAAGCTCGCGCCCGGGCTGGCAAAGACGCTTGACGGCATCGCCATCTACACCAACGGCGCGCCGGTCATCTCCATACCGATTGCAGTGTGTCTCTTCTTTATGATGTACCCGATAATGGTCAAGATTGACTTTGCCGAGGTGCTCAAGTCTGGACGGAACGCCAAACCGGTTGGTCTGACTTTGTTTGTCAACTGGGCAATCAAACCTTTTACAATGTATGCGATTGCCCTTTTCTTCTTAGGGGTGGTCTTTCGTCTTTTGATTGGCACCGATGCGGTTGACTATGTCAAAATGCCTTTTGGGCTTGACCTTGATGTCGGCGCAAAATATGGCATCGGACAGGTGGTTCTACACAACGGCACCAAGATGCTTCAGGTGCCACTCTGGCGTTCGTTTTTAGCCGGCTGCATTCTTTTAGGCATCGCACCCTGCACGGCAATGGTTCTGGTCTGGGGCTATCTCGCCAAAGGCAATGACGGTCATACCCTGGTGATGGTTGCCATCAACTCCTTGACAATGCTTGTGCTCTATGGTCCGCTCGGCGGCTTCCTGCTTGGTGTAGGCAGACTGCCGGTTCCTTGGCAGGCGTTGGTTTTGTCCATCGCCATCTATGTTGCCCTGCCACTTGTTGCCGGCTATTTCTCCCGCAAATGGATTATTAAAGCAAAGGGTCCGGTGTGGTTCGCAGAAAAATTCCTCCACTTCCTCACCCCGGTTACCATCATCGCCCTTTTAATTACGCTCATTTTGCTCTTTTCCTTCAAAGGTGATGTCATTGTCTCCAATCCCCTCACCATCCTTTACATTGCCATCCCCTTGTTCATTCAGACCAACCTCATCTTCTGGCTCGGTTACGGTCTGGCAAGAGTGCTGAAACTTACCTATGAGGATGCCGCACCATCAGCGATGATTGGCGCCTCCAACCATTTTGAGGTTGCCATCGCTACCGCAACAATGCTTTTCGGTCTTTCCTCAGGTGCAGCACTGGCAACGGTCGTTGGTGTCTTGATTGAGGTGCCGGTTATGCTTTTACTTGTCCGCATCTGTCTGAAAACCAGCCACTGGTTTTCGCCAAGCAATAAAATGAAAGGGGTAGAATATGTTTAGAAAAATTTTAGTTGCCACTGACCT
>JBDRUJ010000083.1:0-7484 GCA_039801285.1 Caldifarciminota bacterium
GTTGCCGACGACCCGACGCAATGCGGCGTGCAAAAGGTGGGTGGCGGTATGGGCCCGTTCTATCTCTCGGCGGCGCTCCTTGTCAATAGCAGCAAAGACAGGCCCCTTTTTAGGCTCACCCGATTTCAACTCGGCCCGACAGACCCTGATACCCTGTTTGTAATAGGTGTCCTGAACCTCAAACTCAAACCCCTCGCCCAGCACTCGGCCGGTATCACCGACCTGGCCGCCGGCCTCGGCATAAAAGGGCGATTCGGCCAGATAGAGTTCGTAAATCCTGCCCCCAACCGGAACAAACTGAACTAGTTCGGTCTCAATCTCATCCCGCTCATAGCCGACAAAGGTGGTTTCCGGCACCGGCTCACCGGTTGTCGCTATCAGTCCGGTGCCTAGCGTCTTCCGCCGGCTCCGTTCCCTTTGTTCTTGGAGTGCCCGTTCAAAGCCCGGGATGTCCTGCGCCAGCTCTTTCACGAGCTCGATATGGAGGCCATAGGTGTCGTGAAGGCGGAAGAGTTCCTCACCGGGAATCTCTCCACGGGTTGCGAATCTCTCACACAGCTCCTGCCATCGTTCCATTCCGGCATCCAATGTAGCCAGAAACCGTTGCTCCTCTGACTTTATCATAAGTGCTGCCTGTTCCCGTTTCGGCCCAAGTTCCGGATACCACTGCCGCATCAACTCGGCAACCTCGGTGCTAACCCGATAGAGGAAAGGTCTGTTCACCCCCTGCCGGTGAGCAAAGAGCAGTGCCCGGCGCAGGATGCTGCGCAATATGTAGCCTCGTCCCTCATTGGAGGGAATTGCGCCATCGGCGATGGCAAAGGTCAGAGCACGGGCATGGTCGGCCGCCACATAGAACATCTGCCGGTTCTCAGGGGTCAACTCGATTCCGAGAATCTCCTGGGTTGCCTTCACCACCGGCGCAAACAGGTCGGTTTCGAAGATGGTCTTCTTGCCCTGGGAGACTGCGGCGAGCCGCTCGAGCCCCATGCCGGTATCAATGCCGCGGTTTTTCAAGGGTTCACGGGTGCCATCAGGAAGCTGGTTGAACTGGGGAAAGACGATGTTATAGACCTCGCTGAACCGGTCGCAGTCGCACCCGGGCGCACACCCCCCCCTGCCGCAACCGAACTCTGGGCCAAGGTCGGCATAAATTTCGGAGCAGGGACCGCAGGCACCGCCACCACCGACCGGCCCCCAGAAGTTGTCCTTCGCCCCCAGCCGGAAAATTTTGCTTGCCGGCAGGCCGACCTTCTTATGCCAGACGTCGTATGCTTCGTCATCGGCCTCAAAGACCGAGACAAAGAGTCGCTCCGGGTCGAGCTTCACAACCTGAGTGAGAAATTCCCAGGCCCAGGGAATTGCCTCGGCCTTGAAATAGTCGCCGAATGAGAAGTTGCCGAGCATTTCGAAGAAGGTGCAGTGTCTAGGGGTCCGGCCTACCCGGTCCAGGTCACTGGCCCGCAGGCACTTCTGAATCGAGCAGGCGCGGCGATAGGGCAGTTCCACCGTTCCTGCCCAGAGGGGTTTGAACTGCACCATGCCGGCGTTGGTGAAGAGCAGGGTCGGGTCGTCACGGGGGATAAGCGACGAGCTCGGCACTATCTTATGCCCCCGCTCCGCATAGAAGTTCAGAAATGTCCGGCGCAACTCACGATGGTTCATGGCTGGAGAATTGTAATGAGAATTCGGGCCGGTGCAACCCCTGCTGGTCAAACACCCGTTTGCAATTGGTCAATTTGCGTCTATAATTAGCACCAGCCGCCGGAAGCGTCAAACGTGAAGCATGTGAGAGCTGAGCCATTTCAGGAGTTTGCCCGGCATTACGACCGGTTCATGCTGAGATATGTTGACTACAAGACTTGGGTTGACTACCTGGAACGCATCTTCAAACGGTTTGGGACCAGGCCCCAGCTGATTCTTGACCTTGCCTGCGGGACCGGTATTCCGACAATCATGCTCGCCCGACGGGGGTATCGGCTTTTGGCACTTGACCGTTCTCGGGAGATGCTGAAGGAGCTGGAGAGAAAACGGGCAGAGCTCCCGATTGAGCCGATTCAGGCCGATATGTCCCGGTTCGAGCTCAACCGGCAGGTTGATGCCGCAATCTGCCTTTACGACAGCATGAATTATCGTCTGACCGAGGAGGCGCTTGCCGGCTGTTTCGGTTGTGTCCGCCGGGCAGTGAAGCGGTCCGGCCTTTTTGCCTTTGACATGAATACCCTTTACGGACTGGCTGAGTGCTGGGGGACAAGGACCCAGACCCGGCAGGTGGGCAACGTCACATCAATCTGGCAGCACAGCTATGACCCAACAACAAGGATTTCGACCCTGCATCTGACATTCTGGGAGGAAGGGAGGGCGACCCAGCGGTTTGAGGAGGTCCACGAGGAACGCGCCTGGACCGTTGATGAGGTTGGCGACCATCTGAGGCGGGCCGGTTTCCCAGAGGTTCATTTTTTTCAGCATTCCGGGTTTCAGCCAGTCGGGCCGTTCACAACCCGGATGATGGTGGTGGCGCGTTAGATGGGACTACTGGCCGTCATTATTTTCGGCGCCGGTCGCCTCCTCATCACCGAAGTGATGGCAAATCCCAAAGGTCCAAGCGGTGCGCACTGGCCCGAGGACCGTAATGAGTTCGTTGAGGTTTATAACACCTCCTCTCAGGCGGTTGACCTGCACGATGCGATTCTTGATGACGGTGACAAGGCGGACCGGCTCTGCGCCTGGGCCGACTCTTCAATCCTCAGTGACAACCCCACACTGATTATCGGCTCCACCTGGCTCGGCCCGGGCTGCTATGCGGTTGTGCTTGACTCCGAGTACTGTGACCCCAACCCGTTGGGTGGTGAGGTGAGACCATACCGGTTCGGGGAGAGCACCCTGATTCTCACTACCCACAACACCACCATTGGCAACGGGCTTGCCACAACCGACCCGGTGACCATTATAACAGTTGAAGGTGATACTGCCACCTTCGGCACCCCCAAGAATCCGGACGATTCATTCCCCAGCGACCCTGGCGATGGACTCTCCTGGGAGCGCATCTGGTTCAACCGGCCCGACATGGCTGGCAACTGGGCGGTGTGCCGGGACCCGAGCGGTTCAACCCCGGGCCGGAGAAACAGCGTGTCGTCATTTCTTGACCTCGGGGTATGCGACCTGGCACTGGAAGAGACTCTGCCGCTCAAACCTAAGCAGATGTTCAGCTTCCGGGCACGCGTGACAAATCAGGGGTCTGTTGTGGCTGAAGGTTGGCGGGTTTGTGCCTGGTTCGACCTGAACCAGAACTCACGGTGCGACCAAAATGAGACATTTGCCGAAGTGGCCGGCTGGCCAATGGCACCGGGCAGCGACTCGGTTTTGCGGCTGCGCGCCGTCGTGCCCGAGGTGACGACTGACCTCTGGATTAGGGTCTCCTCTCCGGATGATGCTGATACCTTGAACAACCGCTGCCGATTGCGCCTGCCATTAGGCCAGCAGAGGCGGCTCCTCCACCTCAGCTACGCAAGCTTCTCACCGAATCACGACGGATTTGAAGACAGCCTGCCCATTGTCTATCGGCTGCCAGCTCCCGATGGCCAGCTTACCATCACCATCTTCAATCTTTCCGGCCAAGAGGTCAAAAGGCTATTTTCGGGCCGGCCCGTTGGAGCAGAAGGCGTTCTGTTCTGGGATGGCCTGAAGGAGAATGGTGAGCCGGCTCCGACCGGTATCTATGCGGTCTGGCTGGAGTTTCATTGTCGCTCAGGGACGGTGACCGAGAAGCTGCCGGTTGTTCTTCTGCGGCGCTAGGGAGTGGTGCTCAGGATGTAGCTTGCGGGATTGACCCAGTTGCCGTTCAGCCTGACCCCGTAGTGGAGATGGGTGCCGGTGGCGCGGCCCGATGAACCGACTGTGGCAATCGGCTGGCCCCGGTTCACCCTGGCACCCTGATTCACCTTTATTGACTGGCAGTGGCCGTAGAAAGTCTGGATGCCGTAACCGTGGTCAATCTCAACCACCCGGCCAAACCCGGGCCGCCAGCCGGTGAAGCTGACACGGCCATCGGCCGTTGCCACAATCGGTGTGCCCGGTGGTGCGACGATGTCCATACCCTGATGCATTGAACGGCTGCCGGTCCACGGGTCGTCTCTCATCCCGAAGCCGGATGTGACCCAGCCCTGAACCGGCCAGATTGAAGGCAAATTCCGGAGCCGCTCCTTTTGCCGGCTGACCGCTGCAGCAATCTCAGCCATTGACCGCTCCTCAAATCCCGCCCGGCGCAGAAGCTCATCAACCGAAGGCACCGGGGTCCTGGGCGCGGTGCCACCAATCCCCATCCTCCGGACATCGGCCGGAATCAGGTTCAGGTTGATGGCGGCCCGCAACCGGTTGTCCATTCTTTCAACTGCGGTGAGGAAAGTGCGGAAGGAGTCGGTCGCCGCCTCATAGGCCGCCAGCCGGCTCCGGAGGAGCGAGTTCTCGGCAACCAGCCGGTTGAGCAGCCCCTTGTCAGTCCAGCGGTTCACCAGAAACCGGGTCAGGGCACCACTGAAGAACATGAAGCCGATGACAACCGCACACGTCAGGTAAAGGTAGTAAAGCGGAAGGGAGAGATTGAAGGAGCGGTTACGGCGCTTCAGGGTAACCAGGACCTGGAGGCGTTCCACACAGGAATATACCAGGTAAAAACCTCTTGTCAATGTATTGTATAAGTCAAGGACATTATGCTCCGCCCAGCCGGTCGGCAAACCCGGACTAGACCCACGAGACATTTTTCGCAGGTTTTTTTGACTCTCGCTCAATACAGCGCTTGACAGCATGGTTAGGGGGGGTATAATGAGCCGATGAGCGACGAAGAGTTCTTCGAGTCACTCCTCGCCGAGTGTATTCGAAAGAACGCCTCCGACCTCCATCTCACGGTCGGCCGGCCGCCGACATTGCGCATTGATGGTTTTCTCCACCCTATTGAGCAGTGCCCGGTCCTGACCCCGGACAAAACCGAAAGCTTCAAGAATATCGCCACCAAAGACCTGAGACACCTCCGCGCCCAGATTGACAATGGCGGTGGCGGCGATTTTGCCCTGAACTTCAAGAACATGGCCCGTTTCCGGGTTGCGGTCTATAAGCAGAAGGGGTATTTCGGCCTTGCCCTGCGGCTGATTCCCAGACGGATTCTCTCTTTTGAGGAGCTGTTTGTCCCCACCCATCTGATACCGCGCATCAAAAACCTCTTGGACCGTCCCCATGGCCTGATTCTTGTGACCGGGCCGACCGGCATGGGTAAAACCACCACTCAGGCAACCTTTGTCGACTATATCCTTGAGAGCCCGCGCCATGTCCTGACGATTGAGGACCCGATAGAGTTCGTCCACGACCACAAGAAGGGACTGGTGACTCAGCGTGAGGTCGGGGTTGATGTCTCATCCTTCCGCGAGGCAATCATGAAGGGGTTGCGCTCCAACCCCAATGTGATTCTGGTTGCCGAAATCCGGGACCTAGCAACCGCCGAAGCTACAATCTGGGCCGCCGAGTCAGGCCACCTGGTCATCGGCACCCTCCATACCACCAACGCTCCGGAGACGGTCACCAGGTTTATTGATATCTTCCCGCCGGAAATCCGGGACCAGATAAGAATTCAGTTCTCCATTTCGCTGCTTGCGGTCTTTTCACAGCGGCTTTTGATTCGGGCCGAGGGGAAGGGCCGGATTGGCTGCTACGAAATCATGGTCGCAACGCCCGCAGTCCGTAACCTCATCCGCGAGCGGAAGATAGAACATTTGCCCTCAGCCATTCAGACCGGCACCGCCGAAGGGAGCATCTCTTTTGACGCCTATCTCGCCGAACTTTACCGGGCAGGCAAGGTGACCTACGAAACTGCGATAGCAGCGGCATTTGACCCGAAGGGGTTCAGAGAGCTGGTGGAGTTCGGGGCCAGGGCGCGGCGCCGTTAGTCCTACTGTCAGCCAACCCGTTACTCAGCAAGACTCAGTGAGTTAGCATCGCGTCCAGCCCGCCTTTTTCCGCAGTCGCACCGAAAGACGCTCTGGAAAGCGAGAGTGAGAATTGTCATGCCCTAGCGTAAATTGCTTGGGATGAGCGGGTAAAACTTTCCATGCAGTCCCTGGCCTGTTGGCATGGCCTATGCTATAAGGCGGTTTGACCGGGCCTAGCTGTCGGAGTCTGTTTCGCCCCTGCCGACAGAACCTCTCGAAGGCTAAGAGCCGAGACCGGGGCATTGAAAGATTGAGGGGGGGTCCGCAGATGATACGGACGGTTTGAAGGCAGGAGGTATTCTGATACTTGACCGGGACTTAGGGAATCTCCCGGCGCTGCCGGGTGATGGCGATGAGACTGCCGGAGGAGAGCGGACTTCCCGATGGGATGGGTTGGGATGCCATAACCAGCAGGAGCTCGGACCGGCTGAACCATAACCGGCCCGGTGCCGATTTCTCCCGGAAGAGGCAACTGACAATCATCAAATCGCTTCTCATCAGGCAGAAGGAGAGGCTCGGTTCCTGGCTCAAGAGCTTCTGGCGGGCTGCGACCGAGCCGGGGATGTCCTCAAGGCTCAGCCCCTCAAGAATGTGAAGGAAGTACTTTTCACTTAGGCTATTGCTGTCCGGAAGCCGGTTACCGGTATCGAGCCGGTCCTGAGTGGTAATTGTTCCGAGATGAGAGAATGCCCAAAACTGGCCCTGCTCGAACCGAACAAAGGGCTGAACTTCCCGCGGTCCGAGCCTGGTTCCCGGGCCGTGGAGATAGAGCATTGCCATATCGGTCTTGATTTCGGGTAGCTGGGCAAAATCGGGGTCGAGTTGCCAGTGCCGGTTGGAACGGAGCGATTCCAGACGGTTGCCATAACAGTAGGCCACGCCCCAGCCCCCCGGGGTCGGGATAGCGGCGGGTTCGGCAGAGGTTTCCTTCGACTCCTTGCTGGCCAAGGTCTCGGCGGTTGTCTTGAGCCACTCCATTTTGAACCGTCCGGCAGCCGCAAGAAGAACAGCCATCAAAAGGGCAGTTCGATACCGGCCCGGCCCGGTCCCAGGCTGAGGCGCATCTGCTCGTCAAAGCCGAACATCTGGGCCGAGACATAGGCATCGGCCATTGAGAATGCGATAATCGCACCGGTCCACCAGAGGAAGGTGGTCCGGCGTTCGCTCAGCCGCTGATAGGCGGCGGTGTCGCCTTGGGCAAGGCTCTTCTGGCACAGGTTGTGATAGCGGCAGGTGATGCCGGCAAGGGCGATTTCGGTCGGTGCGATGATTGCCGCCTTCCAGAATGAACGGGTGTAGAGCTGGCCGCCGCCAGGGAAAAGAAGGGAAAGGAGAACCGCCTTGCTTGGAGACTTCTGAGGGTAGGTAAGGGTGTCGGGGCTGGCTGGAGACGGCTCCTGAGCGACAGTGAGCGTCACAGCGGTAGTGACTGCCAGGGTGAGGAGGAGAGGCTTTAGGACGGGGTTTTTCACCTGGAACGAACCGTTATCTCAACGCGACGATTGG
>JBDRUJ010000084.1:0-7480 GCA_039801285.1 Caldifarciminota bacterium
CGGCTTTTCCGCAAGGAGGATAAGGCCTGGTGCCGAGATGCTTCTGGTGATGATGCCTGATGCGTCAATCACGGTGGGAGATTGGGATGGGCCGGGACCGAAACGGGCTGAGTAGAATGCAATCATACGAGCGGGAGGGCAACCCAGAATCCGGCGCGGCTCATCGGTTATGAAGCAGGCGAAGTCCGGAACGGCCGAGGCGCGGAAGCGGCGGGTAATGAACAGGGAGTCGGATGGCTGAGGGGTCAAGGAGTCAAGGGCGATTCCCGTGGCGGCAACCCCCAAGTCGCTGGGAAGGGTGATTGCTACATCGTAGTCGGCAAAGGCTCCGGGTGAGTAGCCGAACGGATGGAAGCCGTCAACATGCCAGCCGTAATAATCATAGGCAGCCACCTGAGGAAACCACCTCCAGAGGATGATGTTACGGCCCTTGCGCCCCAGACCGGCATAGGGAGCAGGGAGCTTGACCTGAAACCGAACTCCCAACTCAACCGAATCGCCCGGATGAAGGGGATGGGTAAGTTTCAGCTCCAGCTCGGTGCTGTCCCGGTTGAATATTTGGAGAGCAGCACCTCCCCAGAGCGACTCAATCCTGAGCCAGCCCCGACTGCTGGTTGAGGCAACGGCAAAGTCGAACTGCCCGAGCCGTTCCTTTTCCCGGGCATAGGTGGTGGTGCGGTCCTTGAAGGCGTTGGGATAGAGATGGAGCCAGATTGACCAAAGCGTCTCCGGTGAGATGTTGCGGTATAGAATCTCTTCCCAACCGGAAACAGTTCCAGCCCTGTCGTCAAGATGGACATCAATCCGGTAGCGGACCGGCTGACCAGCGGCATGACCTGGGAGGATAAGGGAAAGCGATAGGCAGTGGACGAAGAGCCGGCTACTCAGACTTGATAACCTCGGTGCAGATGGCCTGAATCTGAATCAGGGTGCTGCGGTCAAGCCCCTGGTCAACACCGGACTGGAGAAGCCGGGTCAGCTCCTTTTCAGCCTGCCCGGGGCGGGAATGTTGATAGGCGTCGAGCAGGGAACAGACCGAACGGAGATAGGAAAGGTATGCCTGCCGGGCCGCCCGGTCGGGCTTGAGCGGCCGAAGCAAAAGATTTGCCCGCTCTTCGGCCTGAGCAATTCTTGTCCAGAGCTGCTCCATGCGTCTGAGGCGCTCCTTCCGACGTTCGGCCCAGAGTCGCTCACGCAGGGGCCGGGTGTCTCGTTTCAAGGGTTTCGGCTGAGCCGGTGTCGTCACCTGGGTATCGGATTTTGGAGCACTGGGCGGTTGCGGCTTTTCGGCACTCCCCGCTTCAGGTTCGGCTGGACGAGCGGAGTCTGTTCGCACATAGGCGATTTGTTCCGGTTCAATCAGGGCAGGCAGGACATCAACCAGGTCGTGCCAGGTGGCATTGCAGGCCTTGAGCAGGCTGGCAAGGGTGTGGATGGTGGGGTTGGGGACAAGTCCTTTTTCCAGACGAAGGATGTACTTGTAACCATGTGCCGGGTTGAAGCCCATCGCCTCGGCCAGTTTCATCTGCGATATGCCGGCCCGCAGCCTCAGCTCCCTGAGCCGGTGGCCAAGTGGCACCAGGCTCTTCAGGTCATTACGGTTCTTCTTTCTGCCCATGCGGTGATGCTGCTTGGGATAGATGGTAACAGTTCCGACTGAAGAGTCAAGGAGGGATGGCCGCTACCGAATGCAACCGGTTCAGTCTGCCGAGCGTCCAAAAGATGTGTGCTACTGCTTGACAGACCGGTCATTAGCCGCTAAATTACAGGTGAATTGTCAGGAGTTTATTCAACTGAGAACGCTGCAAGAGTAGCGTATCGGATGATAATAGTTGAGATAAGTAAAAAGCAAAGGAGGTAGGCAGATGAAGAGTCTGGCCAAGTTCGCAGCAATTACGGTTGGCATCCTCCTGATGCTGACTGTTGTCGGCTGCCCGAAGAAGTGCGTAAAGCCGGCGGTTGAGGAGCCGGCGGTTGTTGAAGAGACAACCGAGACTGTGCCGGTGGTTGAGAAGCCGAAGGTGGAGCTGAGCCTGCAGACAATCTACTTCGACTTCGACAAGTCGGACATCCGGTCAGGTGATGCGCGGATTCTTCAGGGCAATGCCGACCAGTTGAAGCAGGCGCTGGCGGCCGGTCAGAAGCCGGTGGTGACGATTGAGGGCCACTGCTGTCCGATTGGCACTGCCGAGTACAACATGGCACTGGGGCAGCGCCGCGCCGAGTCGGCCAAGGCGTACCTTGTGAAGCTCGGGCTGGACGGGTCAATGTTCAACACCATCAGCTATGGTGAGGAGCGGCTGGTAACCCAGGACCCGGCGAGGTACGAGCTGAACCGGCGGTGCGAGTTCAAGGTCAGCCAGTAGCGAAGTTTTCTAACTGAAGAGAGCGTCGCGGAACCGATTGATGAGTGATGGTGGCCAGTAGGCTCCGGGATGCGGCCAGGGTTGGGCTGGTTGGCGTCCTGGACCTGCTGGTCGCCTTTTTCCTTCCCGGCTGCGGGCTCTACAAGGAGTTTGTCCGCAGGGGGCAGGTGCTCGACTCGCTAGCCGTCCGGCTGGAACGGGTTGAGAGAAAACAGGCAGACCAGGGGGAGGAGCTTGCCCGGTTCCGGGCCGACCTGCTTACCGAAACCGAAAACCTCGGCACCAAGATTGACCAGGTTGACGCCAGTGTCGAAGACCTGGGGGCAAGGCTGGAACGGATCAGCCGGAAACTGGGAATCGGCTATGGCGACCTGACACCACCGGCAAAAGAGTCAACCTCTGCTCCCCAGGAGACAGCGGGTGTCGGGATTGATGCCGACCGGCTCTACAACACCGCCTATTTTGACTTCAACCGGGGTAAGTTTCAGGTGGCGATTGCCGGGTTCCGGCAGTTTCTGGCGCGGTTTCCGGAGAGCGATAATGCCGATAATGCCCAGTACTGGATTGGCGAGTGTTACTACTCACAGGGCGACCTCGCATCTGCCGAGAGGGAGTTCCGACTGGTCCTTGAGCGCTATCCTGAGGGCAACAAGGTTCCGGCTGCCGCCTACAAGCTTGGACTGGTGTTCCTTGCTCAGAATCGAGTGGCTGAGGCCCGGCAGCAGCTTCAGGATGTGGTGAACCGTTATCCTGGGACGACTGAGGCAAAGATGGCTCTGGAGCGCCTGAAAAGCCTAGAATAGGGTGCCGCCATGGGCTTTCTCAGTCCGTTCCTCCACGCCGGCCCATTTGCCCAGGCCATCATTCTCATTCTGTTTGTGATGTCGGTGGTGAGTTGGGCAATCTTCCTCAGGAAGTGGCGGGCACTGCGCCGTGCCACGGTTGAAACCCGGACACTGCTTTCTCAACTGAGCGGCCGGGCAAGGCTTGCCGACTACGAGCGGGTCGCCCTTGCCCACCAGCAGTCGCCCCTTGCCAGCCTTTTGATTGCCGCGCTCCGGGAGTGGGACAGCCTCTCCGAGCAGTTCCGGCCGGCTGAGGGCGGCCCGGAGTTGCTTCAGCAACTGATTCCCAACATAACCGAAGCCACCGAAAGAGCGGCATCGCGCGAGACCGACCGGCTGGAGAGTTCACTATCGTTTCTTGCCATCACCACGATGGTGGCGCCATTCCTTGGACTCTTGGGCACGGTTCAGGGCGTTTTGGCAACATTTTTGTCCTTGCGCGGTGCCCAGCTTCCCACCCTTCAACTCATCGCTCCAGGCATTTCTGATGCCCTGGTGACAACGGTTATGGGCCTGCTCGTGGCGATTCCGGCCGCACTCTTTTACAATTACTTTGCCGGCCGGGTCCGGGCACTCCAGTCGGAGATGGAGCGGTTTGCCTCGGAGCTGACCGGCATCTTCCGCCGCGAGATTGTCTCATCAGCCCTGGCTCAGAGTCCCAAGTCCAAGCTCTAGGGGCAGTGATGAAGATACGACGCATAAAGTTCCTGGCTGAGATGAATATCACCTCCTTGGCCGATGTCAGCTTCACCCTGATGATTATCTTTCTGATTGCCGGTGTCTCAACCGCCCTCTCACGGCAGCAGGGGATTGACTTGGAGCTGCCCAGAACCTCAAGCCCGGACCCGCAGACCAGGGCCGGCCTTGTCATCAGCATCAAGGCCAGTGGCGAGATATTTGTCGGGACCAGGGCAACAACCCGGCAGGCATTCCCGAAGGTCCTTGCCGAGCGGCTGGCACGGGGCGAGTTTGACAGGGTGTATCTCCATGCCGACCGCCGTGTTGACTACGGCCTGGTCATGGAGGTCCTGGGAGCGGTGCGCGAAAACGGCATCACCAACATCGGCCTGACCGCCCTTCCCAGAGAGCCGTGAAAAGGGAAATCCTTCTGTCATTTGCCGGCCATGTGCTCTTCATCGCCGGGCTCACTTTCTTTACCGCCTCTACCAGGCAGCACGATAACCGACGACCCCAGGTAATTACCGTTCAGATACTGCCGGCTGCCGGAACACCACAGCCGACGACCCAGGGTGCGAAACTTGTTGAACCGGTTCCCAGGCCTGAGCCCAGGCCTCAGCCCAAACCCCAGGTCAAGCCCAAGCCGGCTGAGAAGCCGCAGGGAAAAACCGGGCAGGATGTGATTCGTCGTCAGGGGCTCGGAGCAAAGGTTGAGGGTGCCGAGGCTCTGGGCTACAACTACTACCTGGTTCAGATGCTGGACCAGATTGCCCGGAACTGGGAAGACCCGTTCACGAACCGCACTCAGACCTTCAAGGCGACGGTCATGTTCGTGATTGAAAGGGATGGCAGACTGACCGAAATCAAGCTGGAAAAGGGTTCAGGCGACGGGACGTATGACGCCGCCTGCCTGCGCGCGGTGCTGGTGACTGAGAAGCTTCCGCCCTTGCCCGCCGAGTTCACCGCCCCGCGGCTCAAGATTCACCTCGAGTTCGAACGGTAGCCTTCCGAAAGTCCGGCCACCGGCCCAATTCACGGGGCAACAAGTTCATTGCGCCCAGATGCGCCGATGATGAGAGCCGAAGGCCTTTGAGCCTTATCTGCCCTGTTTCCGGGGTTGCCGGCGTTGTACTTATAAGTCTAATCCTTCCAGTGGGCATTTCCGGCTAAGCCTTTGGTTTCTAAAGGGTTATGATTTTAGACAAGATTTTCCACGGCCATCAAGGGGACGGTCTCCCAGACGGTCGGGAAATCTGTCAGAAATAGCCTCTCACCGACCATCAGGAAATCTCCAAGTGAGGCTGCATCTCAGCCGGTTTTGATAAGAGCCAGGGGCTCTGACCGAAGCTCCGTTTCTGATTCCCTCTGCTCTTGAACAGCCGTTTCTGCAGGTCAGGGGCTGGGAGCGGCCGCGAAGATGAGGGTGTCAAAGGTAGCCATAGGCTCTGCCTGCCAATAGGCTGGAAGGGCAGTTTCGGGATAGCTCTTCGGGTCTCTGTCAGGCAGCGTTTGTCTGAGGATAACCGCGCCGGTGTCCTCCAAGGGGTGTTATTGGGGACGACCGTCGGCAGCAGAGAAGTCAAGGACTATCGGCATGGTTCAACTTTTCTGTTGACAGGCAGCCGATAGGCTGGTATATAGGTGCATGCTGCGCAGCCAAGGCCAGGCCGACTTCGTTCATCTCCACAACCATTCGGAGTTCAGCCTCTTGGATGGCGCGTCGCGGATTGAGGAGATGGTGAAGCTGGCACGGCAGTACGGGATGAGGGCCTTGGCACTCACCGACCACGGGAATATGTTCGGAGCGATAAAGTTCTACAAGGCGGCAAAGGATGCCGGGCTGAAGCCCATCATCGGAGCCGAGGTCTATGTCGCGCCCGGGGACCGGAGGGAGAAGAAGATTCATCCCGATGTGCCGGAGTCGAGCTTCCATCTGACGCTCCTCTGCCAGGATGAGCAGGGCTATCGGAATCTGATGAGGCTGGTCTCCTATGCCTGGCTTGAGGGGTTTTACTATCATCCGCGGATTGACAAGGAGCTGCTCGCACAATTCTCCCAGGGTCTGATTGGGCTTTCCGGCTGTCTGAAGGGCGAGGTGAACTACTATCTGCGCCGAGGCGATACGGAGCGGGCGATGAAGGCGGCGGCAAGCTATCAGGAGATTCTGGGGCCGGGGAACTTCTATCTTGAGGTGATGCGGGCCGGCTGGGCCGAGCAGGAGAGCATCATACCGGCGGTGATTGAGCTGGGGGCGACGCTTGACATTCCGATTGTCGCCACCAACGACTGCCACTACTGCCGTCCTGAAGACGCCCGGGCCCATGACGCCCTGGTCTGCATTCAGACCGGCAAGCGGCTCAAGGACCAGAACCGGCTCAGGATGAGTTCGACCCAGCTCTTCTTCCGCTCCGGTGCCGAGATGGCGCGCATCTTCCATGACCTGCCCGAGGCGGTGCAGCGGACCGCTGAGGTCGCGGAGCGCTGCAATCTGGAGCTGGATTTTGAGCACAAGCGGTTCCATGTTCCAGCCTACCGGCCACCGGAAGGTTTTCATGACGAGCTGTGCTATCTCCGCCATCTGGCGCGGACCGGACTGGAAAAACGTTACGCAAAAATTACCCCCGGTCTTGAGGAGCGGCTCAACTACGAGCTGGATGTGATTCAGCGGATGGGTTTTCCCGGCTACTTTCTGGTGGTGAAGGACATCGTTGACTTTGCCCGGTCAAAAGGCATTCCGGTCGGGCCGGGACGGGGCTCGGCCGCCGGCAGTCTGGTGCTGTACTGTCTGGGAATCACCGAGATTGACCCGATTCGCTACGGCCTGCTGTTTGAGCGATTTCTCTCCACTGAGCGGGTTTCGCTGCCGGACATTGACATTGACTTTGCCGATGCCCGGCGCGGCGAGGTAATTGACTACATCCGCAACCGCTACGGCAAGGATTCCGTGGCGCAGATTATCACCTTCGGCACGATGCAGGCCCGGGCGGTGGTTCGGGATGTCGGCCGGGTCATGGACATCCCGATTCCCGAGGTTGACCAGATTGCGAAGCTGATTCCGCCAGGGATGGAGCTGGATGCAGCAATCACCAGCGTGACCGAGCTGAGGGACTTGATTGAGTCCAGGAGCGATTACCGGGAGATGTGGCAGATTGCCAGGAAGCTGGAGGGGCTGTCCCGTCACGCCTCGGTCCACGCCTCGGCGGTGGTGATTGCACCCGGGCCGTTGATTGAGCTTGTGCCGTTGGCCAAGCCTGGGGATGGCGAAGTCTGCACCCAGTACGACATGTACTCTCTTGAGGATGTCGGACTGGTGAAACTCGATGTCCTGGGGCTGCGGACCCTCACTGTCGTTGATGAGGGGGCGAAGCTGGTGCGCGCAAGAGGCCAGGAGCTGGAGCTCAGTTCTTTACCTTTGGACGATGCCAAGACATTCCGGCTGATTCAGCGCGGGGATACGATTGGTGTCTTCCAGCTGGAGAGTGCGGGGATGCGCGACCTCTGCCGACGGATGATGCCGGAGCGGATTGAGCATCTCATCGCGCTGATTGCCCTGTACCGGCCCGGGCCGATGGAGCTGATTGACGAGTTTCT
>JBDRUJ010000085.1:0-3022 GCA_039801285.1 Caldifarciminota bacterium
CAATGTTGAAATCTTGGGATATAACAGCAGGCTTGACACCATCCAGGCGGCAATCCTTCTGGTCAAGCTCAACCACCTAGAGGAGTTCAACCGGCGGCGGCAGGCCATCGCCCGGTTCTATTCGGCCGAACTAGCGCACCTGCCCGGTGTCGTTGTTCCCGGATACTCCGCCGGCCATGTCTTCCATCAGTTCACCATTCGCTGCCGCAATCGCGACCGGCTGGCCGCCCGGCTCAGGGAGCTGGGGATTGCCACAATGGTCTACTACCCGGTGCCCCTTCACCGGATGAAGGTCTTTGAGGGACGCTGCCGGATAAATGGGCCATTGACCCAGACTGAGCGGGCCTGCCAGGAGGTCCTCAGCCTGCCGATTGAACCACTGCTCGAGCCCTGGGAGCTGGAGCGGGTGGTTCAGGCTTTCCGTGAAGCTATGGAAACGATAGACAACTGATGCTCCACTCAGCAATCACTAACCCGCGCACCGCTGTTCGGTTGTCGCGCAGTACTCCTTTTCTCGGTGCCGGCATAGCCGCGGGCATCGTCATCCTCCTCCTGTTTATGTTTACTCTCGGGCTCAAGGCGCTCATCGCCACGGCGCTGACCCTTGTGGCAATCGGACTGCTTGCCTACCCCGAAATCTGCCTCATGCTCTTTCTCACCGCCGGGACATTCAAGACCGAAATCCTCTCCCTCCTGCCGGCTGCACCTGACCCGACAGCCATCCTTGCCGTCATCACCTGCCTAGCGGTCGTCTTCCGCATCTTACCGCCCGCCCCCTACCTAGCTAGGACTGCCCACCGCCTCCTTCCCGGCCGCCTCCTTCTCCCTTATGGGCTACTGCTGCTCGTAATTATCGGCTCGGCGCTCTCTTTTACCACCTCGGAATACGGCCGGGCCAAGGCGTTCCGCTTCGCTGCCCTGACGACGGTTGCAACCTTTGCCCCGTTCTACCTCCTCGACACTGAAACTAGACTGAGGCGCTTTCTGATGACGGCGGTCGGCCTCGGCATCGCAATGACTCTCTTCGGAGTTGTAACCGGTGAGGGCCTTGCCGCCTTTGGTTCAACCCACATCGCCACCGGTCGGGTCATCGGGCTGGGTCTTTTGGCGACGCTGTTCTTTCTTTTCCGCGACGCCCGCGCCGCTCCTCACCGCTGGCCGATATGGGCGACACTTGCCGGCATTCTACTCTTCGGGTTCTTGTATGCTGGGAGCCGGGGCAGTCTGGTCTCATTGGTCATCACCGGTGTCGTGCTGGTTATAACTTCACTTTTTCTAAAGCGGGGCTGGCGCACGACTGCACCAGGATTGGTAACCATCGCCCTTCTTTTAGCGGTTGTCGCCACCCTGAAGCCGGAAGCGATTGAGGTCATGAATACCCGTCTCGCCCATGTCACATCCGGCCCGTTGGGCTCGAGCGCCGGAGCCCGTATTGGACTGGCTAAAACCGCACTGGAAACATTTCTTGCCAACCCGGTTATCGGTGTCGGCATCGGCGGCTTTGACCTCATCTGGAGTCGCTCCGAAATGCCCCGCGGCTCTTATCCGCACAACATCTTCCTTGAGCTCGGCAGTGAACTCGGTCTCGTCGGCATCGGCGCATTCGGTCTGTTGCTCTTTCCGACGCTTGTCCACACCTTCCGGCGCCTGCGTGGTGCGCCCGCCCGAGGACTTGCCACGCCGCTGCTCGTCTGTGCCCTTCTCATTTACTTCTTGGTCAACGCCCTCTTCTCAGGGGACCTCAACGACAACCGGATGCTGTTTTCCGCTATCGGACTCTGTGCCCGGGGAAATGATAACTAGGCTACGAACGCGCACCGTTGCCGGCCTGACCTGGACCGGACTCAGCCAGCTCGGCGGTCAGGTTATCCAACTGGCGACCGCGGTCTTCCTTGCCCGCCGGCTTTTACCGGTCCACTTCGGCACTGCCGGCCTGGCCTTGGCTATCATTACCCCCCTAGCGGCACTTGCCCAGCTGGGGATGACCGCCGCGCTCATCCAGCGGCCCGGTCTGACTCGGGCCCATTATCGCACCGCCCTGATTAGCACCGCCGCCGCAAGCAGCCTGTGCGGTTTCATCTTCCTGGTCGGGGGCGGCCTCGCCGGCCGGCTGTTCCATAACCCGCTCCTGCCGCCAGTGCTCAGGCTCTACTCAATTCTTATGGTGCTGGGCGCGGTTACCGCAGTGGAGTCGGCAATATTGGGGCGCTTCCTTGACTTCCGCTCCCAGGCCTTGGCGGCACTTGCCGCCCGACTAGTCGGTAGCGGCACCACGGTGGCGCTAGCCTATGCCAACCAAGGGGTGATGAGCATCGCCTGGGGCTTCATTGCCCTTACCGCGACCAACCTTGCCCTTATTTACCCACGGGCACGCCGGCACCGCTTGACACTCCCCGATTCCAGCCAATCCGACCCCCATTCTCACTTCCTTTCAATGTTCCACTACAGCTCAGGGGTAATGGCGGCCAACCTACTCGACCAGCTTGGCCTCGGCCTTGACACCATGCTGGTTGCCCGGCTTATGGGCCCAGTTGCCCTAGGTTACTACTCGTTTGCTGCCCAGCTCGCTCTCTATCTGAGCCGTTCGCTCGCATCCGTCTTGGACACCGTTCTCTTCCCCTCCCTTGCCCGGGTCCACGAAGACACCGGCCGGCTCCGCCGCGCCTATCTGAAACTCTCCCGGGCGCTGATTTGGTTTTCCTTACCCGTAGTGTTGGTTGCCGCACTCTTCGCCCCTTGGGTCGTTCCATGTCTGTTCGGCGGCACTTGGACGCCGGCCGTTCCGCTCATCCAGCTGCTGATGCTCTATGCTCTGTTTCTCTTTGTTTTCAACTCCCTGACCAATTCAATTCTCAAGGCGACGGGGCGGTCCCGAACCCTAACCATCTTCAGCGCCATCCGGGTGACTGGAATTGCCCTGTCGGTGCTCTTCGGCTCTCGGCTGGGCCTGACCGGTGTTACGCTCACCCTTGTCGCCTTTGCAATCAGCTATTGGCTGGGGACCCTAATCGTCGTCACCAGC
>JBDRUJ010000085.1:3032-3513 GCA_039801285.1 Caldifarciminota bacterium
TGCCCTGACCATTTCCCGTATCACCGCTCATCCCTCACAGCTCATACCCTTGGCGTCCGAAGTCTGCGTCCTGACCACTGTCCATAGTCCTGACGACGCCCGCATCTTCCACAAGGAGGTCAAGACTTTGCGGTCTGCCGGGTACACGGTTGCCTTCATCGCTCCCGCCCGGCGTCCCAAAGCCGACCTCAAGCACCGGCTTCTCGGGTTGTGCCGCGGCCTTATTCAGGCGCTTGGCACCAAGGCTAGGGTTTTCCATCTCCACGACCCGGAACTTTTGCCGGTCGGACTGGTACTGAAAGCCTTGGGCAAATCTGTTGTCTACGACATCCACGAGGACTATCCTCAACAGATAAAGGACAAACACTACTTGCCCCGGTGGCTACGGCCTATCATCAGCTGGGGCTTGGCCGGACTGGAACAGCTTGTGGTCCGGTTATTTGATGGAACGGTTGCTGCCACCGAGGCGATTGCCCGTCGC
>JBDRUJ010000085.1:3523-7467 GCA_039801285.1 Caldifarciminota bacterium
GTCGCTTCCCAAAAGAGCGTGTTACCCTGGTGCGTAACTTTCCCCCTCTCGGGACGGGATGCCTCCCAACAACCCCACGCCGCCAGCCCCGCGAGGCCTTCCGTCTTGTCCATCTCGGGGGAACCCTTACCGAGGAACGGGGCATCACCCGGCTGATCGAAGCGTTGGCCTTGCTTGACGACTCCTTCACCTTGGTGCTCGGCGGCCGATTTGTCAATCCGAGCTACGAACAAAAGGTCCGCTCCCTGCCCGGTTTCTGCCGAGTTCGCTTTGTCGGAACCGTACCCCACCAAGCGGTCTATCAATGGTATGCATCGGCCCACGCCGGGATAGTCCCTTCACTACCCCTGAAACGGCATCATACCGCCCTGCCGGTGAAGATGTTTGAATTCATGGCCGCCGGCCTGCCTGTCATCTTGCCCGACTTTCCACTTTTGCGCCAGATAGTTGCGGAGTGGAACTGTGGTATTTGCGTCAATACCCTGGACCCTGGCGCAATTGCCGGTGCCATCCGATTCCTAGCAGAAAACCCGGAGACCGCGCAGCAGCTCGGCGCAAATGGTCGAATCGCGGTTCGGCAGCGATTCAACTGGTCTGGTGAAGCGGAGAATCTCCTTGCCCTTTATCGCCGCATCACCCAAATCGCCCCATGCTCAGCCAGGCCCGCGCAGCCCAAAGCTCAGAGCTCCGAGCTCCCCGCCCATGTTCTCTAAGGTCCTCTTCCTCGGCGCCCACACCGACGATGAATTCGGCTGCAGCGGCACCCTTGCCCGTCTCATTGAGGAGGGTTCGGAAGTCTACTATGTTGCATTATCCTCTTGCGAGGAATCGGTTCCCAAGGGTTTTCCTAAAGACATCCTTCGCTCCGAATCCCGGGCGGCAGCCCAATGTCTCGGCATCAAGCCCGAAAACTGGCATCTCCTTACCTACCAGGTGCGCCACTTTCCCCAGCATCGCCAGAGCATCCTCGAACACTTGGTCCGGCTCCGCAACAGTCTCCAACCCGACCTTGTTCTTGTCCCATCGCCAACGGATGTCCACCAAGACCACCAGACGGTCTGCCGGGAGGCACTGCGCGCCTTCAAGTTCGGGACTATCCTCGGCTACGAGCTACCGATGAACACCATCACCTTCAAGCATGCCTGCTTTGTTCCGCTCCAGGAGCGGCACCTGGCAAAAAAGATTGCAAGCCTTGCCTGTTACCAGTCGCAGCGTTTCCGTTCCTACACGCAGGAGAGCTTCATCAGAAGCCTCGCCCAAGTCCGGGGTGTCCAGGCCGGGGTGAGGTTCGCTGAGGCATTCGAAGTTGTCCGTTGGATTTGGTCTGATAACGGCACCACTGTGAGCTACCGATGATAGAAGCCCGGATTCAAGAGATTGCTGCCGATGTCCAGTTCGGACCGGATGTCCGCATCATTTGCGAACGGCTGCGTATCGCGCCTGGCTGCCGAATCGGGGTGCCAACCGACGACAACTTCCGGTGGGTGGCTGGAGTGCGAATTCAGTGTGGCACTTTAGAACTCGGGCCGAGCACGGTTATTGACCGGTCAGTGCTGATTCGTGGTGGCTGCATCCTCTTCGGCCCTCAGTGCCGCGTCGGCCCGGGAAGCACCATCAACGTCCTTGAATCGCTCAAAATAGGCGCGCGTGGCTCGCTGGGGCCTGAGGCAGTTGTCGAGGGGCGGCGCATTACCATTGGCGACGAACTCTGGACCGGCCCTCAGGTGCGCATCGGCGGCGGTTCATGTTATGAGGTTCACTCGGAGTTAGTTATGGGAAAATGGTGTCATCTGGGGATGCGCTGCTTCATCAACACTGCCCGGCCAGTGCATATCGGAAACGAGGTGGGTATCGGGACCGGAAGCGCCATCTTCACCCATGGTGCCTACCAGTCGCCCCTCCTTGGCTACCCGGTCAGGTTTGCCCCGGTGACAATCGGGGACAACTGCTGGATCCCCGGTGCCGTCATAAATCCCGGGGTAACTATCGGCGCCGGTGCGGTGATTGGTGTCGGCTCGGTGGTTACTAGGGACATTCCGGCCGGTGCGTTGGCGGCCGGGGTTCCCTGCCGGGTGCTAAGGGAACAGGCCTATCCCAAAAAACTTACCAAAGAGGAACGAAAGGCTCTCTTTACCGAGCTGTTTTCTGTCTGGGCCGATATCCTTGCCGATTATGGTGGCTGTGCGGTTACCTTTGAACAAGAAACCCCTTCGCTCAAGTTGGGGAATTACTATATCCGGTTCGTTGAAAGGCTCTCAGATATAGCTCATAGTTCACAGTTCACAACTCACATTGTCCTTGCCAATTTGGTGGACCGTCCGGTTAGGCCGAACGAAACCGTCTTCGGTCTTGAGACAAGGGTCGTCACTGGTTCGATTATCGGACCAGCCGAGAAGTTGCGTGACCTGCTTCGACGCCACGGCATCAGATTTTCAGAAAAACCAGCTGACCCAGAGACGCCGAATGGATGACGGGCTGCCGCTAGTAAGTCTGGTGATTCCCTGTCGAAACGAAGCCGGCACCATTACCGACACCATCCGGTCGCTATTAGCGCAGAACTACCCGGCCGAGAAACTGGAGCTTATATTTGTTGACGGGATGAGCACCGATGGGACAAGGGAGTTAATAGCTCAGAGCTCCAAGTCCAGAGTTCACGGTTTCCCCGTCTTCCGGTTGCTCGATAACCCAGCCAAAATCACTGCGGTTGCCCTTAATAAAGGGGTGTCGGCTGCCAAAGGAGAAGTGATATTCACAATGGGTGCCCACACCCGCTACAGCCCAAACTACATTTCGGAGGCGATGAATGCACTCTGCCTGTTTGGCGCCGACGCGGTTGGCAGCGTCGCTAGAACAGTGCCAGGTGGTTCTACTCCGATAGCTCGAGCCATTGCCCTTGCCCTCGGGTCTCGTTTCGGTGTCGGGCCTTCACTAATGCGCACTGGGACCAACAAACTCCGCTCTGCCGACACCGCTAGCTGCCCTGGTTACCGCCGGATGGTATTTACCCGTGTCGGTCTGTTCAATCCAAACCTGGTGCGCAATCAGGATATCGATTTCAACATCCGCCTGCGGCGCTCGGGCCTGAGACTTCTTCTTCACCCCGGCATAAAGAGCTACTATCGGGCTCGACCGACGCTTTCGGGTCTATTCCAAAATAGTTTTGCAAACGGTTACTGGGTCATCCGCGGCATAAAATTTTCAAGCCGGCCATTTGCACTAAGACACCTGATCCCGGGCCTGTTTGTCGGTGCACTGCTTGTTTCAATAGCTCCTCTTCTCGCCGCGGCCTCCACCCCCTTCATTTGGCTCCCGCCGGTGCTCCTTGTCGGTGGTTATCTGGTCGCTGACGTAGCCGCCGCACTACATAGAATCTTCGCCACCCGCTCGTCGTTTCGCCTACTGCCGGAACTGCTAGTTGTCTTCCCGACTCTGCACATTGGCTACGGTCTCGGCTCACTCTGGGCACTAGGGACCCTGTGGCACACCCCCCGTCAAAACACCGGCGGCGCTGGGGCACTGGGAATTGCCACTTGCCCATCGGGGAAGCAATGAGCGGTGCACTGGCACTGGCCGTGGTAACTGGGGCGGTTCTGTCTCTCGGCCTGAACAGCTGGCTTGAGAGCCTCGGAATCAGGCTGGGGTGGCTTGACCGGGCTAATGGACCGCTGAAGGTTCACAACCGGCCTGTCCCTTGGACTGGTGGCATTGGGTTGTGGCTAGTGCTGTGCCTTGCCTGTCTGGTCCGCATCGCTGAAAACGGGGTGGTGCCGGGTTTGGCAGACCGCAAGGTGCTGGCGGTAGTTGCAGTTGCCGGACTTGGGCTTGGAGCCGGGTTGTGGGATGATTTTCTCTGGAAGAGCGCATCCCGACCTTTGCCCAAGCTCGTTGCCCAGATGATTTGTGCCGGAATAGGAGCAACCCTGTTACTTTCGTCTCACCGCTCA
>JBDRUJ010000086.1:0-7437 GCA_039801285.1 Caldifarciminota bacterium
GCTTCTACCCTCTTCTCTGGCGTGGCGAGGATGCTAGGGGTCGGCGGGTGGCTTCGGGCGCGTACTACTACATGCTGCGGGCTGATGGCAACCTGCTCAAGAGGCGGATGCTTCTGGTGAGATAGCCGGTATCAAATCAAAAGGGGCGCCGCCCCCACACTCGTCTAGTCCGAGAGGCTGGCTTCTTGCTAGTTCGAGAATTCAGGGATTCTGTTTGCTTGACACCTTCCCATAACCTCATAATATCATCGTGATGAAGAAGACATTCCTCCTGGAAATCGGAACCGAGGAGCTGCCGCCTGCGGTGATTGCTCCGGCAGCAGCCGAGCTGGAGCGCCGCATCCGGACGCTTCTGACCGACGAAGGCGTCGCAGTCGGTCAGACTGAACTCTTCTATACCCCCCGGCGGATTGCGGTCCGCCTGAGCGATGTCTCGGTGGAGAAGCCGGCTCAGGTCGTCGAGGTTCAGGGCCCGCCTAAGAAGGCGGCATTTGACGAACAGGGAAGGCCGACCAGGACAGCTGTCGGGTTCAGCGCCGCCCAGGGTAAGACCGTGGCTGACATCTATGTGAAGTCAACGCCCAGAGGCGACTATTGCTTTCTCCAGAAGGAGATGCCCTCGGTTCCGACAGTCCGCATCTTGGAAGAGAACCTTCCCCGAATTATCGCCTCGCTCCCATTCCCCAAAACAATGCGCTGGCAGCAGGGGAAACTCCGGTTCGCCCGGCCGATTCGCTGGCTTCTCTCTCTCTTTGACTCCGAAATAGTCGCGTTTGACCTCGAAGGGATTGTCGCCGGTAACCTGACCTATGGCCATCGGATATTCGGCCCGGAACCAATTGTTGTTCCGGAGCCGTATCAGTATCCAGCCCTTCTGGAACAAAAGAAGGTGATTGCCAGTCCCAGAGCTCGGCGCGGCCGGGTGGAGTCGGAGTTGCAGCGGGCCGGAGCCGCCGTTTCGGGCGAACCTCTGCTCGATAAGGAGCTTCTGGATGAGACGGTCAATATCACCGAATGGCCTGAGGCGCTTCTCGGCAACTTCAACCCTGGCTATCTGAAACTGCCCAAAGAGGTTCTGGCAACTGCACTCAAGATGCACCAGCGCTGCTTTGCGGTCCAGGGGCCGGACGGACAGCTTCTGCCCCATTTCATCGCCGTGACCAATACTCCGGGATGCCAACGTGAACAGGTCTGCCGGTGGTACGAGAGGGCGATTGACTCACGACTTCGTGATGCCCAGTTCTTTTTTGAAGCCGACCTGCAAACCGGACTGGCACCGCTCGTTGAGGAAGAGAAAAGGGTTGTCTGGATTGAAGGGATGGGCAGCTACTTTGACAAGACCGAGCGGCTACGCCGGCTCTGCCGTTATCTCGCCCGAAGGGTGCCTGATATTGATGATTCGCTTCTTGACCGTGCCGCCGAACTCTCAAAGGCCGACCTCCTCACTCAGCTTGTGCGTGAGAAGGAGTTCACCGCTCTGGAAGGCATTATGGGTGGAATCTACGCCCGGCTCCTGGGTGAGCTGCGGGAGGTGGCTGATGCCATTGCCGAGCATTACCGGCCGCGCAGTCTGGACGATGAGCTGCCCAGAACAAGGCTCGGTGCCCTGCTCAGCATTGCCGATAAGATGGACAACATTACCGGCGCCTTTCTGACCGGTGTTGTGCCTACGGGCTCCGAAGACCCGTTGCTCTTGCGACGTCAGTCCACCGGGCTGCTATTGACGATTCTTGAGCACCGGTTGCCTATTGTCATTGACGAGCTTATCCAGGAGAGCCTCGGCTGCTTCGAAGGGCTGGTTAAGAAAGGCCTCCTCTCGGAGGTCGCACCCAAGCTCCACGACCTCTTCCGGGAAAGGATGGCCGGCCTGCTCGCCGACCGGGAGGTTGCTTACGATGTCGCCAATGCGGTTCTTGCCACTCACTGGCACTCACCGGCCGAGGCATTGGGCCGTGCTCAGGCGCTTGGCGCTTTCCGTTCCCGGGCCGAGTTCGAACGGCTCATCATTGGCCAGAAGCGGGTGGCCAACATCCTCCGGGACCAGCTTGTAGACGGACTGCCTGAGCCGGAGCTATTTCGCGAACCGGCCGAATCGGCCCTCTGGGAAGAGGCACGCAAAGTCGAGCCGGTCCTGGCCCAAGCACTGACAAATGGTGACTATGGCAAGGCGTTTGAGCTACTGCTCAGCCTCCGTGGGCCGATTGACCGGTTGTTTGACGATGTCCTGGTGATGGCCGAGGATGCCAAGCTGCGCACAAACCGGCTGCGGCTGCTCAAATTTGTTCAGTCGCTTTTTTTGAAGGTTGCCGACCTTTCCCAGATTGTGCTTGAGGGAGAGGCTCAATGATAAAGTTCCCAGCTACGGGGTGCGCATTACTTGTTCTAATTGGCTGTCGTGCGCCGTCAGGGAGCCTGGCACATGCCCCGCCCGTTCATCGGCCAACGCTTCCCGTGGTCCGATTGGAAATCGGTGGCAGAACTGCCTATGCTGAACTCGCCCAGACTCCGGAGACCCGGGCCCTCGGCTTGATGTTCCGCCAGTCCCTCGCCCCGGACTCCGGGATGCTCTTTGTCTTCGAACAAGATGATACCTACCGCTTCTGGATGAAGAACACCCTTATTCCGCTGAGCATCGCCTTCATTGACCGCAACGGCATCATCACCGACATTCTGGAGATGGCGCCCCACGACACCACCAGCCGCTACCTGCCATCCCGGCCAATCCGCTATGCCCTGGAGATGAACTCCGGCTGGTTTCAGTTGCAAGGCATCAGACCCGGCGATACGGTATCCGGCTTACCGGCAGAATAAAGGGTTTACAATCATTCACGACTCTGCTATCATATAGCCGATGGCTGCGCTAATCATCAGCGTCGGGGCGTTGCTAGTTGCGGCTGCAGTGCTGCTCGTTCTCCTTGGACGTCGCCACCGGCCGAGTCCGGACCAAGAGGGGCTGATTCTTCTCCAACAGCAGCTTGATGCCCTGCGTCAGCAGACCGCCGAGAACCTTGCCGCCAGCACCCGACTCCTGAACCAGACGGTAGCTGACCTGAATGCCCAGCTCAACCAGCGGCTCTCAGCCCTTGACCGCACACTGCAGGAGACCACCGGTCAGGTCAACACCCGGCTCGACAACGCCGCCCGGGTAATCAAGGAGGTTTCCGGCAGCCTGGGTGAACTCAGCAAGGCATCCCAGCAAATCTTCGAGGTAGGCAAGGATATCGCTTCCTTGCAGGAAATCCTCCGCGCGCCCAAGCTCCGCGGGGAGATTTCAGAGCTCCATCTGGAGAACCTGCTGCGCCAGGTAATCCCCAATCACTACGAAACCCAGCATCAGTTCCGCTCCGGAGAGAAGGTGGATGCGGTCATCAGGCTCGGGCCCAGACTGGTGCCGATTGACGCTAAGCTTCCTCTGGACAACTTCAAGCGGATGGTCGCCGCTACCAGCGATGCGGAACGCCGGGAAGCCCGGCGCAAATTCATCCAGGACTTCCGCCGGCACGTTGATGCCATCAGCGCCAAGTACATCCTCCCTGACGAAGGGACATTTGACTTTGCCCTGATGTACATCATGGCTGAGAATGTCTATTACGAGACCATCATAAGACCGGGGCCGGATGAAGAGAGCCTCAGCGACTACGCCATCCAGCGTCGGGTCATTCCGGTGTCCCCCAACACCCTTTATGCCAATCTTCAGACGATTGTCCTGGGCCTGCGCGGTTTCCAGATTGAACAGCGGGCCACAGAAATCATGGACCGGTTGAGCCGGCTTCAGAATGAGCTGACGCGGTTTCGCGAGACCTTTGATACCCTCGGCACCCATATCGGCCATGCCCGCAGCAAGTTCGAAGAGGCAGCAAAGCAACTGACCAGACTCGAAGAACGTCTGGCGCTCAGTGCTGGTCAGTCGGAAGCGCCGCGTGCCGCGCCTCTGACCCAAGAGTCGGAAAAACTTCCTGGGGGGTAACAGATGATAAAGACGAGGGTCCGAAACTCGAAGCCTGGACCCCAAGCCTGGTGCTTGGTAGCACTGCTCATCGTAACATTCTCAATCGCTCTTAGCCAGAACTCCTGGCAGCAACTTGGTCCGAACGGCGCCGCCGTCTCGGCCATGGTCAATGTACCCGGGTATCCGGATGAGCTTTATATTGTCCTGGAGGGGTTTCCCGCCGTTCTCCTTCACACCGCCAACATCGGCCAGACCTGGACACCGCTTGAGACCATCCCGGACATTATCAACTCATTGGCCATTGACCCCAACCACATTCAGACCATCTACGCCGGAGGGAGCAGTGGCAGGATTTACCGCTCCACGAATGGTGGTTATGACTGGCAACTGAGGGCAACAGTTCCGGGTGGAATATCTGTTCGCCAGCTCCTGGTCAATCCCCAGAACAGCACAACAATCTGGGCAGTGGGTGATGCACCACAACAGGAGTCGGTCGCCCTCATTGCCGCCGTCTCAACCAACAGCGGTCAGAGCTGGAGCACCATAACCCTGGGAAAGTCTTTTGAAGCAAGAGGCCTGCTTCTCTCTCTCGACCCTGTCCATCCCAACCGGCTCTTTGCCGGCGGCGAACTGGGAAACCGGGCAAAGCTCTTCTTCAGCAGTGATGGCGGCAGCCACTGGAGCAATATCTCCGCCGGACTCAACGGCTGCTGTGCCTATGGCCTGGCGGTCAATCCCAATGACAGTGCCACATTCATCTGCGCCACCGACCAGGGGCTGTTTTATTCCAGTGATGAGGGCCGAACCTGGAACCAGCGGTCAAATCTTCCATGCTACTCTGTTGCCCTGGCACCGTCATCACCCAATCGCGGGCTTGCCGGCTCCGAGAATCTGGTCCTTCGCTCAACAAACTACGGCTACTCCTGGACCGCCGAAACGACCCAGTTTACCGGAACCATCAGTCGCTGGCTTGCCTTCAATCCGCACTCGGCACTGGAGGCGTTCGTCGCCAATGCCTACGGTGTCTTCTACACCTCGGATGGCGGCTACAACTGGCGCTGCCTCACCGGCACTTTTCGCACCTTGACCGTGCCGTTGCTTCACTTTCCCGCCTCGGCACCTGAGACGCTCTTTGGAACAGCCTGGGGGTATGGTTTCATCAAAAGCTCAGACCGGGGTCAGACCTGGACAAGGCTAAAGCCCTTTACCGGTTCGGGCAGGCCGGTTGCCATCGCCGTCAATTACCGCCATTCTGATACCATGCTGGCACTTACTCAGGATCCCCGGGTGTGGATGACAACCGATCGTGGCGACTCCTGGGTTTCCTTCTCTCTGCCGGACGAAAACTTTCAGGGTTGCGGCATCGCCTATCATCCTCTTGAACCCGACACCGCCCTCACCTGGGGCGGGTTCCGCGACTCGACCGGCGGCCGACTCCGCTTTGCCATCTACCGTTCCACTAATCAAGGTCAGACCTGGACCCGGATTCACACCCGAGGGAGCAATGGAATCTGCCAAGGGCTCGCCTTCAGCCCAAGCTCGGAGACAATCTTTGCCTGGGGCTCGGTAGATGGAGCAGGGGTTGTCCTGCGCTCGATTGACCGGGGCCGGACTTGGAACGACTTATCATCCGGCATCACCGGTCCCAATGTCCGGAGTCTTACCTTCAGCCCGGTCAATCGGAATGTGATTTTCTGCGCAACAGCCAGCGGGGTCTTCAGGAGCGATAACGGCGGGCTCTACTGGAGCAACATCGGTCTGGAAAATGTCTCTTGGGTTCTGCCCGACACTCTGAATACCAATCGGCTCTATGCCGGGACCGACACCCAGGGGCTCTTCTTCACCACCGACAACGGCCTCTACTGGCAGCGGGACACCCTCACCATATCAGGTCGGAGCATCCTGTTCATTGTTCGACACCCTGCCAGCCGGTCGACGATTTTCTGCGGGGTTGCGGGAAGGAGTCTTTTTGGAAGAAATCTCAGTGGCATTGAGGAACTGTGGGCTTGGCAGGAACAAAAGAACCGGCTTTCAATCCGGCCCAGCATTATCCTCAGGTCCGCCCGCATCCTCATCGGAACCGGCAGCCAGAGTCCGGTGACACTTGCCCTGTTCTCGGCATCGGGTCGGAAGGTCTGGGAGTCCCGGGTGCAGGTTCCCAGGTCGGGGGTGTTGGTGTGGAAGCGGCCTTCGGACATTCCACCAGGGGTCTATCTCTTTGGTTTCCGCTACGATGGCGGTTACCACATGACCAAGGTGGTTTTTGGCCCAGGCCACTGAACCAAGTCAAGCCGGAAAAGACCGCCCTTCGCCATGAAAAGGTGATGAGTTATTGGCAGAACTTGTCCATGACCTATCCGAAGGCTGCCCTGCTCAGCAACCGGCAGGCAGATTATCGGGCATATTCTGACGCCGCCAATCATGCGGCGATTCAGCCGGCCCGCCAGGCCGGGAAATGAGCCGCGCGGCAAGCCGACCGAAAGGCAGGCCCAAATGCCCTGCACAAGACCGCAACCACTGCCGATTGAATAGCAACCTTTGTCTCAGAATGCCCGGCTGCGGTCAGGGGTGCCTTCATAGCCAATTTCCCCAGAGTCTCGGAGACCGTCTCCCCCACGGCCAGGGAAAATGTGGCCCCAAAGCATAACTGGCGACAGATGAATGTCTTAGCGTCAGCAGTCGGGTTGGCAGAATTGAGCGTATACGTCTAATAAAAATGCATGGCATAAAAAGCCCTGCCCAGGGGTTGCCAAGTTAGCCACTCAGCCGGTTTGATGTGCCACACCATGAAGGCGGTTCTGATGCTCTGCGGCGGAAGCAGTCCGAGTCTGCTTGAATTATACAAAATGTTGACATTTCCTGCGGTTTAGCTATTTTTCTTATCATGAAAAGGAGCATTCTTTGGTGACCATTCGACTGAGACGCATGGGCTCGCGCAATCAGCCGACATTCCGAGTTGTGGTGATTGACTCGCGCAAGGCACGTGACGGTGCCTATATCGAATCCATCGGCTACTACAACCCTCGGAAGAAGAGCCTGGAGTTGAAGATTGACCGTGCCCAGTTCTGGTTGTCAAAAGGAGCCAGAGCTTCTGCCACGGCTCAAAGACTCATCAAACGTTATGCTAAACTGCATTCCGTGACGCCGACGTCGGAAGCTCCGGCTCCAACCGCTGCCGGGCCTGAAAAGGCTCTGGCAGATAGTGAACTCTCAAGTCAAACAACAGATGCGCAGCCGGATGACTCTTCGGCCGCAACTCTCAACAGAAAGGAGTAGACCATGCTGAAAGAACTGATTGAATATGTTGCAAAGGCCCTAGTTGACCATCCCGACCAGGTTGTGGTAAAGGAAATCGCCGGTGAGAAGACCCTCATCTATGAGCTGCGTGTAGGTCAGGGAGACCTGGGTAAAGTTATCGGCAAAGAGGGGCGAACCGCAAAGGCAATTCGAGCAATCATCTCCGCCGCTGCCATGAAGATGGGCAAGCG
>JBDRUJ010000087.1:0-7265 GCA_039801285.1 Caldifarciminota bacterium
CGATTGAGTTCCAAGAGCCTTCGCCGGTTGAGTCGGTCTATGAAGCTTTGGTTCTGGGCATAAGAGACTATGTAAAGAAGTGTGGTTTCAGAAGCGTGGTCATGGGCCTTTCGGGCGGCATTGACTCGGCGGTCACCTGCTGCCTTGCGGTCGCGGCCCTGGGTAAGGACAATGTCCTTGGTGTTACAATGCCCTCCCAGTTCTCCTCTCAGGGCAGCGTCGCAGACTCCTGCCGGCTTGCTCATAATCTGGGTATTGAAATATTGACCATTCCAATCAGCGAGGTTTACCATAAGTATCTTGAGACACTCCAGGCGGTATTTCAGGGCCGGGAAATGGATATAACAGAGGAAAACATCCAGGCGCGCATCCGCGGCAATATCCTAATGGCCATCTCCAACAAGTTCGGCCACCTGGTTCTGAACACCGGCAACAAAAGTGAGCTGGCCGTAGGCTACTGCACCCTCTATGGCGACATGACCGGAGGCCTGAGCGTGCTTTCGGATGTGCCCAAGACTATGGTGTACGAACTTGCCACCTTTATCAACCGGCAGGGCGAGGTCATTCCCCGTGCTACAATCGAAAAGCCGCCCTCGGCCGAGCTCAAACCCAATCAGAAGGACCAGGATGTATTACCGCCCTATGATGTGCTGGACCATATCATCCGACGGTATGTGGATGAGGGCGCAGCACCCGAAGCGATTGTTGCCGAAGGACTTGACCGGGACATCGTGCTGCGAACCGTGAAGCAGATTGACCGTTCCGAGTTCAAGCGTCGGCAGGCGGCGCCAGGAATCAAGGTCACGAGCAAAGCCTTCGGCATGGGTCGGCGCTTTCCGGTGGCGGCTCGTTACGAGCACACTCCGTAACAATCCCAGAATTACCTGGGATGCGTCAGCACCTTGTTCAGAGACTGTAATGCCTCCAAGTCGGGCCTGAAACCCAGAGCCCGACTGGTCAGAAGCCTTGCCTTGCCGGTATCGCCCCTTGCCAAGAAGAGAACCGCCTGGTTATAAAGAGCCGGAACACAGCTTGTGTCGAGGGCTAGAGCCCGGAGATAAAGTGTCTCAGCCAGGACGGTATCGCCGGTAGCGGCAAGGAGTGTCCCCAGCCTAGTAAGGTAGAGGGGGTGGGTTGGGGTAGGCCGTGGTTCCTGTCTCAGTCTCTGGGCAAGTTCACGAAGGTCGGTAATAAGCTCAGGCTTGACTCTTAGGGCCTGGCTTAGTTTGGTTCCGGCCTCAACAGTTCTGCCCTTGAGGCCGAGGGCCAGGGCATGCCCCAGTGCCGGCTGGACAAGTTCCGGTGCCAGCTCACAGGCACGGGCAAAGGTGTTGAGGGCGCTGTCCAGTTCTCCAGCGGCCAGAAAAGCAAACCCCAGGTCGGTGAGGATTGAGGCAGAGTTGGGCCTCAGCTCATTAGCTAGGCGGAGATGGTGAAGGGCGCGGCGGTGGTCGGCTTGCTGACTGTAAAGGATACCAAGGTTGATATGGGCCTGGACATAGCCTTGGTCCAAAAGGACTGCCCGGTTATAAAGCCTGATGGCGGAATCGGGATGAGTTGGCCGGACAAAATTGGCGAGGTTGGCATAGGCGCTCGGTGCCTTTGGGGCTTCACGGACCATGGTGCTGAACAGCGTTCCCTCATTCTGCCAGATGCGGGAGCGGACAATTGAGTCACCGGCAAGGATAATGATCAAAACCCCCAGGGCACCGGCAACCGCCGCCCGGAGCTGAACCCGGGTAGTGAGGAGCCGGGAGAAAAGTGTCATCAGAATCATTACCAGCCCGGCTGAGGGTAGAAACAGCAGCCGCTCAGCAGCCTGCGGGCCGATGGGGACGATGTTGACAACCGGCAGGAGAAAGACAATTGTCCAGAAATAACCCCAGAGGCATACCCAGTATCGGCGCCGTAGTGCCAGAAGAGGCACCGAGACGGCAAAGAGGAGTGAGTAGAGGAAGTTGGGTGTGAGATGGAGGAATGTCGGGTCAACCGGAAACTTGACGCGATGGTCGAAGGGCCAGAAGAACATCTTGAGGTAGAGACCAAAGGTGTTGACGACATTGGCGAGACGCTGCTTCAGTCCCATGCCGCTCGCCAGCGGCAGAGCCTGATGAACGACACCGACCCTGAGGAGCAAGTAGAGCAGGGCAACAAGCAAGACCGCACCGAGCACCAGCCAGTAGCGCCGGGGATAACGGGAAAGGGTCAGGGGTGGTGCCAGCGCCACAAGCATCGGAAAGAGGATTGCCGTCTCCTTGGCGAGCAGCGCCAATGTGAAGCCCAGGATAACCACCAGCCACCACCAGGGGTTATGCTTCCGGATTGAGCGGAGCAGGGCAAAGCCCGCAAGCCCGCAGAAGAGAGCAAGGAGGAGGTCGGTGCGGCCTGAGATGAAAGCCACCGATTCCACATGGCTGGAATGGGTGGCGAAGAGAAGCCCGCCCAGCCCGGCCCAGATGCCGGAATGGAGCAGTTCCCAGATGATGAGAGTCACGATTGCCGAAACGATTGCCGCCAGAATGCCATTCACAAGATGAAAGAACCGGGCATTCCTGCCTGCGATGTGCAAGTCAAGCCAGAAGGAGAGGGTGGTCAAAGGCCGGTAGTAACTCAGCGCCGGGCCCTCCAGGTTCTCTTCACTGCCGGCCCAGAAGCCCCGGCGGAAGATTTCCAGTGGGGTTGACCGGGCAAGCAGGGGGTTATCGGTAATCAGAAGAACATCATCCCATACAAAGTCATAGCGCAGCGTAGGCAGGTAGAGGGCCAGCGTGACCAGCGCAACGAAACCGAGCACTGCGGCGATACCCGGTCTGGTTCTGAGGCGTTCAGCTATAGGCAGCCGACTCTCCTGGGGCACCAAACGGTTTTCCATCTAAGGAAGTTTCTCTGAGAACGGCAGAAAGTCAAGCAGACCGAATGGTTCACAGACAAAGTATAAATATATTTATACCTGATGTTAGCGGGGTTTTCTGGTTATCCTTCGCAGTTACGGGACTTGGCGGAATTGCCAAGTTTTCCGGATAGCCGTTCCCCCCTTCGCCTGGGAGGTGGCCTCGGGCCTGATTTCTCTTCTAGCCTCAGAATCTGCCCTAGAGCCGGCCTCAGAAGAGGCTTCGCAACCAGCCTCCTTCTCTCACGCTGGCGCGATTTTCAAGCCTGTCTCAGGTCCGGCCTCCAACTTGGCTACGATAACCATCTCTCAATCTGGTTCCAACTCAGCCTCAGAGATGGCATCTCAGTCTCCCTTCGGGCCAACCTGATATTCTCCTTCTAAAGCTGCTCCGGCATCTCATTCCGAGCCGGTCTTGGAGCCGGTTTTCGACCCTCCCCAGGAAGGGGCTTGCCGGCTAATCGGGCGGCCGGTTCCAGAACGCTATCTCGGATAGTGGTTTCCGCCGGGGCTCACGGGTCTCTTGGCCCGGTCCTTCTGACGCCGGATAACCAACTGCAATCAGCGCCACCGGCCGGTAGCCGTGACCCTTGAGACCGAGATGCCGGATGAGCGCCCTGGAGTCGAACCAGCCAATCCAGCAGGTCCCCAGGCCCTGCTCAGCCGCGGCAAGGACAAAGTGCTCGCCGGCAATACCGACATCAACCATCTGGAACTGGACACCAGCGGCCCAGCCGGCAAGCCGGTTGATGAGGATGTTTTCCTTCAGCAGAAGGACGACAAGCACTGGTGCCTGGGCAAAGTGTCGGGAGGCGAGGAATGGGCCGGTGAAGACCGCATCGGCCAGCGCTTTTTTCTTGGCCGGGTCGTCAAAGAGAATGAAGCGCCAGGGTTGACCGTTGTCAGCCGATGGTGCCAGCCGGGCTGCCTCAAGAGACCGCTCCAGTTTCTGTCGCTCTACGGGCAGGTCGCGGAACCGGCGGACCGACCGGCGCATCCGGCAGAGCTCCAAGAAATTGAATTCCACCATGCGCCAGATTACCCAGAACCAAGCGCTGGTCAAGGAACGCTGACCGCTTACCGCTGACCCACTGCCCTCAACAATATTGACTGATTCGGTTTCTCTCCTACGATTAGCCATGACCAGCCATCGGGCCGGCCTGGCCGGGGTTCTCGTTGCGGTCGGTGGACTCGGCATTGTCGTCCAAGTAGTGCTTATTCGGGAGGTCATGGCCGCCTTTGCCGGCAACGAACTCACAGTCGGGATTGTGCTCGGGGTCTGGATTGCCTGCGAAGCCCTAGGTGCCTTGTTGCTAGGCACGAGATGGCTGGCAACCCGAGCGAAAAAGGCACTGGTCTGGACCGCACTGATGTCAATAGCAGTCTCCCTCGCGGCGGTGCCCGGCCTGATTCTTGTCCGGCCGCTCCTCGGGCTGGTGCCGGCCGAGACACCTAGCCCTCTGGCACTGGTCGCCGCAATGCTCCCGATCCTAATTCTCCCCGCCTTCACTCACGGCGGTCTCTTCTCCCTGGGTGTCGCCTGTCTAGAGACCTCAAGCTCCCATCAGCCCGGAGGTGTTGCCTATCTCTGGGAGGGCTTGGGCTCGGTTCTGGCGGCCAGCATCTTCTCCTTCTGGCTCATAGCCCGGCTCTCCTCGCTGATGGCAGTGGTGGTTTTTGCCATTCCGCTGGTCCTGACAATCCTTCTCATTGGCCCGCGCCACCTCCGCCTCCTCTTGGGACTTCTCGCCCTGTGCCTCCTCTTTACCGCAGCCGGCCCGGCTGACCGACTGGAAAACTGGGTATGGTCACGGCACTGGCCCGGGCAGCGGGTCTTGGCAATTGTCAACTCCCATTACGGCAAGGTAACCAGGCTGGCACGGGAGGACCAGGGGCTGGTCCTCTTCAACGGGGTGCCGGTTCTTGCCCTGCCCCAGGCGGACCCGGGCCGGATTGAAGAGCTCATCCACCTTCCCCTTCTTGCCCACCCCTCTCCTGAGCGGCTGCTGATTTTAGGTCAGGCACTGGGCGGTGGGGTTGGAGCGGCACTCCAGGAGCCTCTAACCAGGCTCGTGACCGTCCAGCTCGACCCGGTGCTCATCCGGGAGCTTCGTGCCGCCGGCGGACCGGTGGTGGGAGAGGAACTTGGCGACCCCCGGGTGACGCTTATTATTGCCGACCCGCGGCGCTACCTTCTTCAGACCACCGACTCCTTTGACTGCATCATCATGACCGATGCGGTGCCCCATAGCCTCAGCGCCAACCGGCTATTCACAAGGGAGTTCTTTGAGCTCTGCCGGAACCGACTCCGACCCGGTGGAGTTATTGCCACCCCACTGCCGGGCACAGGTTGCCGTCTCTCTTCAGATGCCGCCGCCATCCTTGCGGTGCGCAAGGCGACGCTTGCCCAAGTCTTTACCTGCCAAGAGGTCCTTGCCGCCGATTTTCCGCTGATTTTGGCAAGCGACCGGGCAATCACACTCGCGGCCGAGACGCTTGTCGCCCGATTACAGGAACGACGGCTCACGACCCGCGTGCTCACGCCAGACTATCTCCGGCAACTCCTCAATCCGCTCCGGCAAAGGCTCCTCCAAAGCCCAACTTCTCCGAACCCGAAAACCGCCGTGAATCACGACCAGGTTCCGGTTGAGCTCCTTCTGAACATGCTCCGGGAGAGCCGTCTCGCCTCATCGGGGTTTGCCGCGTTCTACCAGCGGCTGGTTCGGAACCTCGCCTCTCCGACCCTGCTCATTGTCCTCGCCATGCTGGTTATTCTTGCCGGCGTCCTGGGGGGACGCAGCCTCGGCCGACCCTTTGCCAACCGGTTCGTCATCCTGACATCAGGCTATGCCGGAGCGGCACTATCAACCCTTCTCCTCCTCGGCTTTCAGCTGCGCTTCGGCTCGCTCTATTCGCAGGTAGCATTACTCCTCGCCGCATTCATGCTCGGCACTGTCCTGGGCTCAGGGCTCGGAATCGGTGTCGTTCGAACTGCGCCCGCCGCCTTGGGCACGGCCGATGCTATTCTCGTGCTCATTGCCGGTCTGATGCCTTTACTGACGCTGCATGGCACCGGCCCGTGGTTTGTTATTGCTACCGGCAGCACGGGAATCTGTCTCGGTGCGCAGTTTTCGCTTGCCGCGGCCCATCAACCTCGGTTCGGCAAAGTTGCGTCCCGGAACGCCGGCACCCTGTTTGCCCTGGACCTCTTGGGGGGCTTTGTCGGCAGCCTGGCTACTGCACTGGTACTGATGCCGGTTCTGGGACTGGTCTCAGCGGCGCTCGCCGTAGCTGTTGTCAAGGCGGCCAGCCTGCTCAGCCAGCTTCTTGCCCGACCGGCTGCGACCAAATCGCCATTTGACAGGCGCGGCTTCCGGTTCTAAAATGCCTTGTGTTCAGAAAACATCTTCTCCCCTTGACGCTCCTGACGGCTACTCTCTTTGCCCAGGACATCCCCACGCAAACCGTCAATGTCCAGAGTCTGTTGCAGCAGCCCATCACACCCCTCACCAGCCTCGTGGGTGTCGAAAGCCCAATCATCAGTGAAAGCTATGTCCTGATGCCTGGGGATAGGCTGCTGGTCACTGTCTCGGGCAGCATCTCCTACTCGTATAACGCTTGGGTCACCTACGAAGGCAAAGTGACAATCAACATGCCGACAACCACTCTCGCCCCTTCCCTCAGCACCACCCCCTCCCGTGAGTCCGAATTCAATGTTGTTGATGTCGTCCATGTGAGTGGCTTGACCATGGAGGTTGCTCAGGAGACATTGACCGCGGCGCTGCGGCGCTACTTCCGGAATGTGGAGGTGAAACTCACCCTGACCGGCCTCCGCTCGGCCATCGTCTTCGTTACCGGTGAGGTTCACTATCCCGGTGCCTACAATGCCTCGCCGGTGGAGCGGGTGTCGCAGGTTGTTGCCAAGGCGGGCGGCCTCTCGCCCCTTGGCTCCAAGACCAGAATCAACCTCATCCGCAACGGCCGGCTCCACTCCATCGTGGACATCGAGCGGTTCGAGAACGAAGGCGACCTTTTGGCAAACCCCTTTGTCGAATCGGGCGATGTCATCTATGTGCCGGCGGTTGAGGGGCTGGTCACGGTCAAGGGTGCGGTCTTCGGTCGGGGTGAGTACCGCATCCGCGCCTCGGCCCTGACCACTGAGAAGGAAAGGGTGGGCGAAGGCATCTACGAGCTGAAACCCGGGGAAAGGGTCTTCGACCTCCTGCGCAAGGCCGGGGGCATCACCCCTTGGGCCGACCTGGCAAACTGCTACGTCGAACGGCTGGTTGTTGGCGGTGGTGGTGCCCGGTGCCGGATTCCCATTGACCTTCACCGGGTCATCTTCGCCAACGACTCCACCCAGAACATTCCTTTG
>JBDRUJ010000088.1:0-7140 GCA_039801285.1 Caldifarciminota bacterium
CATGGCAATCCCCTCTGGCACGACACCGTCGGAACGACCATGTCCGACCCGACCTGTGCCGACCTGAATCGGGATGGCAAAATGGAGATTCTCATCGGCCCGACTTTGCGCTCCGGGAACTTCTACTGGTTCCAGGTTGACACCACGGCGGTGCCGGTCGCTGCCTCTCCCTGGCCGACACTCCAGCACGACATCTGGCGCACCGGCTGGTTCGGTTGGACCCCGCCGGTTGGCGTCAGGACACCGACCGGACTGCCGGTCAGGCACTCAGAGGCTCTCCTAGCGACCCCAAACCCGTTTACCCGTCAGGTCACCATCTGCGCCAGGTCAGGGAAGAGACTTTCGGTCTTTGACCCTGCCGGCCGGAAGGTCACTGAGCTAAACCTCTCCGGCGGCTCGACAACCTGGGATGCCTCAAGGCTGACGCCCGGCATCTACTTCGGGCGGCTGGAAAACGGTGCTGCGCTCCGGCTGGTGAAACTGGGAGAGTGACAGCGGAAACTCACTAAACGCGCACTCGGTTCAGCCTTTCGGCAATCGCCATCTTCAGCAGCCGGAAGTTCTCTTTTGTGTAATAGCGGCGGAACTCGGCCGTCAGCAGTGACCCCAGTTGAACCTTGTAATCCTGGTCGGATAACCGCTCCAGACCCGAAAGCAGCCCTTTCAGCCGCTCAGGCTCATCAGGAAGCGGAACACCCCGCTTCAGCAGAAACTCAATGTCAAACGCATCCCGGACCTCGCGGCGGGACAAAAAGGCCGCAACCTTTGCCGCCATAATCTCGGGCAGGGCCGGCACTCGAACCAGAACCTGAGTAGTGGTAAACTGACTGTAGGCAATTGCCATCTCGGTCTTGACCCGTCTGGGCCCCGAACGGATTTCAATCTTCAATCGCCGGGAATAGTCGGGCGATTTCAGCTCATAAAGCAGTGTGTAGAATTTGCGCGCACAGTCGGTTATGGTATAGAGCTCGGCCAGCGACTCACGGAGTTTGGCAAACAGCGCTGCATAGCGCAGCCGCCTTCCCACCCAGAAGTCCAGGTCAACCGAAAACCGGTTCAGCCCGTAACAGAGTCGCAGCATGGTTCCGCCGGTGAAGATTAGCTGACTGAGGAGGCGCCGGCTGTTCAAACGGTCAAGTACCTCAATTTCAAACCGCTCCTGCTGAATCAAATCCCGCATACTCTCTCCAGGATGGCGCGGGTCTTTTCTGGATAGGCCCGGCCGATGCGGCTCAACACTCTGCGGTCGAGCTTGGCCGGTTCAAGGGCAGGGAAATCAATCCGGTACCTGCCCAGTGAATAGAGATAGAGTGCGTCAACCAACGCCTTTTCCGGTGTGGCAATGAAAACCCCGTTCCGTCTGAGAAAGAAACCGTAGAGCCCCGGCTTGAGCTTGTAATAGCCAAAGACGACCCCTTGGACCTCAAACCGGACCGTTCTTCTTATCGCCGCACTTTCAACGAGGCTCTGCGGCACCTGGGTCGTGACGCCGTAAAACTCCAGAGCGGACAAAAAGGAAATATAGGAAGGCACCTGCAGGATATTGGCAATCCGGAAAAAATCATCCCGCCCATTTCTTTCCCAGCTCTGGGCCAGGGTGTAAAACCCCCTTTTCAGGCGGAGGAACACCCCTTTCGCACAGAGCCGGCTGGCAAGCACCCTTGCCGACCCGGGCTTGAGACGAAACTCCTTGACCAAATCGTCGGTAGTAAAGAAGAGCCGCCGGCCCAGCCGGCTCAATAACGCCACATCACTCTCAAGCATAAAAAGTTAGCAGTTTTGCTAATTATATATACCTGAAATCCGTTAGTCAAACCTCTCCGGTCCGGCTCTTCGGGAATCGGCTAGAGGCGGACCAAGCGGCCTGAAACCCGGCCCTTGGGCCCGGTAATCAGATAGTGGTAAACGCCCCGGGCAAAACCGCCACTCTCCCAGACCAGCCGACCCTCGCCTTGGGCTTGATAAACTAGCCGGCCCGCGGGGTCAAACACCTCAAGCAACAGCAGCCCATCAAGACCCGGGGCAAAGACCACCCGGTCCCGAACCAGGCTCGGAGCCGCCTGCGCCTTCGGCCTTGGAGCCGACCTCAGCTCCTCAGCGAGCCCGACCGGCAGGGCAAAGGGATAGTGATAGCCCATGTCCAGTTGCCCGGCGTCGGCGACCGAGTCGGTCCTGGTTGTCCAGGTCCTGAGCAGCGAATCGAGGTTCAAAGGCAAGGTCATGAGCAGTGTGTCACCGGCATCAAGACACGGGCTGTTCTGCCCCTGCCCAGCGGCAATCTGGCTCAGATAATAGTTGCCATGGGCGCCAGAGACAAAGAGCGGGTCAAGGTTTATATCGCCCGGGCCCATTGAACAGCCGACCAGCGTATTGTTGTAATAGTCGTTGTAGCGGGAGATGACCTCACCGTTCTGAGTCATCGTGAAGTTGTAGATACCCGAGCCGCTGGTCGCCTGATTGTTGGCGATGATGTTATGCTTCACATAGGAGGTGCAGCGCATGTCGGAGTAGATACCGCCGCCGTTCGACCACATGTGCGGCCCCTCACAGACATTGTCCACGATTGTGTTATTAATGATAACCGGCTGGGCACCGAGATAGAGCCTGATGCCGGCTCCGTACTTCCAGGCGTCGGTTGCGCAGCGGTTACCGATGATGAGGTTCGAGAAAATCAGCGGCCGCCGGTTCATATCCACAAAGATGCCCGCGCCGTAAGCCCGGCAGTTGCTGCCGGTATCCGAATAGAGGACATTGAAGGCGATGACATTCTGGTAGATGAGTGCCTCGGCGTCGCAGTAGATACCGCCGCCATAATTCCAGGGCCCGTTGCGCAAAGTGTCGTGGTGGATGTAGTTATAACAAATCTCCGGCTGGGCACCCTGCGGCGCATCAAGATAGACCCCGCCGCCATAGCTCCAGGTGACCTCCTTGACACAACCATCAATCTCGTTGCCCGTGACCAGTGGTCGGAAGTTCGTTGAATAACTCTGCAGATAGATGCCGCTCCCCTGACACCGTGTTATCCGGTTGCCGGCGATGGTGGCGCTGCCCGCACAGAGAATCCCTCCGGCACCGCTCGGGCCGAACCCGTTCTGGAAGGTGAAGCCGCGCACCTCGGTCGCCCTTGTCAGGGTTGACGAATTCATCACCAGACAGACACCGGCACCGCCGCCATCCACCACAGTTGAATCCGGCCCGGCCATTGAATAGAGTTTGATGCCGTCAGTTGCCGGCCAGACGATGTTCTCAAAGTAGGTCCCCGGCCTGACAAGAACCGTGTCGCCAAAGCCGGCCATCCCCAGGCCCGCCTGAATTGTTGCGGCCGAATCGGGAACAAGAATCACCCGGCCGCTCGCCACAACTACCAGCCCGAAGAGAATCAAAAGCCTTCTCATAACACCTCCGGTTCAGTCCATCATGATAAACAACCCCGGCACGCTGTCAACGCCGGATTGCTGCCTAATCCTCATACCCCTGCGGATGTGCCTTGTGCCACTCCCAGGCATCACCAATCATCTGCGGCAAATCACTCCGCACCGGCCGCCAGCCCAGCTCCCGCCTGATCCGCTCCGAAGAGGCGACCAGCACCGGCACATCACCCTGCCGCCGGGCCGTAACCTCATAGGCAATCCTTTGGCCCACAACCCGCTCACAGGTGGCAAAGACCTCCCTGACCGTCCACCCGTTTTCGCTGCCAAGGTTATAGACCAGATTCCGCTCTTTGAGCGCCTCCATCGCCAGGATATGAGCCTGCGCCAGGTCATAGACATGGACATAGTCCCTGATGCAGGTCCCGTCGCGAGTCTCGTAGTCGTCGCCATAAATCTGAAACCGTTCGCCCTGATGAAGCACCGAGCGCAGAATCCTCGGAATCAGATGGCTCTCAGGCCGGTGGTCCTCGCCCAGATTCCCGTAGGCGCCGGCAACATTGAAATAGCGCAAGGCCGCATAGCGGAGCCCGTAGTAGCGGGAATAATCGGCAAGCAGCCCCTCAAACACCGCCTTGGTGCTGCCATAGGGATTTGCCGGCCTCAGCGGTGCATCCTCGGTCACCGGAATCTCCGCCGGCGTCCCATAGACTGCGGCCGTTGAAGAGAAGACGAACCGCCGAACCCCGTTCCGGCCGCAGGCATTCAGAAGATTTATCCCGCAGGCAACATTATTATGGAAGTAAATGTCCGGCCTCAGCACCGACTCGCCCACCTGAATCAGCGCCGCAAAGTGCATCACGCAGTCAGGCCTGAACTCTGCCACCACCCGTTCAATAAGCGCCCCATCTCCCAAATCGCCAACAACCAGCCGGGCCGGTGGCGCGACCGCCGACCGGTGGCCATAGGAAAGGTTGTCAAACACCAGAACCTCATGGCCCGCCTCGGAAAGCAGCCGGCTCGTCACACTGCCGATATATCCGGCACCGCCGCACACCAGAACTTTCATCGCCCCAATCATAACGAAACTCTCCGCTTTGACAAGCCCAACCTCATTCCGGCAACCCCTCCTGGAAAAGAACTGAGCCTCCTTCTTGGCCCGGCTCCAAGAAAGGAACCAGGCTCCTGCCTTGGCCCGGCTCTGACAATCCCTCTCGCAACCGAGCTTGGCAGACCACCTTAGGAGAAACTTGGTCTCATTCTAACTACTTATCTCAGGCCCAAACCGAATCTCCTTTTTGGTCCGGCTCTAGCAACCGGCCCAGGCGCTGAACTCAGCCTGAAACCGAAAACCTCCCTCAAAGGCAGACCTGGGAAGGTGGTAAGCTCCCCAGTGGTTCGGCGGTCGGTCCCCAAAAATCCCATAAGCCACGCAGCTACGAAACATACGCCCAATTTTCCCTGCGGGCAACGTCCCTTCCTATAGCCTGTTTTGCCCATATTCCCAAAACCATATTCCACTCAAAGCCTGCCATGAAAATACGACTGGTGCCCGGGGTTAGTCGCACCAAAGTGGTTCTGCGCGAAACCCGGAAAGTCTGTTTGCGGGCATGACACCTAATTATAGCAAACTTTAGCTTGACACTTATTGAGATGTCCATATTATAGTCTAAGCTATTTGATTATAATATAGGGCAGTGCGGTTCCTGTTATGGGCCTGATATAGAATGAAATGATTCAACAAAACCTCAGCAACCGTTCTGGAAGTTACATCCTCCAGCCTGGTGGTTACAGGGCTTTCATTCCCGCACCCCTGCCGCCTAACCCTCCAATCAGCATGGACGACGAACTTTTGGCCCTCCTGTCGGACGCCGATATCTCCTTGGGAAGGCTGGACGGCTCAACCGAGACCCTTCCCAACCCCGACCTCTTCGTAGCAATGTTCGTCCGGAAGGAGGCGGTCCTCTCCAGTCAGATTGAGGGGACTCAGGCATCACTTGTTGATGTTCTTGAATATGAAGTGAAGCGGCCAACGCTCAAGGGCCTGATGGATGTCGGCGAAGTTGTGAACTATGTGGCGGCAATGAGACATGGGCTCACCCGCCTGGCCGAGTTGCCTGTCTCGCTGAGGCTGCTCAAGGAAATCCATGCTAAGTTGATGGCGGGTGTCCGCGGCGGAGACCGGCGGCCCGGAGAGTTCCGCATCTCACAGAACTGGATAGGCCCGGCGGGAACCCCGCTCAGGGAAGCGCTGTTTGTGCCGCCACCGCCCAATGAGATGATGCAGAGTCTTGACAACCTGGAGAAATACATCCATGATAACACACCCTTTCCCTTCCTTCTCAAGGTCGGAATCATCCACTCCCAGTTTGAGACTATTCATCCTTTTCTTGACGGCAATGGGCGTGTCGGACGGCTGCTCATTACATTTCTGCTTTGCGAGAAGGGTGTTCTGAAACGTCCCCTGCTCTACTTATCACACTACTTCAAGCGCAACCGGAGCGAGTACTACGACCGGCTTCAGGCTGTGCGCGACAAAGGCGACTGGGAAGGCTGGTTGAAGTTCTTTCTGAAGGGTGTCCAGACGGTTGCAAATGAGGCGGCCGACACAGCACGGAAGATTGTCGCCATGCGTGAACAGCACCGCCAGCTTGTCACCCGGGAGCTTGGTCGCGGTGCCGGCAGGGCGCTGACCCTTCTTGAGCAGTTGTTTTATGCGCCGATTGTCACCGTCGGACGGGCGGCTGAGATAACCAAACTTACCTATGCCGGTGCTGCGGCAGTGGTCGAGCAACTGGAAAGACTGGGCCTTCTGCGCGAGATAACCGGGCAGAAGAAGAATCGGCGCTTCAGTTACGCCCCCTACCTGGCGCTATTCGAAGAACCGGGGGCTTAGGTTACATCAGGAGAGTAATGATTCACCGGAGAAACCGCCCAGCGCAACCCAACAGCAACCGCCAGCCGGCCCGGGCCAGCTGGCGGCATCCTGGCGGCAAGCTGCGGGAGCTTGGTGCCGACAAGCTGACCGACGCCGAACTCTTAGCCATCCTCATCTCGTCAGGAATCAAGGGCAGGAGTGCCGAAGAAATTGCCCGTGATATACTGGCGCGATTCAGTTCATTCCGGGGAATGTCAAATCAGCCCTTTGAGGAGTTCATGAAGATAAAAGGATTGGGTCGGGTCAAGGTGATTCGGATAGCCGCCGCCTTTGAGATTGCCCGACGTATCGTAAACCAGGTTCTGGCAGAGTATGAAAAGGAGTAAAGCCATGCCGATGCATGACCGCATGACCTCCCCCTACGATACAACTGCGCACAGGACCGAGCGCACCGCCGCTGCGGTGCTGATGCACTGGATGCGGCAGATTATTGAGAAATGCGACCTGGACCTCGGCCTGCCGGATGTGGAGACGATTGGCGCAGACCGCAAGCTACCCGATTTGGTCATCTACGAATCCCGGCGCAGCAAGCAGGTTTTGTGTGTTCTTGAGGCCAAACCGCCATTCTGCGATGTGTTTGACGAGAGCCTGAAAGACGATGCCCGCAAGAAGGCAAACAAAAGAGGTGCGCGCTACTTTGCCACCACCAATTTCAGGAGCCTTGTCTGGTGGAAGACCGAAGAGGCAAACAAACCCGATGCTCCGGAGGAGCAGCAGATTGTTGACCGCTACCAGCTTTCTGAAATAGCAGACCTGAATGAGATTGAGCAGGAGAGATTCAGCAAGCCGACCAAGGTGGCGCTTGCCCAGTTTCTCAGCAGGCTCTTTGCTGCC
>JBDRUJ010000089.1:0-2823 GCA_039801285.1 Caldifarciminota bacterium
CTCCCCCCATCGAGAATCCCCCTACTGATGACAGTCTGGTGTTCGTCGGAACCGGCAGTGGCGTCTATTACACCCCCGATGGCGGTGCCGCCTGGCAGCAACTGAACACCGGGCTGACCAATACCGATATCCTGTCATTAGCCCTGCAGCCCGGGCCGTCCGGACTCATCTTCGCCGGGACCAATGGCGCCGGCTGCTTCTCGCACCTGCCACCAACCGGTATCAGCCATTCCCGACCGGCACCAGTACCTGCCAATTGCAAGCTCAGGACCTTCCCGAATCCCTGCCGCAACCGTCTGACCATTACCCTTGAGACATCCCCGTTGCAGAACTCTCCCCTTTCCTCTTCTGGAGCGGTCGCCGGAGCAATTTATGACAAACTCGGCCAACTCATCTGCGAGCTGACACCCCAGACGGTTAGTTCTGGCAGGGTATGCTGGGAGATTGACCTCAGAACAGTTTCCTCCGGAGTCTACTTTTTGAAAATCCAGACCCCGAACCGCACAATAACCAGGAGAGTTGCCGTGGTCCAATAGCCGTTTGATTTGATGGCAAAGGATGGTTGGAAACTATCCTGGTCTAAACGAATCCTTCGACCCGCTTCCTCACCTCGGACGTCGGGCGCCTCTTCGCTGAGGCTGGGTTTTGTGGAGCTTGCTCCGCCCTCAATCCCCTGTCGGACTTGCCTTGGGAAAATATTCTGCTAAGCTTTTTCGGTCTTGAAGAACCTCGCGGGCCGGTGCGGCATCTACTGTGGCGCATGCGAGATTTACCGCGCCTACAAGGACAAGGGCAAGCTCCTCCTTGAAGTTGCCCGGAGACACAACTGCCTCCCTTCGGAGATTCGCTGTGAGGGCTGCCGGGCGGTGCACATCATCGGCTGGGCCCGGGCCGAAGGCTGGGGCAGGGACTGCAACATCCTCAAATGCCTCCACCGGGCAAAACTGGAGACCTGCGCCGAATGCCCGGAAATCTCCAAATGCCAGCGCTGGAACGGACTCGCTCAGGAGTATCTATCTGCCGGCATGGACCTCAGGGCAAATCTCAGGCAAATCTCCACTGGTGCAATTGATGAGTGGCTCCGGCAGCAGACCGAACGCTGGCGCTGTCAGAAATGTGAGCGGCCGATTGCCCTCTCCACTGAAGACCCCCGTTGCCACTGGTGCGGCGCCTACCAGTTGTAGCCGGCCAGGCGGTGTCGGACACCCTGAGTCCGATTGACAGCAGCCGGAAGTTGGGGTATTTAGTATAACAGATGAAGCGAATCGGTATTGCCGGAGCCACCGGCCTTGTGGGCGAGACGCTTTTGCGCATCCTTGAAGCCAGCCCGCACAAGGTGGAGGAGCTTCGGCTTTTCGCCTCAAGCCGCAGCGCGGGAACTAAGCTATCCTTCCGGGATAGGGAGCTGGAGGTCCAGGAGGTGGCAGTCGAGGCATTCACCGGTCTGGACATTGCCTTCTTCTGCCTGGAGAATGAGCTGGCCCGGAAGCTTGTTCCCCAGGTCAGCAAGCTCTGTCCGGTGATTGACAAGTCCAGCGAGTTCCGGCTGCAGGAAGGGGTGCCGCTTGTCGTGCCCGAGGTGAATCCTGAAGCGCTCAAGGGCCACAAGAATATTATCGCCAACCCCAACTGCACCACCATCCCGCTCGTCGTGGCACTCTACCCGTTGCACTGCCGCTTCGGCCTTGAGAAGCTCTCGGTTGCCACCTATCAGTCGGTATCAGGCGCGGGCCGGCCGGCACTGGAGCAGCTCCTCTATGAAACCGAGTTCCTGGCCCTGCACCAGAAGCCGGATACCAAAGAGAGCCCACTCAAGCTTCAGATAGCCGACAATCTGATTCCCAAGATTGGCCCGTTTGACTCTCATGGCAATTCTGAAGAGGAACTGAAGCTGATTCACGAGACCCGCAAGATTCTGGGCCTGCCCGGCCTGAAGATAAATGTGACCTGCGTCCGGGTGCCCGTCACCGTCGGACACTCGCTAGCAGTCACCTGCCGATTCTCCCAACCGGTCAGGCCGAAAGATGCCAATGGGGTCTTGAAGGATGCGGCTGGAGTGCTGCTTGATGTTGGCGAGAGGTTTGCCACGCCCCTTGACTGCCGGGGAAAGGACCTGGTCTATGTGAGCCGGGTGCGGCAGGGCGCTGAGCCGGAGGAAATCTCCCTCTGGGTCCTGACCGACAATCTGCGCAAGGGTGCCGCCCTGAACGCCCTGCAGATTGCCGAGCTGCTTTTTCAGCACTAACCCGCTACTGAACAAACACCAGTCGTGCCACCTGCTTCCTGGTCGAGGCGCGGCAAACAATGAAATAGGTGCCCGACCGCTCCGGCTGCCAGGGTAACCGGTTTCGGCCTTCGGCAAAATGGTGCGGGCCAAAAGCCCGAAGCTTCCGGCCCAGACCGTCATAAACCGCCAAGGTCAGCACATCGGCTGTGCCCAGGGTCAGCTCAATCGCCCCGGAGAGATATCTCAGACCGAACCGGCCCGACACCGGCGAACCGGCTTCCTTCAGGGCCGGGGTCCGGCGGACGATGGTCAGCGAATCGAACTCCGAGCCATCGGTCCTGACACCGCGACTGAACACCGTATCACCGGCAATGTCAATCAGCGTGAACTGATGAACCGCCTCCCGATAAACTGTCCATGGCTCCGGCTCCGCCCATTCGGTATGGAGCGGAGCCCCGCCCCCGCCGGTCGTAATATAATGAACTCCATCAACCAGACTGTGTTCATAGGCATGAATATGGCCGCAGAAGACCATGTCCACATGGAAGCGGCTGAACAGAGGGCAGAGGAACTCCCGCACCTCTAGATTGCTCGAA
>JBDRUJ010000089.1:2833-7040 GCA_039801285.1 Caldifarciminota bacterium
AGACTGGTTGTCCAGGGCGGCTCGTGAAAGACAATGAAGATATGCCGCAGTGACGGTGTGGCGCTGTCCTGAAGCAGCTGATTGACCAGCCAGTTGTATTGCTCACTGCCCGGGGAAAAATCAGAGTAGTTGTCAAGGACATGGAAGACGGCATTGCCCCAGCGCACCGTGTAGTAATGCTCATTTCCCGGCAGCACAAACCGGTTGAGAAATGTCCCGATGTTCCGCATCTCATGATTGCCGATTGCCGGAAACAACGGAAAACCGCCGAGCAGTTCGCGGCTGATATTGAAGAAGGTCTGGAACTCCTCCTCGGTGCCGTTCTCGGTCAGGTCGCCGACATTGATGAGCAGCATCGGTGGCGGCACGGTCTGAAGCAGCCGGTTGACAACCTGCTGATGAGCGGCGCTGTCGGTCCGGTTATCGCCATAAGCTACCAACCGGAAGTGACCCATGGAAACCGACGGTGTCCTGAAGCGGCAGGTCGGACTGGTGTCGCCATTGACAATCACCCGATAATAGTAACAGGTGTCGGAAACAAGACCGCTAATCAGCACCTCGCGGCAGCGACTGCGGCTGGAGTCGAGCACCACCTGACCGGGTGGCAGGCTCAGGCCGAACTCAATGCGGGCCGGCGCGCTGTCCGACTGCTCCCAGCATAGCACCACGCTTGAGTCGGTCAGGCTCTGGAGATAAGGAAGCTTTACAAACCCTCCAAAACCCCAGCTCAGGGTCAGGACCAGAACTGATAATCGCTTCATCTCACTATTATAGTTCATCATTGAACCCAATCCAACATTTGACATACTGGCCAATATCTATATATCTTTGAGAAAAAGGAGAAACCGATGACCAACCCTCTGTTGGCACTTCTGGGTCTTGTCCTGATGACAATAACCCCGCCGATTAATGACCTGCCCCCCGGTCCTCCACCCCATCCCCAGCCCCGGCTGGAGACCTGGCCGGTCTTTGCCGAGTCGCTCCACTCCTATGATGTCCGGCACTATCGCCTCGACTTCGACCTGCCGATGACCAATGCCAGCTATCTCTGCCACGAGCAGGTCTGGCTCAAAAGCAATGTTCCTATGCTCGATACCTTCGCCTTTGACTTCGCCGGGCTGGTCTGCGACTCGGTGAAGCGCTATGGCGTACCGATTTCCTTCTCCACCTCCTCCGGGCAACTCCGGCTCAACCTGGACACTCCTCTGCCCCGGAACGACTCAACCCTGATTGACATCTTCTTCCACCGTGAGAGCACCGCCCAGCAGATTGGCTTCTTCTTTGCCCGGCCGCCCAGCATTCTCCATGCCCATGCGATGACCTGCGGTTGCCCGCGCGACAATCACTACTGGTTCGCCTGCTGGGACCTGCCCAATGACAAGGCGGAGCGCGGCTGCATGATAAACCTGACAATTCCCGACACTTTTCAGGCCTGTGCCAATGGCTGGCTCGACTCGGTCACGGTTGCCCCTGGTGGCAAGCGGACCTGGTGGTGGCGCCACCCCTATCCCATCTGCCCCTATCTCATGACCTTCTCCGCCTCCCGCTTCGCCCGCTGGGACACGACTGTCACCTGCCCAAGTGGCGGGACCATTCCGCTTATCTACTACATGTGGCCCCGTGACTCAGCCGCAACCCGCAACGGTTACCGCAATGTCCCGGACATGATGCGCTACTATGCCGACACCTGCCGGTTCGGTCCCTATCCCTTCGAGCGGTTCGGCCTGGTCCCGGGCTATTACGGGTTCCAGTGGGGCGGCATGGAACATCAGACCCAGGTGATGCTCCACACCAGCCTGATTGGCGGTGGCGGCGAGGCAACAATCTGCCATGAGCTCTCCCACATGTGGTGGGGCGACATGGTCACCCATGTCGGCTATGCCGATGTCTGGCTCAACGAAGGTTTTGCCTCATGGGCCGAGTGCCTCTACATGGGCCATCTCAACGGCCGACCCTACTTTCAGAATTACATTGCGGGCAAGGCGCGGCAGTTCTTCAGTCAGCATCGCGCCCGTGACTTCCCAATCTACAACCCGCCCTGGCCCGAAATCTACAACTACGGCATCATCTACTGCAAAGGCTCCTGGGTCCTGAGGATGCTGCAGTTCGTGACGGGCGACACCGCCTGGGAGCAGCCGGGCATCTTCTATCGGGCACTCCGCACCTATGGCGACTCCTTCAGATATGGCACCGTCTCGACCGATGACTTTCAGCGCATCACCGAGCAGGTCACCGGCCTTGACCTCGACTGGTTCTTCAACGAATGGGTCTATGACCGTGGCTATCCGCGCTGGACCCTGTTCTGGAGCAAGGAGCCACGGGGTGACAGCTGGCAGGTCCAGACCCGGCTCATCCAGCGCAACGACACCAACTCCTGTCGTCTCTTCCATATGCCGCTGCCGGTCAGAATCAACTGCCAGTCCGAAAGCCTCTTCGTAACAATCAGACCTCAGGACACCATCCAGTCCGACAGCTTTCTGCTCCGGGCTGAGCCTCTGAGCCTTACCCCCGACCCGGACAACTGGGTTCTCGACAGCTGCCTTGTCACGCTCGTCGGCGTCGAAGAGTTTCCGGCTCTTCTCCCCGGCATAATCCTCGCAATCCGGCCCAACCCGGCCCAGACACTCGTCCGCTTTTCTCTGAGTCGCCCGGGCCAGAGGCTCCGTATCTATGACAACACCGGAAGGCTGGTGTCAGAGCTCGCCGGGCCCGGAACCGAAATCATCTGGAACCGCCTCGACCAGCAGGGCCGCCGGCTCGGTGCCGGCATCTACTTTGCCCGGGTCTTCTCAGAATCTTCCGGGCCACCTGTGAAGTTCGTCCTCGTGGAATAAGCAAAGGAGGCCTTGATGCACCTTATCCTTCTTCTCACAATTCTCAGTCAGACCGTTGAGTTTGTCTCCGATGGCCTCTATTCCGGTGCCGACCGGAAGCTGGTCGTCGCCGATGGCAAACTCTACACCGCCTGCGAACGGGGGCTGGATATCTTTGAGGTCTCCCGGCCTGAAAGCATCCGGCTCCTCGGCCGCTATAACACCTTGGGCATCGCCAATGGCGTCGCCCTGAAGGAGAGTCTTGCCTTCATCGCCGACCGCTTCAACGGCATCCTGGTCCTCTCGGTTGCCAACCCTCAGGCACCCCGGTTACTCAGTTCCGTGCCGGCGCCCTGGGTTCAGGATGTCGTGTGCAGGGACACCCTGCTTTTTGCCCTCGGTGACAATTTCACCATCTACAACGCCCGCGACCCCGGCAACCTGATACCGCTTGGCAGCCTGGCACTCTCCGGCAGCTACCGCCTGGCAGTCAAGGAGAGCCTCTGTTTTGTCGCCCATCAATCCGGACTGATTGTCCTGAACATCGCCAATCCGGCCCAGCCACAGATTGCTGAGACCCTCGCCACCAGCTGGCTCCGAGATGTCGAGCTCAAGGGTGACTACCTCTACTGCTGCGGTGACACCGAACTCCTGGTCTTTGATACCAGGAACATGGAGCGGGTCGGCAAATACGATGCCGGCTATCTTGCCTTCGGCCTGGGGATTGGCGACAGCCTCTGCCTTGTCTGCCGGGGCCAGCAGATGGACATTAGGGTCCTGAACATCACCAATCCGGCCCAGCCGGTCTATCGGGGAAGCTTTACCGCCCAGAACGGGCCTCAGGATGCTGCGGTCTCGGGCCGGTGGGGATATGTCGGTGTCTGGTCGCGTGACCTGCTGGTTGCCGACTTGGCCAATCCCGGTTCACCGGTGGTGCGGGCACGGGTCTTCAGGCCCGGAGAGCTCAACGGCGCCTGGCGTGAAGGCAATCTGGTGGTAACCGCCGACCGCTGGTTCGGGATGAGTGTTGTTGATGTCACCGACATCCGTCACCCGGTGGAACTCAGCCACCTTCCCCTTTCGGGCTGGCCCAGGCGGCTGGTTCTCCGAGACACCATTGCCTATGTTGCCAACTACGACGGCCTGGTCTGCGTCGGTCTTGCCGATCCGGCCCATCCCCATCTCCTCGGCCAGGTGGCAACACCATATTACACCTACAAAGTTGCCCTGAAGGACTCAATCGCCTATGTTGCGGAGCGGGAGTGGAACCCCTATCACGGCAACCTCCACTGCGTCAGCATCCAGGACCCGCGCAACCCCAGAATCCTCGGAACCTATTCGGTCAATGGCGGTGGTGTTGAGGCTCTGGCCCAGAAGGTTGACAACTACTGCTA
>JBDRUJ010000090.1:0-6869 GCA_039801285.1 Caldifarciminota bacterium
GGCTATACAACAAACCGGGGCACCACCTATAACGCCTATCTGATTCTCGCCGACAAGATTACCCTGATTGACACGGTAAAGTCTCCATTCAAGGATGAACTGCTGTCACGCATTGCCTCGGTGATAAACCCTGTGGACATTGACTACATCATCTCCAATCACGCCGAGATGGACCACTCCGGCGCTCTACCAGCAATTATCGAAGCGGTAAAACCGGAAAAGGTCTTTGCCTCGGCAAACGGGGTGAAGGCGTTGCGTGAGCACTTCCATTTTGATTACGAATTGGTGGCTGTGCAGGACGGCGACACACTTGACATCGGCAACCTCACCCTCAAGTTCCTAGAAACCCGCATGCTCCACTGGCCCGACAGCATGGTAACCTATCTCGTTGAGGATGAACTCCTCTTCTCTCAGGACGGCTTCGGGATGCATCTTGCTCACAGCAAACGGTTTGCCGACGAAACCGAACTCGACCTGATGCTTTACGAAGCCAAGAAGTACTACGCAAATATCCTTCTCCCCTATTCCGGATTGGTGGCAAAACTGCTGGAGCGTATCAAGGGACTAAGCATAAAGACCATCGCCCCGGACCACGGCCCGATTTGGCGCAAGGAACCAGAAACAATCGTTCGCTGGTATCGGCAATGGGCTGAACAGCAGCCCGGAAGGAAGCTGGTGATTGCTTATGACACGATGTGGCACAGCACGGCGCTGATGGCCCAGGCGATTGCCGACGGCGCGATGGAGAGTGGTGTTGATACAAAGGTCATGCCGTTGCGTGCTAGCGACCGCAGTGCAATCATGACCGAAATCCTCGATGCCGGTGCAGTGGCCATCGGCTCGCCGACGATAAATAACGGGCTGTTTCCAACAATTGCCGACCTCTTGACCTATATGAAAGGACTCAAACCCAGAAACAAGGTCGGTGCGACCTTCGGCTCTTACGGCTGGAGCGGCGAGGCTTCCAGCATCATTGCTCAGGAACTGCACGGGATGGGCTGGGAACTTGTCGGCGAACCGCTCCGGGTGAAGTTCGTCCCCGATGATGCAGCGAAACAGAAGTGCCGCGACTTGGGCCGGCTGATTGCCACCCGTGTTTCGGAAAAGTGCAATGATGCCGGAAAGGCTTCCGCCTCAGGAGATTAGAAAGGAGAACCCAGATGAAACGGTTTGTGTGCTCTGTCTGCGGCTATGTCTATGAGCCGGCAAACGGCGACCCGGACAATGACATTCCGCCCGGAACGCCGTTCGAGAGTCTGCCTGATGACTGGGTATGTCCGGTTTGCGGTGCAAGCAAGGACCAGTTCGAACCTGAAGAGGCCGAATAGCAACTGGTATCAGGTTCGTTGACTCAAATCCGTTCTCAAGAGACTCTCCACCAGTCCCTCCTGTTTCCTGTCAAAACAATCTTGACTTCACAATCAGATTGGCATATTTTGTCTTGAAATGTCTGAAATGAACCAGGAGCCGAAGCCCCCCGAGGATTCAAACAAACCTGAGCGCAACGGAATAAAAGAGGCTGAACCCCGGCCGACGCTCGTCTTCAAGCCCGACCCGTCACGAGAACGACGGATTGCTCAATTCCGGAAATGGGTGCTGATTGTAACAGCGGTTATTGTCGGGACAGCCCTGGTTCTCATTCTGCGCATCCAACCCGATGCCTTGCGTCCGAGACCGGCACCGCTTCATTCCCAGTCTCTTCCGCCCTCGGCACCCGAAAAAACAACCCCTTCACCAGTAGTCAGTGCCGGCAGTGTCACTGAAGACCAGAGGGCGGTGCTGGTCGCAGCTGCAGTCCAAGCAGTAGCCAGTATCGACTCGGCGGTTGCTTGGGCGATGAGCCGCTGGCAGCGGGCGCAGGCCTGCCTTCCCACCGTCATGCCCGTTGCCGAACAACTGGAACCGGCCATCGCCCGGGTCCGGCAGGCGCAGGTGATTGCCGAAAGCGCAGCCCTGGACCTGACCGCCGCCCAGCAGGCGGCGGAGCGAATCAGAGAGACTTCGCGCCGTCCAGGGCTGGATGGCTATCGGCTGAGTATTCTTTACACCGCAGCCCAGAACTATCTCAGCCTCCTCAATACCGACCTGCAGGACCGGCGCGCCTATCTCGAGGCTTCGTCTCAGGCATTCCAGGCTCTGGCTAACTCCGACCAGAACGAGTTTGAAATCAAACAGAATGTTGCGAACGGCTATGCCCGCAAGATTGATATCCGGCAGCGTCGCATTCAACAAGCCAAACAACAACTGCAAGAGCAGTTGGCAGCGGTTCGCCTGGCCCGATGAAACACGTAGGGTGCCAATGCCGTAAAGCCAGTCTTTGGGCTTTCGCCCTGGCAAGTCTCATTTCTCTCAGCTGCAGCCGGTTCGGCACGGTAACCGGCTTTCTGGAACTCAGGCCCGGCACAACCGGCCGGCTTGAAAGTGTTCGCGTCGAACTGTTCCCTTCTGACGATTCGCAAGGATTGCCCGTGCAGGCAGTCTCAGCCTGTCCCACCGCAAGCCCGTCCCGGGCTACCTTCCGGTTTGATGCTGTGCCCGCCGGAACCTACTTTCTCCGTGCCTGGCAGGATGTTGACCTCGATGAGAGAATTGGCGATGGCGACTTGGCAGGTGTATATGGCGGTGAATACCAACCCGAGACCCTCGGCCAGCCGTTCCGGGTCGGCGCCGGCCGGGAGATTGATTTAGGCCGTATCGAAATGAAAATCTATCAGGAACTGCTAATCGCGGGTTTTGGTGCCCGGACCCAAAATCTTACAAGAACCGATTTTCAATACTCCTTCAACCACGACATCGAACTCTTCTCCCTGGTAGTAACCTTTCCCTTCTTCGGGAGCTTTATTGATGCACAGGCCCCCGGGCCCAAGCGCGGCGACACAATCTATTACTCTCCCGGTTGGTCTCTTGGTCTCGAAACGATGCCAGCCGGAATCCACCTGCTCGATTTCCGTGGTCGGTTCCTGGAAGACACCTTTCGCATTCTCGTGCCGGTAGCCGTCCAATAACGGCACCGCCCGCTGCTAACAAGCTGCGATTCTGGACTACCGGAAAGAATCTGCTACAATATATAGGATTACAATGGGAGGAGTGTAATGGAAAACGATAAACTCCAATCAAGCCTTCTGACACAGGAAGCCGCCATCCCCCTTGAGTATCGCTATCGCACAGGACTTGCCGCCAGTCTAATCGTCGGTATCGGTCTTGTTGGAATCACAATGCTCTTCAGCATGGGCACAATCGGTCTGGTGATTGCGCTTTCCGGGCTGATTGCGATTGCCTTGGGAATGATGGGGCTCGTTGCCGACCCGCACGGCTTTATCCATTCTATCGGGAAACGGCTGATTATCACCGATACCGCTCTTCAGGAGATTGACGAGAAAGGACAGATACTGTGGTATATCCGGCCATCGGAAGTCAAACGGGTAGATTCGTTGCCGGGCAGGAAAGTCTTGCCGCTGGTCGGACACAGTGAGTGGCGGGCAGAAGTCTGGATGATTGAACTGCGGGACGGCAGAAAGATTCGCATTCCGGTCTGGCTCCTGCCCGGTCGCGGAGACCGGTTCAAGCAGCGGTTTGAGAGTTTTCTGACCTTTGCCCGCTCCAAATCGGAACCGGGCACGAGTTGCCAGAACTCCTGTCGGGTCTCGTAGCGCCGGCGGCCGATGTCCGCTCTGACCAGTGAGCCGTTCTTATTTTCGACAGGGAGGCACTGTTCTTGTGGTAGAAGCGGAACCGAGTCTGTCTGAGCCGGCGCCGGTTGGTGGTGTGGACGAGCGCGCAATAGCCACGGGCGTTGGCAAGGATTACCGACCTCCGGCCCTTCTGGGAACAGGTCTGTTTGGGAAAGGTAACAACCATGGGTCATGAGGATGCCAGAAGCTGCCCTGGTCACAAGAGAATAATGCGTTCCGTTCCAGATTTCGGGCAGATTATTTTTGAGGACCAGCGCCTTCTTGACACAAATCGAGTTGGACGTATATTTTTGTATCCCCATTGGGTTCATCCAACAGTGCCAGTAGTTTGAGAGATGCTCCGGCCCGAGGTGGATGAAGCCCGATGCCGGGAACAGGACCGTCTGGTCATTGGGCACAATGGAGGCAAAGATGCGGCAAAGAGTTCTGTTATTATTGACCCTGGTTTCCGTAGCAATCGGCCTGGAAGGCGCACGCTATCTCATCATCTGCGCCGATTCGTTTGTTGATGTCGTCCAGCCGCTGGCCAAATGGAAGACGGAGAAGGGAATGCTGGCGAGAATTGTCCCGACCTGTTCAACCGGGACCGACACCGCTCAGATAAGAAACTACATCAAGAATGCCTATGATAACTGGCCAATCAGGCCCGAATATGTCCTTCTCGTAGGCAGCCCGGACTTCATCCCGAGCCGCAACAATGTGAATGACTGCTACTATGGCGACATGTCGGGCGATTACAAAATGGAGCTCCCGGTCGGGCGCTTCTGGGTGGGAAATCTCCGGGAGTGCAGCACCCAAGTGGCCAAGGTCCTGGCTTATGAGCTGCCCGCCGATACCGGTGACACCTCCTGGTTCCTGAAGGGGACAACCGTGGTCCGGGAGGATGTCCCGCCGGACAGTTACTATCAGGACGACTCAAGGTTCGTCCGGAAGTACTGGGAGAATAACGGTTACATCCTGGCCGAGAGTCTGGCCGACTTCTGGGGACACAACAGTTCTCATGTGACCGCTGCGGCCAACGACGGTCGGGTCTTCATCACCTATCGGGGACAGGGCACCGCTACCTGGTACTCGCCCTTCCATCAGATAAATCCCTACTCCTGGGTAAACGGTGCAAAACTGCCGATTGTTATTGCCGGCACCTGCGCCACTGTGACCCTGTATCCAGGTGAGACAATGTATGGCGACAAATTTGTCCGGGCCGGCTCGCCCGACGCGCTCGGCGGTGCGATTGCCTACTTCGGTTCCACACTGGGTGCCAACCATGTGTCGAAATACCGCAGCGCCTGCTTCCGGGGCTTCTTCCATGCCCTGTACCAGGAGGGTTGCTGCCATCTGGGGACGGCAACCCTGCGCGGGAGGTTCTGGGTGGATTCACTCTACAGCAATGTGAACCGCTACATCGAGTGGAACCTGCTTGGTGACCCGGAGCTGAATGTCTGGACCGGCCGGCCCCGACGGCCAACGGTCACCTACGACACCGTAATTCCCATGATGGCCCAGCAGTGGACCGTAAAGGTGGAGCTCGACTCCCACCCCTTCAGCGGCGCTCTGGTCTGCCTGTCAATGGATACGGTGCTCTACGACTATCAGGTAACCAACCACGATGGTGAGGCAAGCTTTTCCATCAACCCGCCCCACACCGGAACGATGAAGCTGGTTGTGACCGGCAAAAACCTCCGACCCCATATCGGGACCTGCCGGGTGGCATTCTACGATGTCGGCTGCACAAGGATTATGGCGCCACCGGCCTCTGTTGACTCGGGGACGGTGGTCACTCCCTCATGCCAGGTTTACAACTATGGTGACCATATCGAGACCTATCAGGTGCGGATGAAAATCGGGACATCCTACCACCAGACCAAGACCGTCATCGGCCATTTCCCAGGCGAGACACTGCAGGTCACCTTTCCCAACTGGACCGCACCATCCCGCGGAACCTTTGCAGTATCCTGCTCAACCGGGCTCCGACCCGACCTGAATCCCGAAAACGACCGGACCCAGACCAGCACCACTGTCCTGGTTCATGATGTAGCGGTAAAGGCAATCGCCACCCCACTTGGCTTAGTCCATCCCGGATTGGTAACACCTCAGGCGGTTGTGGTCAATTACGGGACCGACCGGGAAAGCACAAAACTCCACTTCATAATAAACGATGGCGGTCTGAAATATCACGACAGCATTCTCCTGCCGACCGGTCTGCCATTCTGTGATACCCTGGTCAGTTTTCCAGGATGGAACGGGTCGGTTGGCTCCTTCACCGCCTGTTGCTACACCCGGCTCGCAACTGAACAGATTCCGGATAACGACACGGCCTGTGCCGACTTCTGGGTAGTCCCGGTCTGGCCTGAGGGGTGGCACGAGGCGCAAAGCCTTCCAGCCGGACCCTCCGGAAAGATGGTGAAGGATGGCGCATGGCTTGCATTCTCCGAAGACAACCAGCGCATCTATGCGGCCAAGGGCAACAAGACCAGTGACTTCTACTGCTACTTTGTTGATGGTGACTCATGGCAGGCCCTTGCTCAAATCAAGCCGGGGACCGAGAACAGACTGCCCAGGAAGGGCTGCGTCGGTTGCGCCGATGGTCAGGGTCATATCTTCATGACCAAGGGTAACAACACCCTGGGCTTCTGGCGTTACGACATTGGAGGCGACTCCTGGGTTCAACTGATTGATGTCCCGCTTGGCGCCAGCGGCAAGAGGGTGAAGGGCGGAACCGACATGGTCTATGTGGTTCAGAACGATACCGGCTATGTCTATCTCCTGAAGGGCTACAAGGCCGACTTCCTCTGCTACAACACCGTGACCGGCCAGTGGCAGAGCCTGCCGGATGCACCGGCTGGCGCCTATCCAAAATGGGAAAAGGGCTCATGGCTGGTCTATGATGGCAACCGGTTCATCTACGCCCACAAGGCGAAGGTTCACGAGTTCCGGCGCTTTGACATCGCCGCCCGGGCCTGGGACCCCCTGGTCCTCAAAGGCATGCCGTTCTTGGGTTCCTCCGGCAAGTCCAAGAAGTCCAAGGATGGTGGCTGTGCCGCCTACTATGACGGCTCCATCTACGCGCTCAAGGGTGGTAACACCTGCGAGTTCTGGCGCTACTTCATAGCTGGCGACTCCTGGAAGGAGCTGGACCCGATGCCTGAGGTCGGCTCGACCGGGAAGAAGAAGCGGGTC
>JBDRUJ010000091.1:0-1073 GCA_039801285.1 Caldifarciminota bacterium
TGTCGAGGCGCTGCGGGGCGTGACGGTGAATGCGGCCCGGGCGCTCGGGCTGGAAAAGGAACTGGGCACCATCGAGCCCGGGAAATGGGCGGATATTATTGTCACCGATGTTCCCGACTACCGGCACCTGACCTATCGGCTGGGCCACAACCCGGTCCGGATGACAATCAGGCATGGCCAGGTGGTCTACGGCCGCACTTGATTTAGTATCAGAATCTGCTATGCTTACTAAGTTTTCTCTTCGGTCAACATTGACAAAGAAGGCTATTAGAGTATAAAGATAGATTGTAATGAAGACTTTTGTCGGTAAGCAAGAAGCGGCCCGCGGCGAATGGCACCTGGTTGATGCCCGGGGCCAGGTTTTGGGCCGGCTGGCGAGCCGGATAGCCCGGATTCTCATGGGCAAGCACCGGCCCACTTGGACGCCCCATGTTGACTCGGGTGACCATGTGGTGGTGATAAATGCCAGCGCCATCAGGCTGACCGGTAACAAGTTCAATGAGAAACTCTATTACCGGCACTCGACGCTGCCCGGTCATCTGAAGGCTCGTTCCTATCGGCAGCTCGTAGAAAAGTTTCCAACCCGACCCCTGGAGCTGGCGGTGAAACGGATGCTACCCAAGAACCGGCTCCAGGCTCGCCGCATCCGCCGGCTCCATGTCTATCCCGGGCCGGAGCACCGGCATCAGGCCCAGAACCCTAAACCGGTTGTTCTCAACTGAAGTGGCGGAAACTATCTTTGCAACCGGCAGTCGCAAGACTGCAACTGCCCGGTTGTGGCTGATGCCGGCGGGAAACGGCATCACCGTCAATGGCCGGCCCCTGGAGAGCTATTTCGGCCGGAGCGACCTCGTGCGACTGGCAACGGCACCATTGCACACCACCGGCACGGCAAGTCAGTTTGGGGCAACCTGCACTGTGGCTGGTGGCGGTCTCAGTGCCCAGGCGGGTGCGGTCTCGCTGGCGCTGGCCCGGGCGCTCGTAGCCCATAACCCGGATTTGCGCAAGACCCTGAAGAGTGCCGAGCTTCTGAAGCGCGACCCACGCGAGAAGGAACGGATGAAGTACGGCCT
>JBDRUJ010000091.1:1083-6787 GCA_039801285.1 Caldifarciminota bacterium
GGAAGCGGTTCCAATGGACCAAACGCTAACCATGAAGCAGCTGCTTGAGGCCGGACTCCATTTCGGCCATCACGCGCGGCGCTGGAACCCGAAGATGAAGCCGTTCATCTACGGCAAGCGGAACGGCATCTTCATCATTGACCTTGAGAGGTCACTGGAGCGGCTGCGCCTTGCCTATGAGATGGTGCGGAATGTTACCGAGACCGGTAATGACATCCTGTTCGTCGGCACCAAGCAGCAGGCCCGACCAATCATCGAGGAGGAGGCCAAGCGCTGCGGTGCCTACTATGTGACCGTGCGCTGGATTGGCGGGCTGTTGACCAATTTTGATGTGGTGGCAACCCGGATTGCCCGGCTGTCGGAGCTTGAGCGCATCCTGGCCGAGGGCCAGGTGGAGACCAGCACCAAAAAGGAGACGCTGCTGCTCCAACGGGAGTACCGGAATCTGGCCAAGATTTTCAGCGGGCTGAAGCAGATGGACCGGCTGCCGGGCGCACTGTTTGTTGTTGACCCGGTGCGGGAGGCGACCGCAGTTGCTGAGGCCCGGCGGATGAAGATTCCGATTGTGGCGCTGATTGACACCAATGGCGACCCGGAAAAGATTGACTACCCAATACCCGGGAATGACGATGCCCTCCGCTCCATCAAGCTGGTCACAAGCTTCATCGCCGATGCGGTGCTGTGCGGCCGCAAGCAATTCGATACCGAGACCGAGGGGGCCGACCAGGCCCAGTCCCGGAAGGAGAGTCAATGAGTCAACCGGTGGAAATGGTTGCTGAGCTGAGACGCCGGACCGGTGCCGGAGTCATGGACTGCAAGACCGCGCTGGAAGAGGCGGGCGGCAATATTGAAAAGGCAATCGAGATTCTCAGGTCGCGGGGCATTGCCAAGGCGGCAAAGAAGGCGGAGCGGCCGACCGCGGCCGGAGTGATAGATTCCTACATCCATCCTGGAGAGCGGCTCGGAGTCCTGATTGAGGTGGACACCGAGACCGACTTTGTTGCCCGGAATCACGAGTTTCGGCGGTTCGTCCGGGACCTGGCGCTGCACATCGCCGCCTGCGACCCACTGGCGATTGACCGCTCGGGTGTGCCGGCCGAGGTGATTGAGCGGGAACGGCGCATCTATGCCGAGCAGGTGGCCCAGTCAGGCAAACCGGCCCACATCGTCGAGAAGATTGTCTCGGGAAAGCTGGAGAAGTTCTATGCCGATGTCTGCCTTCTGGAGCAGCAGTTCGTGAAGGCTCCGGAGAAGACCGTGGGCGATTACCTGAAGGAGAACATCGCCAAGTTCGGCGAGAACATCGTAGTCCGGCGGTTCGCACGCTTCAAACTGGGTGAGTAGTCGGTCCTACCGACGGGTCCTGGTCAAGATTTCCGGCGAGTGTTTTTCCCAGCCGCAACTTCTGGCATCGATTATCCGTCAGCTGACCTCAGTTCAGCGACGCCGGGTGGCAGTGGCGGTTGTCGTCGGCGGCGGCAACATCGTCCGCGGACGCGACCTGAGGAGTGGTGACAGTCGTGTGACACTGGACAGGGCCGGTATGCTCGCCACGGTCATCAATGGGTTAGAGCTTACCGAAAAACTTGGCCAAAAGACCCCGGTGCAGCACCTCTGCGCCTTTCCTGTCGCCGGTCTGGTCGAAGGGTTCAGCCTGGAGCGGGCCCGGCATTGTCTTGATAACGGAAACATCCTGGTCCTTTCCGGCGGGACCGGCCATCCCTTCTTCTCCACCGACTCTGCTGCGGCGCTGCGCGCCGTCGAGCTTGAGCTGGAAGTGATTCTCAAAGGGACCTGGGTCAAAGGCGTCTATTCCGCTGACCCGAAAAAAGACCCACGGGCTCGGTTTTACCGCCGGCTGACCTTCGAACAGGCTCTGACTGAGCGGCTTGCCGTTATGGACCTGGCGGCCTTTGCCCTGTGCCAGGAGCACCGGATACCGGTGGTGGTATTTGACATCCGACGGCCGAAGGCGATTATTGATATTGTCTCTGGAAAGCAAATCGGGAGTCTCGTATGTTAGAAAAACTGTTTGCCGAGACCAAGAGCAAGATGACCAAGACGGTAGAGGTGCTCGAGGCGGAGTTTGTCCGAATCCGGACCGCCCGGGCGAATCCCGCAATCCTTGACGGTGTCAAGGTGAACTACTACGGAACCCCAACTCCGCTCAAGCAGCTGGCAAGCATCTCCGTGCCTGAGCCCAGGCAGCTTGTGGTTCAACCCTGGGATAGGACACTCCTTTCTGAGATTGAGCGGGCAATCCTTGTGGCCGAGCTGGGGCTGGTGCCGAAGGTGGAAGCCAATCTGATTCGCATCCCAATCCCGCCGCTTACCGAGGAGCGCCGGCGGGACCTGGTCAAGCTCTGTGCCAAGCTGACCGAGGATGCCCGGGTGGCGGTCAGAAACATCCGCCGGGAGGCAAATGAGCAAATCAAGAAACTGGAAAAGGAGAAGGAGATCTCCGAGGACGACGCCAAGGCGGCACAGAAGCGACTCCAGACACTGACCGACGAGTTCATCACCAGGCTCGACGAACTCTTGCGGCGCAAAGAGGCCGAGATAATGGAGAAGTGACCCTCCCGGGGAAAAGCGGCAGGGGGAATGAGGAAGGACGAAGGGCCTGCACATGGGTTGGTAGCGGAGGTAGTGCGTGGAGCGTAAAGCGTTGAGCAAGGTCCCGGTTCACATCGCCTGCATCATGGACGGCAATGGCCGCTGGGCGAGAAAACGGGGTCTGCCCAGGGTCTTCGGCCACCGCGCCGGGGTGAAAGCACTCAAGGAGGTTGTCCAGACCTGCGGTGAGATCGGCGTCCGGTTTCTGACCGTCTATACCTTCTCCACCGAAAACTGGCAGCGACCCAAAAAAGAGGTCAGCACCCTGATGAGGCTCCTTTCTCAGAGCGTTGATGAAGAGCGGGCCGACCTGATGAAGAACCGGGTCCGGGTTCGGGCGATTGGCCGGCTCGGGGACCTGCCCCAAGCGGTGCGCAGGAAGTTTGAGGAGCTGATTGCCGAGACCCGCGCCAACCCGGGCCTCACCTTGACCCTGGCGCTCAGCTACGGGGCGCGGGCCGAGATTATCGAAGCCTGCCGGAAGGCGGTTGAGCAGGGCCGGGCACCGAGGTCGGAAAAGGAATTTGCCGCACTCCTCTACGACCCGGAGCTTCCCGACCCGGACCTCCTGATTCGGACCGGGGCGGAGCACCGCCTGTCCAATTTTCTCCTCTGGCAGCTTGCCTATACCGAGCTTTACTTCACCGATATCCTCTGGCCCGATTTCCGGCGCAAAGAACTCCTGGCGGCAATTGAGGACTTCGGACAGCGGCAGCGGCGATTCGGACGTGTGGAAGAATAGCCTCTGGGGCCGCATCGTGATTGGCACGGTCCTGGTGCTCTTAGTCCTTGCCGTCATCCGGTTCGGAACCAAAGAGCTTCTGGCGGTGCTGGTGGCGGCATGGTCGGTCCTGGCGACCCTTGAGTTTCTCGACCTGCTGCGGAAGGCCGATGTGATTCTGAACCGCTGGCTGCTCTGTCTGCTGAATCTTTTGATTGTCGCTGCCGGATATCTTGGGCTTCTGCCCGGATTTCTTATTGCACCGGTAGGGGTGGTGTTTCTGGCCGCAGTCGCTGCCCGGGAGACCAGACCCCGCAACCCGGTTTATGGAACATTCACTTTGGTCTATCTGGGATTTCTGCCGGCCCATCTGGTGATGCTCAAGGGGCTTGCTGAGGAGCAAGGGCTTTCCTTCTGGCTCGTCCTATTTCCTTTAGTCTTGACCTGGATAAACGACACCGCCGCCTACTTTACGGGAAAAATTGCCGGTCAGCGCCGTCTTGCCCCGACCATCAGCCCGAACAAAACCCTTGAGGGCTTTGTTGCCGGGATTCTGGCCGCCGCGATGCTCTCTGCCATCGGGCTGAGGCGGCTGGAGCCCTTTTCGGCAAGTCCGGTCTGGTGGCTCGGGTTTATCGGAATTGGTCTCGGCGCACTGGCTCAGGCCGGTGACCTGTTCGAATCAATCTTCAAGCGGGCGGTTGGCATCAAGGACACTTCCAACGTCCTGGGCCAGCACGGCGGCTTCCTCGACCGGATTGACAGCCTGCTCTTCACCATTCCGGCCTTTTACTATCTTGTTCGGCTACTCTGCTGATGCGGCTTGATGCCACGATTATTCCCGAGGGTCCGCGCGTTACCATCCACTATGTCGCCTTCGACTCATTCGGCGTCAAGAGCATGTGCACCAGAGTCGAGACTCCTGATGTCACGGTGACCATTGACCCGGGTGTATCAATTCAGTCGGCCCGATTCCCTCTCCCGCAGGGGCACCGGGCAGCCCTGCTCAGTGAGTTCCTTGAGGCGGTCAGCCGCTCCTGTGAAAAATCGCAGGTCGTGGTCATCAGCCACTACCATCTCGACCACTTCATCCCGGCCCGTGACCCGCGCCTCTATTCCGGCAAGGTGCTCTTTGCCAAAGGCCTTGAAGGGCTTCCCCAGAAACAACTCACTACTGCCCAACGGTTTTTCAGGGCCATTGATGGCCTGCCCAAGGAGGTCATCTGGGCCGATGGTCGGCAGTTTCGTTTCAAGAAGACGGTGATTGGTTTCTCCTCCCCAGTCTGGCACGGCCAGGAGGCGGCAGAACCGGGTCAGGTGGTGATGACCGAGGTCAGCCGGGGCAGAGAGAAGGTCCTGGTCACATCCGATATCAGCGGTCCGACCGAACCGGCAACCACCGATGCCATCTGTGCGGCTAACGCCCGTGACCTGGTGATTGACGGCTATCCGACATTCCTTCTCGGCCAGAGCGGCCCGGATGTCGGACTGGTTCAGAGCATCGTCAACCTCTGTCGGATTCTGGCTCAGCGAAGTGTCAAGAGCCTGGTGGTTGACCACCACCTCTGCCGGGACTATCGCTATCCGGTCCTTCTGAAACTGGCCTATGACAAGGCGCGGCAGCTCAAAAAACGCTTCGGCACAGCCGCCGAGCTTCAGGGCAGGACCAGCGCGGTTATTGAAGGGTATCAGAACTACGGCCCGACCCGCTGGCACCGCTGGCAGCCGCTTGAGCTCGACTCAGCCCGTCAGATTCTTGAACAGGCGGTCAATCAGAAACGGCTGAAGTCCGACTGGCTTACCGCCTTTGACCGCTGGGTCGCCTGAAACAGTCTCAGAACAGCGCGCAGCACTGAGCCAGTTCTTCTTTCCTGCTCAACGCTCCATGCTCGATGCTGCTCAGGGTGAGGGGTGTCAAACGCAGACGCGCGACACCGATGCCCGCCGCGTTTCGCCCTCAGTCTCCTAAGGCCAGATTCGGCTCATCTCCCCGAATTGCAGCCGGTGAGTGCCACCATTGCCCCGGTGCCGGATTCAGGCAGGGGTGAAACACCGCCCCTGCCTGAATCTGTGAAAGTGCTCCTCTAGCGGACGAGTACCGACTTGGTCACTCTGATTCCGGCATCGGTCTCAAGCTTGTAAAGGTAGGTGCCGGTGGGAACAAGCCGGCCGGCATCGTCCCGGCCGTTCCAAGTAACCGTGTAACCGCCGGCAGCCTGCTCACCCTGAACCAGGGTTCGTATCAGCCGGCCAGTGATGTCAAACACCGCGAGCCGGACCCGAGCTTCGTTGGGAAGGGAGAAGCTGACCATTGTGCCCTTCCGGGACGGGTTGGGCCAGATCAGAAACCGCAGTCCGGCGATTTCGGCT
>JBDRUJ010000092.1:0-6780 GCA_039801285.1 Caldifarciminota bacterium
GCCCGGGTGAAATCACGGACGCTATCCCTTCTCCCTGTTTGTTCCCGAAGTCTGCTCGCTATTGGGTATGCTGAGCAGTGAAATCTGCTCAAGGTGTAAGTGCAGAAGAGCGCCGCTATCCGATTGAGGATAACCGCACGAATTGATTCGGCACTCGTGGTGCTGGCAGAAACAGACCTGTGCTACTTTTTCTGGTAAACAGATTTGCCTATAATGACTAGCGGTTGCTTGACTATGGAATTTTGATTGGTAATATTCCTTTCTTCGATGAAAATCACACCGTTCCACGATAAACACCTTGCGGCCGGTGGCCGGATGGTGGAGTTTGCCGGCTATCATCTGCCCCTGCAGTTCCGCGGAATCATTCCGGAACATCACCGGGTCCGGTCAACAGTCGGTGTTTTTGATGTTTCGCACATGGGGCGGATTGAAGTCTGGGGCAGAGATGCCCAGAAGTTTCTAAACCTGATGACCACCAACGATGTGACAAAGTTGAGTGTCAATCAGGCCCAGTATTCGGTGCTATGTTATCCTGATGGCGGAATAGTTGACGACCTTGTTGTCTACCGGCTTGCTGACCACTATCTCCTGGTGGTGAACGGCGCCAATCATTTCAAGGACCTAGACTGGCTCAGGCAGAATCTGTTCGGTGATGTGCGACTGGAAGATGTCACCGACCGGATTGCTCAGCTCGCAATCCAGGGACCAGAGGCTGAACCCGTCATGCAGAAAATCTGTTCAACCCAACTCGGGCAGGTCGCTTTCTATTGGGCTGCTCAGACCGAGGTAGCAGGGGTCGCGGCCCTTATCTCCCGGACCGGTTACACCGGTGAAGACGGCTTCGAACTCTATCTTCCAGCCGAGCACGCAGTTCGTATCTGGGACGAGATAATGGCCGCCGGTCGAGATTTCAGCATCGAACCGGTCGGGCTTGGTGCCCGTGATACCCTGCGTCTGGAGATGAAGTACTGTCTTTATGGTAATGACATTGACCAGACCACCAATCCGCTTGAGGCCGGTCTCGGCTTTGTGGTGAAACTGGATAAGCCGGATGGTTTCATCGGCTCCGAAGCCCTGAGAAGGGTGGCGCAGGATAAACCCGGTCGGCGGCTGGTCTGCCTCGAGATGGTGGACAATTCGATTCCCCGGCCCCATTACGACATCTACAACGGAACCGAAAAGGTTGGTCAGGTAACCAGCGGCACCCTCTCCCCTTCGCTGAATAAAGGCATCGCCCTGGGTTATGTGCGCCATGACTGCTCCCAGCCCGGCACCAGTCTCACAGTTGAGGTCCGGGGCAAAAGAGCTCCGGCAGTTGTCGTCAAGCCGCCTTTCTACAAACATGGTTCGCGCAAATAAGGAGGTCGAGTGAGTAAAGTCCCCGAAAATCTGAAATACTCGAAGACCCACGAATGGGTTCGGGTTGATGGTGATATCGCAACCGTCGGCATCACCGACTTTGCCCAGCAGGAGCTATCCGACATCGTCTTTGTGGAAATCACCGCCCTGGGCCAGAAGGTCCAGCAGTCCGATTCGATAGGGATAATTGAAGCGGTCAAGGCGGTCGCCGACCTTTACGCTCCGGTATCGGGCGAGGTCGTTGAGGCCAATGACGCGGTCAAGGCAACACCGGCCTTGGTAAACAGCGACCCCTATGGTCAGGGCTGGCTTGCCAAGATAAGGCTTACCAATTCCGCCGAACTGGAGAGTCTCTTGGGTCCGGCGGCCTATGCCGAGCTGGCAAAGAGGTCTGCGCACCATTGAGGTTCACACCCCACACCCCTGAAGACCGACGGCTGATGCTTGAGGCAATCGGCGTCAAGGATATCAGCGAGCTTTTCTCCACGATACCGGAAGACCTCAGACTAGGGCAGGAGCTGCGTCTCCCCCATCCCTTGTCAGAACCTGAGGTCCGGGCCGAACTCGAGAGGCTTGCCAGTCGCAACACCGGAACCAGTCGGCTGGCCTGCTTTGCCGGAGCCGGTGCCTACGACCACTATGTCCCGGCGGTCATTGATACCATCCTGGCCCGACCCGAATTCTACACCGCCTACACACCCTATCAGGCTGAAGTCAGTCAGGGAACGTTGCAATCCATCTACGAGTTCCAGTCGCTTATCTGCCGGCTATTTGAGATGGAGGTATGCAACGCCTCAATGTACGACTGCGCCTCGGCCCTGGGCGAGACGATTCATCTGGCCCGGGATGTTACGAAGCTGACCCGGGTAGTTGTCTCAGCCGGACTCAACCCCAGGTACCTTGAGGTGATGAGAACCTATGCAAGCGGGCTGAATGTGCCCATTGATGTCGTCCCCCTTGCCGGACTGGTTACCGATATGGCCGCCTTAGAGCGGTCGGTTGCCGAACCGGCTGCAGCTATCTTTATCCAGCATCCCAACTTCTTCGGTTACCTTGAACCAGTCCGGGAGGTTGCCCGGCTTTGCCACCAGCACAACATCCTGCTGGTCGTTGCTGTTGACCCGATTTCCTTGGGGCTCATTACCCCACCCGGTGCCTATGATGCCGATGTCGCGGTAGCCGAGGGACAGGCACTGGGACTGCCTCTGAACTTTGGCGGACCTTATCTGGGAATCATGACTGCCAAACGGAAATATATCAGGAACATGCCGGGCCGGATTGTGGCACGCACCGTTGATATCGAAGGCCGGACCGGCTATGTCCTGGCACTCCAGACCCGGGAGCAGCATATCCGTCGGGAAAAGGCAACATCCAACATCTGCACCAACCAGGCGCTCTGTGCCCTTGCCGCAACCGTCTATCTTTCGGTCATGGGCCGGGAAGGCATCAAGGAGGTGGCACGGCAATGCCTTGCCAAGAGCCATTATCTCGCCAATGAAATCGGCAAGGTCTCGGGATTCCAACCGGAAACTGGGGCCCCGTTCTTCAAGGAGTTCGTTGTCAAGACACCGGTGCCGGCTGCCGAGGTAATCGCCGCCGGGCTATCACGAAACATCCTAGCAGGGGTTGACCTGGGACAGTTCAATTCCGATTGGCGCAACCGGCTACTTGTCGCCGTGACCGAAAAGAGGAGCCGCACTGAGCTGGACCGCTATGTCACTTTTCTTAGAGAGGAGTTTCAGAACTGACCATGGAATGCAATATCAAGCAGAATATCCAGTCCTGTCCCTGCACCTATGAGCCGTGCTCAAGAAAGGGACGTTGCTGCGAATGTGTTGCCTATCACCGGAGCCATGACGAACTACCGGGCTGCTTCTTCTCGCCCGAGGTTGAGCGGACCTATGACCGCTCGGTGAGCCGGTTTCTCAAAAGTCGGAGAGGATAATGCCGGAGCAGAGTCTATTCGAACTGTCCCGGCCAGGGCGCCGGGCCTGGTCCCTGCCGGAACTTGATGTCCCAGAGGCCCACTCGGCATTACCGCCGGATATGCTCCGCGAGGACAACTTGCTCCCCGAACTTTCCGAGGTTGATGTCGTTCGCCACTTCACCCGGTTGTCTACCATGAATCACCATGTGGACAAGGGGTTCTATCCGCTCGGCTCCTGTACAATGAAGTACAACCCGAAGGTAAACGAATGGGCGTCGCGGCTCACCGGCTTTTCTGACCTCCATCCGGACGAACCCGAGTCCCTGGTTCAGGGTGCCCTCCAACTGATGTTCGAACTCGCCGAGTTTCTCAAGGAGATTACCGGCTTTGCGGCAGTCTCGCTCCAGCCGGCAGCCGGCGCTCATGGCGAGTTGACCGGCATTCTGATTATCCGGAAGTTCTTTGAGAAAATGGGCGAGCACCGGACCGATGTGCTTGTTCCCGACTCCGCACACGGGACCAACCCTGCTTCGGTTACCCTTTCCGGGTTCCGTCCGGTGCCGATAAAGTCCAATCCCCAGGGCCAGGTTGACCTTGCCGAACTGGAGCGTGCCTGCACCTCCTCGGTCGCCGGATTGATGCTGACCAATCCTAACACTTTGGGTATCTTCGAATCCCAGGTCCACCGCATCTGCGAGATTGTTCACTCCCGGGGCGGACTGGTTTATCTTGATGGCGCAAACCTCAACGCCTATGTCGGAATTCACCGGCCGGCTGATGCCGGCTTCGACCTGATGCATATCAACCTCCACAAGACATTTTCGACACCTCATGGGGGCGGCGGCCCAGGTTCAGGTCCGGTAGCGGTGACGTCCCGGCTTGAACCATTCCTGCCCAAGCCGGTTGTCCGCAAGAGCGGAGACCGATATTGGCTCGATTACGAGCGACCAGACTCTATCGGCCCGGTTTTAGCATCCTATGGCCAGTTTGCAGTGCTGGTCCGGGCCTACACCTACATCCGAATGCTTGGTGCCGCCGGGCTAAAGGATGTCGCCGAGTGCGCGGTGCTCAACGCCAACTACATCCGGGCCGGTCTCGAAGGAGTCTACGACCTGCCCTATAAAGAGCGGTCACTCCACGAAGTGGTCTTTTCAGCGACCAACCTCAGAGAGTTTGGCGTGAAGACACTGGATGTTGCGAAGCGCCTGTTAGATTATGGTTTCCACGCCCCGACAATCTACTTCCCATTGATTGTTCCGGAGGCGCTGATGATTGAGCCGACCGAGACCGAATCCCGTGAGTCGCTCGACGCCTTTATCAAGGCGATGAAGGTTATCGCCGGAGAGGCAAGAACCGACCCGGAACTCTTGCGTCAGGCACCGACTCGCACACCGGTGCGGAGGCTTGACGAGGCCCGGGCATCACGGGAACTGGTTGTGGCAGAACTCGACCGCTCGGACAGGACTGCTTGATTATGTTTGCTGCCGATATCCCGGCTGCCCGACGTGACGAAATCATCACCAAGATTGCTCAGAAGACCGTGGATTTGCGTTTGACACCACTGGCAATCGTGATGCTCGAATCTACCAAGCCCCTCTCGTTTCTCGGCTCCCAGCTCATGGTCTTCTTTCAGCCGGTAGTCACTGCCCTGTTTCCGCTTCATCAGTATGATGAGATTACCGCACTCCTTGAGGAACGTGAGAATATTGAACTCCTGATTCAGAAGATTGAAAGTCTGGAGGAGGCGCGACGTCATGGAAAAGTCCCAGATAACCAGAATTCTGGCCACTGACTGCGGTTCGACAACTACCAAGGCGATTCTGATTGAGAAGCGCGGGGGTGAATACCGGCTGATTGTCCGCGGAGAAGCACCCACTACTGTTGAGGCACCCTTTGAAGACGTGACCAAGGGCGTCCTCAACTCGGTGATGGAGGTTGAAGAGCTTTCCGGTGTGAAGCTGGTTCGGGGCGATGGCATCTATAAACCAAAGGCAGGTCCCAATGATGGGACCGACATCTACATTTCGACATCATCGGCCGGTGGCGGCCTCCAGATGATGGTTGCCGGTGTTGTCCTTACGATGACCGGCGAGAGTGCAGCGCGAGCGGCACTGGGCGCCGGCGCGATTGTCATGGATGTGATAGCATCCAACGACGGCCGCCTGCCCCATGAGAAGATTGAACGCATCCGGACCCTGCGACCGGATATGATATTGCTTTCGGGCGGTGTTGACGGCGGCACCGTCTCCCATGTCGTGGAACTGGCCGAGCTTATTGCCGCTGCCGACCCGAAGCCCCGCTTCGGTATCGGTTACAATCTGCCGGTCATCTATGCCGGCAATATCGCAGCCCGTGAGCTGGTGCTCAAGACTTTGAAAGACAAGACCAGCCTGGTAATTGTTGAGAACATCCGGCCCGTGCTCGAAAGGGAGAATCTCGGTCCGGCCCGGCACAAGATTCACGACCTGTTCATGGAACACGTCATGGCCCATGCCCCCGGATACCGCAAATTGATGGAATGGACCGATGTCCCCATCATGCCGACACCGGGTGCAGTCGGCCTTTTGATCGAGAATATCGGCAAGTCCCAGGGCATTGCGGTTCTGGGAGTGGACATCGGTGGTGCAACAACCGACGTCTTCAGCGTCTTTCAGGGTGTCTTCAACCGGACTGTCTCGGCCAATCTCGGCCTCTCCTATTCGGTCTCCAATGTCCTGGCTGAAGCAGGCGAGGAAAACATCATGCGCTGGCTGCCGATTGAGATGCCTGCCGCTGAGGTCCGCAACCGGATTCGCAATAAGATGATTCGCCCGACAACAATTCCTTCAACCCTTGATGAACTGAAACTGGAACAGGCGATTGCCCGCGAGGCCTTGAGACTTGCTCTTGAGCATCACAAGTCCATGGCAGTCGGACTCAAAGGAATCCAGCAGGAGCGGACCATCTCCGATGCCTTTGCTCAGACGAGAACCGGCGAGACCCTGGTCAACATGATGGAACTGAATCTAATTGTCGGCTCGGGCGGAGCATTGTCCCATGCCCCACGGCGCGCTCAGGCGGCAATGATGCTCCTAGACGCCTTCCAGCCCGAGGGTGTAACGAGGCTGACTGTTGACTCCATCTTCATGATGCCCCATCTCGGCGTCCTGACCGAAGTCCATCCCGAAGCGGCCAATGAGGTATTCGAGAAGGACTGTCTGATTCACCTCGGCACCGCAATCGCCCCAGCGGGCATCGGCCGGGAAGGCTCCAGGTGCTGTCGGGTTGTCGTCACAAGAAGCGACGGTTCGGAGATGGAACCTCGCGTCAACTTCGGCGACATCAAGACCCTGCCTTTGCCGGTCGGCGAAACGGCACGGGCCGTCATTACTCCAGAGCGGGGCTTTGACGTTGGTGCGGGCACCGGTAAGACAGTTGAAGCCCGGGTTGAGGGCGGACTTTCAGGAGTCATTATTGACTGTCGGGGCCGACCGCTATCTTTGCCCGAGGATAAG
>JBDRUJ010000093.1:0-6695 GCA_039801285.1 Caldifarciminota bacterium
CAATTCACCTTTGTCAGACGGTATTCTTCTTACCCCGAATTCGAGCGCCTTGGCCTGATAGAGAGCACCTGTGTCATACATGATGAGAGGGGAACCATCAAGGATGAGGCGACTAGGTGTGTAATACTGGCCAAAGTCCACGCCTTGCCCCGAACCTAGAATCGCTCGCGCCGTATAGAACCCGCCATAGACCAGAGCAATTGCCAAGAGGCCCATCATCGCTGCTCGGCCGATGTCCGGGCTGGAGTCACCGGAAAAGTCTGGTGAAGAAGTCGGACTCATCAAGACGATGATATTAGAAGAAGGGAGCCGACTGTCAAATTGGACTTTTTCTTTTTGGTCCTTAGACTTTGAGACGTGAAAAGGCTGCTCTTGATTGACGGCCATTCGGTTGTCTATCGGAGTTACTTCGCCTTTATCCGACAGCCATTGAGAAACTCGAAGGGGCGGAATACATCTGCCGTCTTCGGATTTGCTAATACCATCAGGAAGCTCCTGAAGGAGCTAAAACCCGATTACTGCGCGGTAGTGTTTGACGCACCAGGCAGGACCTTCCGGCATGAGCGGTTCGAGGAGTATAAGATTGAGCGGCCCGAGACGCCGGATGAACTCAGGGAGCAGATTCCGGTTGTCAAGGAGCTGGTGAAGGCATGGGGTTTGTCACTGTTTGAAGTGCCGGGGGTTGAGGCAGATGATGTGCTGGGAAGTCTTGCACGGAAAGGAGCGGAAGAGGGTCTTGAGGTTACGATTGCGACATCGGACAAGGATATGCTCCAACTGGTTGGAGGTAGGGTTGTTGTCTATGACCCCTGGAAGGAGAAGCGGTTTGAGTCCAAGGATGTGAAGGACAGGCTGGGGGTTGAGCCGGAGCAGATACCAGACTACCTGGCCCTGGCCGGTGACGCAATTGACAATGTCCCTGGAGTTCCGGGAATCGGACCGAAGCGGGCGCTGGAGATGCTAGAGCGATATGGCAGTCTGGAGGCGGCAGTCGAGAAGGATGAACGGGTGAAAGAGCATGCGGAGCTGGCCCGGCTCTCAAAGGAGCTGGCTGAGATTCACACCGGGCTTGAGATTGAGGCGAAGCTTGATGATTTGAAGCCCCGAGAGCCGGACCGGAAACAGTTGGCGAGGATTTACGAGGAACTGGAGTTTCATTCGCTCCTGAAGGAGCTGGGACAGGAACAGGCGCCCGAGGCTCAAGTGACCGTTTTCGAAAGCGACGCCGCCGAGAGGACGGGGCGGTTCGGTTTCTCATATGAGAGGAGAAAGGGGCTGTGGCTTTCGCTGGACGGTCGAGCGGCGATGTTCGTCGGCGACCTGGGCGCAATAAACCGTCTGCTGAGTCGGGAGAGGGTCCTAAAAATTGGCCATGGCATCAAGGATGCGATGAAGCTCATGCGCCAGGACGGGATTGAGCTGGTTGGACCGATTTTTGATGTGGGAATCGGAGCATGGCTAGTTGACCCGAACCGGAAGCGCTACGAACTTGATGATGTTATGGTTCAGACCCTGAGCGAGGTGGGGGGCGGGGTTGATGGCGCGGCGCGGGCTGTGAATGTGTATCGACTTTTTATGGCGCTTGAACCCCAGATTGGTGCCATGGGTCTGGAGCGGGTTGCTTATGAACTGGAGATGCCACTTGTCTTTGTCCTCGCCAAGATGGAGGAGCGGGGAGTAAAGGTCGACTTGAGCTTCTTTGCCAGTCTGGAGCAGGAGCTGACAAAGGAACAGCAGAGGATAGAGCAGGAGGTCTGGAGGCTTGCCGGGACTCGATTCAACATCGGTTCACCAAAGCAGCTTGGGAAGGTGCTTTTTGAAAAGCTTTCGTTGCCGAAGGGCAGAAGGACCAAGACCGGCTATTCGACCGGTCAGGATGTGCTTGAGGACCTTGCGCTGAAGTATCCGATAGCCCGCTTGGTTCTGGATTACCGGGAGCTGGACAAGCTGTGCAACACCTATCTGAGGCCTTTGAGGCAACTCGCAGACAAACGCACTCACCGGATTCATGCTACATTCAACCAGACCGGAACCGCCACAGGTCGTCTCTCGGCGACCAACCCCAATCTTCAGAATATCCCGATAAGAAGCGAAATCGGCAGGAGGGTGCGAAACGGCTTCATTGCCGATGATGGAATGGCTCTTATTTCGGCCGACTACTCGCAGATTGAGTTGCGGGTTCTAGCCCATGTGACTCATGATGAGCGGCTTTGTGAGGCATTTGAGCGGGGTGAAGATATCCACGCCGCCACTGCCGCGGCGATTCTCAACATTGATATTTCCCAAGTCACAGAGGAACACCGGAGGATTGCCAAGATGGTGAATTACGGGCTGATTTATGGTATGGGTGACTACGGTCTCTCTTGGCGGATGGACATCCCGGTGGAAGAGGCGCGGCAGTTCGTTGATGAGTACATGACGAGATTCCCCGGGGTGGCGCGGTGGCGCGAGCGACTTGTCGAGCAGGCAAAAGAGGATGGTTTTGTGCGGACCATCTCCGGTCGAATTCGGCCGGTGCCGGGGATTGCCGGAAGCAACCGGGTTCTGGCCGAAGCCCAGAAACGGGCAGCGCTGAATGCACCAATGCAAGGCTCGGCCGCAGATATCATCAAGCAAGCAATGATAAATGTTGAAGAGCGATTGGCTAGGGAAGGTATCAAAGGTGGAATGATTCTGCAGGTGCATGATGAGCTACTGTTCGAGGTGGCGAACGAAGATGTAGGCAGTGCGACAGCCTGCATTCGTGAGGAGATGGAGGGAGCGTGGAAACTGGACGTCCCGCTGGTGGTTGAGATTGGGACCGGACGGAGCTGGGGGGAGGCGCATTAGAGATTAGATGAGACGGATAAGGGTCCTCTTTTCCTTCGGGACCAGACCGGAGGCGATAAAGCTGGCACCGGTAATAAAGGATATGGAGAAAAGGGGCGGATTTGATGTCAGGGTGCTGGTAACGGCGCAGCACCGTCGGATGCTGGACCAGGTGCTGGAGCTGTTTGGGATAAGACCGGACTACGACCTTGATGTGATGAAGTCAGACCAGAGCCTCTCCGATGTAGTGGTACGGTCGCTCCTAAGGCTTGAGCAGGTTATTCAGCAGTGCCGGCCAGATATGCTGCTGGTCCAGGGAGATACTACCAGCGCCTTCGCTTCGGCTTTGGCCGCCTATTATCAGCAGATTCCTGTTGGGCATGTTGAGGCCGGACTCAGGACCGGCGACAAGTTCGCGCCCTTTCCTGAGGAGATGAACCGCCGGCTTATCGGAGCACTGGCCGAGCTGCATTTTGCACCGACCCGGTGGGCGCGCAATAACCTGGTAAGAGAGGGTGTGCCGGCTCGGGCGATTCATGTTACCGGTAACACCGTGGTTGATGCACTCTTGATGACCCTGAAGCTTTCCAGGGACTGGCGGGTGCCGGTGCTGGAAGGAGTACCGAGTGACCGTAAGGTCATTCTCGTTACCGGACATAGGCGAGAGAGTTTTGGGCCGGGGCTGGAGCGAATCTGCCGGGCACTGCGGGCGATTGCCCGACGTAACCGGGATGTTGAAATCGTCTATCCAGTTCATCTGAATCCACAGGTGCGAGGGACGGTGCAAAAGATACTTTCCGGAACGGAACGGGTTCATCTGATTGAACCGCTTGACTATCTGACATTCGTCCATCTTATGGAGCGGGCATATATTATTCTGACCGATTCCGGTGGGATTCAGGAGGAAGCCCCGACATTGCATAAACCGGTCTTGGTGCTACGGGAGAAGACCGAGCGGCCCGAGGCAGTGGCGGCAGGAACGGCTCGGCTGGTGGGCACAGCAGTAACAGATATCGTTGCCGAGACCGAGCGGCTGCTTCATTCTCCAACCGCCTATCAGCGGATGAGCGCTGCGCACAACCCCTTTGGTGACGGCAAGGCCGCCCAGCGAATTGGCAAGATTGTAGCCGGCTACTGTCGGCAGAAGATGGATTAGGGTTGACAATCGTCCTGCAGCCTCTACACTTGCAGCCGTGAACCGAGTACCAAAGTACCTCGGCGTCATATTGAAGTGGCGCCGGCTGATTGTCATCAATGTCTTAGGCCTTTCACTCATTACCTACGGAATCACCTGGTTGCTGCCCAAGCGCTGGACCGCGGTCGCCCAGATTCTTCCTCCCAGTGAGGAGAGTGACCCATTCGGGCTTTCGCAAATCCTCGGAACCGGTCTCGGGTCAAGTCTCAGTCGGTTGCGGCTGGGCGCGATAGCCGGTGCCGGAACTGTTTCAGATGTGATGGCCGGAATTATTGATTCGCGGACGGTGATGCAGAAGGTGGCAGAGCAGTGCAGCCTTGCCTGGTACTATCGCATCAAGCCATCCAAGACCGAGTTGCTGGTCCGGCAGCTCCGAGAGATGACACGGGTCAAGGTCGGTGATGAAGGCATTCTTCAGATTGCGGTGGAGGCCAAGACACCGCACCTGGCGGCCAAGCTCGCCAACAGCTTCATCGCCCAACTTGACAGTTTCCTGCGGTCGTCAAATATGAGTCGAGGTCGTAACATGCGGGTGTTTCTTGAACACCGGCTGGCAGAGGTGGAAAGTACTCTGGCGCTTGCTCAGGAGTCGTTGCAGGCATTTCAGAGCCGGCACAAGGTGGTGGCGCTTGATGAGGAGACCAAGGCGGCAATTGATGCCTATGCCCGGCTCAAGTCTCAGGTCTATCTGAAGCAGGCGGAGCTGGAGGTTGTACAGGGGGTGGCAAGCGCTGACAACCCGTATGAGATAGGACTGCGACGGGAGCTGACTGCCTATCAGGAGCAGTTGCGGCAATTGGAGCGGGGCGGCACAGGCCGGGGCTTCGGCGTCGGCTTCGGGGTTGCGTTTGAACGGCTGCCTGCGGTCGGGGCGGAATTCGCCCGGCGGTATCGTGATTACAAGATTCAGGAGGAGACCTACGCGATGCTTTATCAGCAGTTCGAGTATGCCAAGGTTCTCGAGGCTCGGGATGCGCCGACGATAACGGTTCTTGACTATGCAGTTCCACCCCAGAAACGGAGCTACCCGCGGCGGACGCTGATAACCGCCGTTGTTTTTGTCTTCAGCCTCGTTGCCAGTCTAGCCTTTGCCTTTATCATGGAATACTTCGAGTTCTTGCGGCAGACGAAGCCCGACGAATTTGAATCGTGGCGCGCTGTCTGGACTCAGCTTAGTGCCGCATTCCGCGGGCTCGTACGAATTTTCTCCCCCAAGAAAAAAAGATAAAATGACAGAAGCGGCCGGTGCCGGCCAGGGGATAACTGGTCGAGCGGTGCGCCGAGTTGCCGCCAACACCCTATCACTAGCCATTGCCGATATAGCGAACAAGCTCCTGATGTTTCTTTTTTATATGGTGGCGGCGCGGCATCTGGGAGTCGAAAAATTCGGGGTTCTGTCGTTCGCTCTTGCCTTTGTAACCATGCTGGCAATATTTACCGACCTTGGGCTGGGTGCTGTTGCGGCACGGGAGATTGCCCGTGACCCCGGAGTTGCCCGGCAATATGTAACCAACGCAGTGGGCATCAAGTTGGTTGCTGCGCTGATTGTAATCGGGATGATTGTTTTCTTGGTCAATGTGCTTCGGTATCCCGCTGCGACGATTCGCGTGGTTTATATCTGCAGCCTTTTTGTGTTTGAAAGTGCTTTTGTCGCCTACGGCGGATACGTGTTTCAAGGGTTTCAACGGATGGAGTTCACCGCGCTGACCCGTCTGCTGCAAACCGGTGTGCTCGTTGGGGGTGCATTGCTGCTGGCGCGGGGTGCCGCTATGGCGGAGCGTTATGCCTGGCTTTATGCTGGAGCCGGGCTGTTGGCGGCTCTTTTTGTAGCTTTGGTTATAGCAACCAAGTTCGTGCGCCTTGGGGTCAGTTTCGACCTATCGCAGTGGAAGGGTCAGCTCCGGGCAGCCCTCTCGATTGGGATTGCCAATGTATTCGTGGTATTCTATTACTGGAACGGGACAGCGTTACTGTCAAAATTGGCAGGCGAACGGGCCGTTGGTGAGTTCAACGCTGCTTTCCGGTTGGCGATGGGGCTCACGTTTGCTGCCATTGCCTTTTCGGGTGCGCTATATCCTGTGATGTCCAAGCTCTTCATTGAAGAAAAGGAACGACTCAGCCAGACCGTGGAGCAGGCAATAAAGTTGATAATGGTGATATTGCTGCCTATCGGTGTTTTAGGGACAACGCTGGCTGACCCAATAATGAGGTTACTCTATGGAACTGAATTTGTGAGCTCGACTCCGGTTTTCCGCATCTTGGTTTGGTGGACATTTTGCGCCGGTTTCAACTCGCTGCTGAGCAACCTTTCCATGGCGGTCAATCGTTCCCGAAACATGACAATTCAGACCGCGCTGGCGCTGGCAATCAACCTTGTGCTGAATGGATTGCTGATATCGAAACTCGGTGCCTTGGGCGCGGCAATATCCATTGTTGCAGCAGAAGGAGTCAGCGTCATATTCTATCTTACTCTACTTCGTAGAGTTGCTGGCCCTGTTCACTTCGGCAGGTTAGCGGGTCTTGTGGGCCGGGCAGTGATTGCTGTTACGCCAGCCGCAGTATGTGCTCTTCTCGCGGTTCGGATTCACGTAGTCGTTGGTATTACGGCAGGATTTGTTGCCTATGCCCTGGCACTGGTCGCAACCGGTGCCGTTGGCCAGTCAGAACTCATGACACTAAAGGCGGTGCTCAC
>JBDRUJ010000094.1:0-314 GCA_039801285.1 Caldifarciminota bacterium
GTCTGGACCAACCTTTCAAAACTCTTCACGACCCTCTCCAGTTCACCGGTCAGTCAAAGACTTACCATCTCGCTTCTTGGCACTCTTCAATTCGGCAACCTCGCCAAAGACACCGGTGATGCGTCTGAGCAGCGGGTCGGAATCGGAGCTCAGCTCTTCAAACACAAGTCGGAACTTGGCCGGCCGACCGGCGATTACCGAGATGGTCTCTTCGACGACTGTCCGGTTAGCCTCAAGAAGCTCGGCAGTAGCACGGTGTTTAGCCGGCATCATAATGACCAATAGTTGGCCGTCCCAGGAGACCGGTTTACCTA
>JBDRUJ010000094.1:379-6665 GCA_039801285.1 Caldifarciminota bacterium
CCCGGGTGCAGCGCTTGAACAATCAACCGATGTCTTCTCGACACCCTTCGTTTCGGCGAGGCCCGCCAGTTCCAGCGAAAGAAGCTCCAGCAGGACCCTAGGGATGCTGGTTCGCTTGGCCCGCTCTTCGTTCCGGGCCAGAGTGTCAAGAATCGAAAGCAGCCGTTCGCGGCTGAAGGCCCGAGCCTGTTTTCGAAGCCGCTCCTCCTCATCGGGCAAAAGTCCGGCACCGGGTGCTGTCCCGCTCACCTGGAACAGGAGGAGGTCGCGGAAGTGCTCAACCAGTCCGGCATAGAATTCGCTAAGGTCATAACCTGCCTCGAACAGGCGGTCGATAAATCTTACTAGTCCCTTGGCATCATTGGCAATCAACAGGTCGACGAACTCATGAAAGAGTCCAGCTGGCACCAATCCGAGCACCTCCTCCACATGTTTGACCTCTATCCCCTCCGGGCAATAAGACCACAACTGGTCGAGGATGCTCTCGGCGTCGCGGATGGCGCCATCCGCATGACGGGCAATCGCCGCCAAGGCCTCCTGGGATACCTTGATATTTTCCTTCTGGGCAATCCAGGCAAGACGGTCAATAATCTCGGCAGGTAGTGCCTTCCGAAAGTCGAACCGCTGGCAACGCGAGACAATAGTCAAAGGCACGCGGTGTGACTCAGTTGTTGCGAAGATGAACTTGGCATGGCTGGGCGGCTCCTCAAGGGTCTTGAGCAGAGCATTGAAGGCTTCAGCCGTCAGCATGTGAACCTCGTCTATGATATAGACCTTGAACCGCAGGCCGATCGGGGTGTAGCGGATATTCTCGCGCAGCTCCCGGATGTCGTCAATCTTCCGTTCCGATGCACCGTCAATCTCCAGCACGTCCATTGACCGTGACTCGGCAATCTCAATGCAGGCGCTACATCTGTTGCAGGGAGTGGTGGTCGGGCGGTCAAAGCTCAAGCAATTCAGACTCTTGGCAAGGATACGCGCAGCGGTGGTCTTACCCACCCCCCTGGGACCGGCAAAGAGATAGGCGTTGGCTAGGCGGTTGAGCTCGATTGCCCGCTTCAAGGTTCTCGTGACATGGTCCTGAATAAGCAGTTCATCAAAGGTCTGGGGGCGATATTTTAGGGTCAGGACCTGTCGGCTCGGCATGGCTTCTAAGTCACCGGTCCGGCCGTGCCGGCACCTTCGCACCGATGAAGAGAGGGTCCGGTAGGTCCCGGCTCCGGCCAGGCTGCCCTGCGACTGGCCCCGAAGCTGCTTACCGTTGCTACCTTCCGGTCCTGGCGGGGTTCACAGCCGCGGCCATCGCAAGACCCGACCTTCAACACCGGCACACAAACCGAACTTGACTCGCTTCGACCGGCACTCATGATGCCTCTCGACCCCGCGTGGGCGGGTTTCGGGTTACAGGGGACCGCCAACCCCCCGTCCAGCACGACCGGACCTCTCACAACCTAGTGGGTCATCTTTACCGGCTCGATGAACAGCCCAGCAGTCGGAATCGAGTCGGCAAGAATCCCAGCGCCAAGCAGCCGAATGGTCAGCCCCTGGACTGCTGGCTTATTGATTTCTACTAGCCGCTGCAACTCTGGAAGCCGGGCGGCGCGGCTGGCACTCTCGCAGTGGAAGTATCTTCCAAGAATCTCCTTGGCCTGCTCCGGCTTGGTCTCGGCAAAAGCCACCGCGGCATCAAGGGCAATCTTCAGCCTGGTCCGAAGCACCTTTGAAGAATTCGCCAGAAACTTGGGGGAAAAGCCGATTGCCGCTCCGGGAAACGGGCTGTAGATGTAACGGGTAAGCGGACTGGCGATGGTGTCGAACTTAGTGAAGTCAAGCTGACAGAGCTGCGGCTCCATGAGCCAGACGGCATCGGCCGCACCAGATTGCAGCTCTCCAAGAAGAGCGGTGAAGGGCACTTCCCTTAGTTTCACCTGTTCCGGCTTCAGGTTGACCGTGGCGAGCAGAACCTTGACATAATCCCGCAGCTGCGGCGGATAGGCAAATCGCTGGCCCTTCAGGTCAACGAGGAGCTTGATGCGCGACTTCTTGGGCTTGGCAATGGCATCAACCGGCAGTGCCGGCCGGAACTCCTCGGCCATAAACACCACCAGAGTCTCCTGCTTCTCCTGAATGTGGCGAAGGACTGTGCTCCAGGGGAAGATGCCGATGTCACTCTTGCCGGCAAAAAGGTCACTGAGCGCCTGGTCCGGGTCGGAATAGAAACTAAGCTGGGGAATGATGCGGTTCTTTACAAAGAGCGTCTCCTCCACCGCAATGAGAAATGGCAGCGAAGTAACCGAGCTGTCACAGACAAAACGGAGCGGCTTGGGTCGGTTCTCCTGAATTTGGGGGACCAGAATCACCGCAATCAGGGCCAGGGCCAGGACGACAATTATGAAATTGAGCAGTTTGGTCATGATTCCTCCCGATACGATTACACCATCTTACTGGCTGAGCTGCTTATAAATCTTATAGGCCTCTTCGGCCTTCTCCTTCTGGCCGGTCTCGCGATAGCAGTGGGTGAGATTCTGATACGCTTCGGCGTTCTTCGGATTTAGCCTGGTGACCATCAAGAGGTCGCCAATCGCCCGATTGAAGAACTCCCGGGCCGCGTCGACTCTCTTGGCATCGCGCAGGCTCATCGCCAGTCCGGTCCGGCTCACCCCCAAAAGCAGATAGAGGTTCTCAAGCTGGACCGGGTTCTCAAGGCTCAGAAACATCTCTTTGGCATCGGCACGGGTCGCGGCCGTAAAGCCGCTGCGCCCCTTCAGCTCCGGGAAATAGAACCAGACAAACCCGCCGCCCTGCCGGCCCAGGCTGAAGATGATGCTGTCTGTCTCCCTAACGATTGGGCCGGTGAGCTCGACATAACCGGCCTTGGCCAGCTCCGGGCTTATCTGAGAAAGCAACCGGTCCTGGAACACCTCGGGAAGCTCGGTCAAGGGCACAACCGCACCGGCAATCACCCGCTCAAACGAGACCATCGCCAGACTGTCCTTGCGCCCCTGATACTGGGCAATCCCGAGATTGAACAGCGCTGCATAGTCGGCCGGGTCATAGCGCAGGGCATCTTCGAACAACTGCTCAGCGATGGCCCGATAACGTTCCGCGGTATCGCCTCTTGTTTCGGACGACGCCCGGAGCATGGCGGAACCGGCCCGGGAGTTGGCAACATTCAGATTGTTGGCCGCATAGAAAAGCCGCGCGGCAATCTGACCGACCGCCATCCAGCGCTTCCCCATCCCTAGCTCCTTCTCGATATAGGCCCGCTGCTCCGTAAGGGAACGGTACCGGCTGTTCTCGACCAGCTTTTTGGCGGTGGCATTCAACCTTGCGGTATCGGCAAGACGCAGGGTGTCCTTGAGCTCCTTGAGCCCCGACTCCCAGCGCTGGCGGTAGATATCAATTGCCCGGCGGTAGTAGTAGAGGGTCGAATCCCAGCGCTGCCGTTTCATCACCGGGTCCGGCCAGAGGCTGTCCGGCTTCTCCAGAAAATAGAGACCGATGAGACTCAGGGCCTCGCCGCTCGCCGTATCCAGCCGCACCATCTGCCAGGCGGTGGCGAGCATCTCATCAAACCGGCCCAGCGCACTGTAGGCGTTGGCCACCAGTGCATAGGTCGCCGGCTTGGCCGGGTCAATCCTGATTGCCGCCAGAGAAAATTTGAGCGCCTCGTCGTAGTTCCCGGCCCCGTAGGCATCACGGCTGGCCGTCAGCAGTGCGGTGAACAACCAGTGCTGAGCCGTCTCATCCCGGACGGTGCGATTCACGAAGCCCGAATCGTTCTCCAGCGCTATGATGATATGTTCGGCTGCCGATTTGCTCCGCTTCAACTGTGCCTCGCACAGACCAATCCAGATGTGAATCTCGGCCTGCTTCGAATTGTCCACAGTCCCGCCATAGAGCTCCAGCGCTTTGGTAAACTGCTCCAGCGCCCGCTCATACCGGCCTCCCTGATAGTGAATCCGGCCACCGCGCAAAAGCGCATCAAGGGGAACGGTCTGGGCACTGACCAGCGCAACACCGACTGTTACAAGGCCCAGTGCCAGAACCGTCCGACGGAAAAGAAACATTCAAGTCCTCCTTTTGTCTAGACTGCCAGAGGCAATCATAGTGATTTTGCCCAGACTGTCAACACAACCGGCCTGGTGGATTGTCGCCTCACACCCTGATGTTCACCATCGGAATCTTCAGGCGGTCGGCCGGAGCCGGGCCCCGGAGTGCCCAGCCGCCGGCCACAACCTCCATCCCCAGCCTCGTCCTCAGCCCGTCAACCGCCCGATAGAGCCGCTCAAGCCTTTCCAGCTGGACCTGGTCTTCAAAAAGCGACGTCTGAGTATGCCGCACCGCCACCAGATTTGTGAGCATGACGCCGGTCTGACGGTAAACTCGCCCCGGCTCATATAGCTCCTCAAAACCTTTCTGAACGAACCGGCCCAGGATGATGGGATAGGCACAGGCGGTTGAAAGCCGCAACTCCACTGCCCGCTCCTCAAACTCCTGGGTGCGCAACAGGACAATGAGCCGCTGCGGTGCCAGACGGTAGCGCCGCGCCTTGAAGCAGGCGTCCTCGAGATTGGCGCTGAGCTGGGCATAGATTGCCGACCGGTCACCGGTCGGTGCAAATGTCCGCACCTTGGAGATTGACCGATAGCTCTCCTTGGGCTCCGGACGGACCGGATAGACCACAGTGCCGTTCAGCTCCTGCCAGATTTCGTAAAACGGCTTGGAGAAGTGGCTCCGGATAAAACCCTCAGACCGCCGGGCAAAGTCAAGTGCCGTGTTGATACCCAGTTTGGCACACCAGGCCGCGGTGTTTGGTCCGACTCCCCAGACCTCGGCAATCGGCAGCCTCTCGAGATGGCGGTGAATCTCCCGGCCTCGAATTACTGTCAGCCCTCCGGGCTTACCCTCACGGGAGGCAATCTTGGCAAGGACCTTGGTCAGGCTGATGCCTATCGAAACCGAGATGTCCAGCTCGGTCGTGATTGCCTCCTGGATCCGCCGGCCCAGCATTTCATAAGATGAGTGGCTGGGCCTTCTCAGACCGGTAAGGTCAACAAACGCTTCATCAATCGAGTACTGTTCCACCTGGGGCGAAAATTCCCGCAGGATTTCTCCCAGCCTCACCGAAAAAAGACTGTACTTCTCATAGTCGGAATGCAGAACAATCGCCTCCGGACAGAGCCGCTTCACCTCCCAGATTCTCATCCCCCGCTTTATGCCCCGCGCCTTCGCCTCATAACTTGCCGCCGTCACAATCCCCCGCTCCCTGCCCACCACCACCGGCCGGCCCTTCAGCCTGGGATTTGTTGCCTGCTCGCAGGCCACAAAGAAGGCATCGGCGTCAACATGCAGAATTACCCTCCGCCACTCCTCAACAACGAGCGGCTGTGAGCTCACCGGTACCTCCTGATAACCGCAGTGACAACACCGCCCAGCTTCAGCTCCCGCTTCGGCCTGATGGGCCGGTAGTTCGGGTTGGCCGGAACCAGTGTTATGGCTCTGCCTTCCTTATGAAAGAACTTCATCGTCCACTCCCCATCAACCTCGGCAATGACAATGTCCCCGCTCCTGGGCGAAAGCGACCGGTCAACAAGGACCATATCTCCGGGCAGAATCCCGGCCCCGGACATCGAATCACCACTCACCCGCAAAAGAAATGTAGCGGCCGAGTTGTGAATAAGCCATTGGTCAAGCGAAACAGTATCAAGGAGCTCCTCCTCGGCCGGTGAAGGAAAGCCCGCCTCAACCGCACCGAGCAGCTTCAGAGAGGTCCCGAGCGCTTTGGGGATGAGCCGGCCCAGGCGGTCCTGCTCAATAAAACCCATCCCCCTGAGCCGTGCCACCAGCCTGAAGACCGCATTCTTGGAGCGCCAGCCAAAAAGTCGGGCAATCTCCGAATAGGACGGCATCCTGCGGTTCTCCTGATAGAACTTCAGGATACGTTCAGCACGCTTCTGGAGAACGGACTTACTGACCATCACTCAATTATAGTGAACGCTCGTTCACTTGTCAAGCAGCAAGCCGCTCTCCGGGGTCTTCTTCAGGGAGCTCTCAGCCCGTGGTCTTATCTGGCAATGAGACAGGAGAGATTTCTCCAATCGGCACTCTGCGCCTCCGGCAAAATGACAGGAAAGTGATGGGCGGCTGCCGGTTATGTTTGACTGCCGGACGAGGCAGTGTATAGTTAGGCACTGATGGCAAAAGATGAAGCGATAATCCCGGTCTATATTGAGGATGAGGTCCGGAAGGCGTTTCTGGACTATGCAATGTCAGTGATTGTCGC
>JBDRUJ010000095.1:0-6346 GCA_039801285.1 Caldifarciminota bacterium
CTTTATGGCGATTATTCTCGGCAGCAAGGAGGCGTTATGAAGAGGTTTTTGGTTCTGGCGGCAAGCGCCGCCGCAGCCTTCGGTCAGTTCTGGACCGGGCCGTTTCAGCTTACTACGAGCGACTCCAGTGACATCAATCCCTCGGTTTGCAAGGAGTGGGTTTCGGGCAACATGACCTGTCTCGTCTGGCAGACGAACCGCAATGGCAACTGGGACATCTACTCCAAGTTCTGCCAGTTCTACAATGGCAATGGCTGGGGCCCGGAAATCCCGGTCAGCCGGGACCCGGCTCATGATGTCAATCCGGTGGTTGCGGCTTGCAATGACTTTTCCGAGCATCCCTCATTCTGGTGCGCCTGGGAGCGGAAGGATTCGCCAATCGTTGGCAGCATCTGGGTGGCGTTCTACACATTCCGGGACACCTGGCTTACCTATGAACGAGTCGGCCGGACAATCAACATCGGCGGTGATTCGGCTGAGCCGAGCATGATTGTCATCAAGGGAAGCACCAGAGACACCGCCTGGGTCATCTGGCGCAACCAAGACACATCAGGCTCGTCTTTCATCAGCTACTGCTATCACGATGGCGACTCCTGGTCCGAGCCCGGGGTCATCGCGGCGAGCAGTGTCGAGATGCGCCATGCCCGACTGGGAAGGGGCTGCGGCTCTCGGAATCAGTGGCACCCGTATCCCGTGGTGACTTGGGAGCAGCAGGGTGACATCTACTACAGTGAATATCTCAACGGAGCCTGGTCAAGTCCAGCCCAGGTCGCTCCTTCGCCCGCGCTAGACCTGAACCCGGATGTTGTCAGTTCTCAGGGATGGCTTGCCCCTTATGGCTGGATTGTCTGGCAGTCGGACCGAGATGGCGACACTGCCGTCTTCGGGACCAGATGCGACACCTTCTCGCTTTGCGACCGCTGGTGCGATAGGGTCAATGCCGGCAGTAACTGGACGCCGGCCGCCTCACCCGCGGCATTCACGACCGATGAACCACCCTGGGATGTTATGCCAGCCTGGGTTTCCGACCGACGAGGGAATCCCGACATCTACAGCACCTGGTCCGGGCATGATGTTCCGGTTGATACCAGCTCGGCAGTTGACCTCTGTCCGACAGTCACGGTAATGGGGATGACCCAGGTCTGGTGCTGCTGGCAGTCCAATCGGAGCGGCAACTGGGACATCTTCGGCAGCTACATCTATGCGGTAGGTGTTGAGGAGAGCCGACAGCTCACAGCTAACAGCCCGCGGCCCAATGCTGCCATCGTCCGGGGCGTTCTGTTTCTGCCCGAAGCGGTCAGCGGTGAACGGTCGGCGGTTGGCGGTTGCCTGCGGGACATCAGCGGCCGCAAGGTGATGGAACTGCACCCCGGTCCGAATGACCTGAGCCGGCTGGCACCCGGGGTTTACTTTATCCAGCAGGATAGCGGAGCTCAACGCCGAGCAGTGGTATTGAGATAGGCTGAAGCAGAGGTTCACACCTGTCTGAGTGCCTGGTCAAGGTCGGCGATGATGTCAGAGACATCCTCGACCCCAACCGAAAGCCGGACCAGGCCATCGGTAATGCCGGCGCGCAGACGCAGCTCTCTGGGCACACCGGCATGGGTCATTGATGCCGGGTGCTGAATCAGACTCTCAACTCCGCCCAGGCTCACCGCCAGGGCGCAGAGCCGGGTTGAATCCATCAGCCTCCGGCCGGCCTCAACTCCGCCCTTCAGCTCAAAGCTTATCATGCCACCCGGGCCCTTCATCTGGCGACGGGCAAGCTCAAACTGCGGATGGCTGGGAAGACCCGGAAACCGAACCCAGGCAACCTTGGGATGATTCTCAAGAAACTCTGCCACCTGCTGAGCGTTTTCGCAGTGGCGCTGCATGCGCAGATGGAGGGTCTTGATGCCGCGATGGACGAGAAATGCCTCAAACGGTGCCAAGACACCGCCCAGGTGATTCAGCACCCGGCGGAAGCGGCGGTAGGTTGACTCACCGCGGACCACGATGATGCCACCGACCACATCGGCATGGCCGTTGAGGAACTTGGTCAGGGAGTGGAAGACGATGTCGGCTCCGAACTCCAGCGGTCGCTGCAGGGCCGGACTCATGAAGGTATTGTCAACCGCCAGGGTGATGTTATGGCGATGACAGATTCCGGCGATGGCGGCAATGTCGGAGATGGCAAGTGTCGGATTACCCGGGGTCTCCAACAGCAGCAACCGGGTCTGGGGGGTGATTGCTGATTCGACGGCGCTGAGGTCGGTGGTGTCAACCAGTGACGAGCGGATACCGAATCCGGAGAGGATGTCGGTGAGCAAGGTGGCGCTCGGGCCGTATACCGCCTCAGAGCAGATGACGTGGTCATTGGCCGAACAGAGGGTGGTGACAATCGTAGCCAGGGCTGCCATACCCGAAGCGGTGGCAAGGCCATGGGTGCCGCCTTCAAGCTCGGCAATGCAGTCCTCAAGCCCCTTCACGGTCGGGTTGAGCATCCTGGTGTAGATGTAGCCGGTCTCCCTTCCGGCAAAGAGGTCGGCGCCGTGCTGGGCACTCTGGAACCGGAATGTTGAAGTTGCAAAGATTGGGTTCACAACCGGCCCGGCCCCGCTATCGGGCTGACCGGCATGGACACAGCGTGTGCCTAATGAATACGGCTGCTGTTCAGAATAACTCAAGACGACTCCTTTCAATAAATTATAAAGATGATGACGGCATTTGGGCCGATGTCAATTGGCACAATTTGACAAGATTGAGCTTGGGTGTAGTCTTGAAATGCAGGTTATGAAAGTTTATCCGAACGGTATTGTTCAATCATCAACCGGAGGTGGTGTATGAGCCCAGCTCCTGAGTGCAGCGCGGGAATGAAGGCCTGTCTGGAGCGCGGCCGGAAATGCCTTGAAGAGCACCGGCAAAGGTGGCAACGGGCTAAAAGGCTCCGTTTTGATACGGTGGCGGTCCACGGGCTTTATACCGTCGAGGAGGCGATTGAAAGAAATCAGGGCGCAATCATCGAACCGCTGTTTCTCGCTTCGGCCCAGGCCTATCGGGACTCGGATGATATGGAGGCGGCACTCTCCTATCAGGTGCCAACCTGGTGTTATACCCGAATTCACAACCCGACCCTTGGAATGCTGGAAGACACCCTGGCGCTTCTGGAAAGCTACGGGATGGACGACGAGGTCGGCTGTTGCGTATATTCTTCAGGGATGGCGGCGATTGAGAACGTCACCGATACCCTGCTTGTCAAGCTGGGAGATGCACCGCCCAACTTCGTATCGACCTGTCAGATTTACGGCGGGACATTCCAACAGTTCAGTGTCCGGAAGATGCAGGAGCGGGGGATAGAGGTCCGCTGGGTTGTAGACTCCAACAACATTGACGAGTGGCGGTCCAAGATTGATAAGAACACCCGGTTCCTCTACGGTGAACTGCCTTCAAACCCTGGGTTGTCGTTCTTTGACCTCAGGCCGGTGATTGAGCTGGCGCATGAACATAATATCCCGATGGTGGTTGATTCGACGATTGCCTCACCGGCTCTGCTCCGGCCCCTGGTGCTCGGTGCCGATATCGTGATTCAGTCGGCGACAAAAGTAATGAGCTCCTCCGGGATGGGAATGGCTGGTGCGGTGATTGCCCGCAAGCCGATTGTCTCCAACATCCCCAACGACGAGATGAAAGCCGACTTCGCGCTTTATCTCAAACGCTACCCGCAGCGCGACCAGGGCGGCTGCCTCCACCCTTTTCAGGCGCTGATGACCCTGAACGACCTCCGGACCTTGCGGACGCGGGTTGACATCTGGAGCCAGAGCGCCTTGCAGGTGGCGCGGTTTCTTTCAAGGCATAAGGCGGTTGCGGCAGTAAACTACCTGGGGCTTGAGGACAATCCGCTGCACCCGGTGGCGTCCAAGTACCTCTGGTTGGTTGATGCGGAGCATGACGAACGGTATCGACGGCCGGTGAACCGCTATTCCCATCTTCTGGCGTTCCGGCCCAAGGGAGGGCCGATGGCAGCCCGGCGGGTCTTTGACCGACTGCAGCGTATCTGGCGGGCGACCGACCTCGGACGGGTGAAGTCGGTGGCAACAATCCCGGCAATTTCCACCCATCTTCTGCAGGGCGAGGCGGCGCGGGACATGGCTTCGATACCGCCCGATTTGATTCGGCTTTCAATCGGTGCTGAGCATCCTGATGACATCATCGCCGACCTGGACCAGGCACTGGCGGCAGGATGAAAGAGAGGTGGTCATGCCGACGCTTTACTACAGCACCAATCTGAGTTCCCCTGAGCTTGACCTGAAGGGTGCGCTATTGACCGGTCAGGCACCGGACAAGGGACTTTACATGCCGAAAACAATCCCAAGGATTCCCCTTGATGAGATTCTTTCCTTCAAAGAAAAGAGCTATGCTGAGGTTGCCTTTGCGGTCCTGCGGCGCTTCACTCAGAATCTCATCCCGGATGAAGAGCTGCTCCAAATCTGCGCAGAATGCTATGACTACGAGGTCCCGCTTGAGCATGTCTGTGATAACAACTGGGTGATGAGGCTTGACCGCGGCCCAACCGCCAGTTTCAAGGACTTTGCCGCCCGGATGATGGCACGGCTGATGCGTCACTTTGTGAAGACAGAGCCGGCCAACCGGAGTGAGCTGGTGATTCTCACCGCAACATCGGGCGATACCGGCAGCGCCGTTGCCCACGCCTTCCATAATGTCGAGGGCATCTCGATGGTTGTTCTTTTTCCCAAGGCTGAGGTCTCGGAGCGCCAGCGGAAACAGATGACCACCCTGGGCGGCAATGTGACGGTCATCGGAATTGATGGCAAGTTTGATGACTGCCAGGCGCTGGTGAAACGGGCCTTTGCCGACCCGGAACTGAAGGGAATCAGATTCTCATCGGCGAACTCGATCAACATCGGCCGGCTTTTGCCTCAGGCGGTTTACTATTTCTGGGCCTGGGCTAAGCTCCAGAAGATGGGCGAGCCCGCGGTCTTTTCCATTCCCTCGGGAAACTTCGGTAACATGTGCGGCGGCATGATTGCCTGGCGGATGGGCCTGCCAATCGAGCGAGCAGTCATTGCCACCAATGCCAACGATGAGTTCCCGAAGTTCCTTGAGGATGGGGTCTATCAGAAGATTGTCCCGTCCCGGGTTTGCATCTCCAATGCCATGAATGTCGGCCATCCCTCCAACCTGCCGCGCCTGGTCGCCCTTTACGGCGGGGTGATGGATGAGCAGGGCAATATCTCCAAGCCACCCGACTTTGCCGCAATGAGACAGGATATGTTCAGTGTGAGCATCAGCGATGAGGAGACCCGTCAGGCGATTGTTGATGCCTGGCAGCGGCACAGGGTGATGCTGGAGCCCCATGGTGCAGTCGGCTGGTCAGCGCTTGAGCGCTACCTGGCGCTGGGAAACCGGCCCAAGCTCGCCATCTCGATTGAGACTGCCCATCCAGCCAAGTTCCCCGATGAGATTCAACGGCTTCTGGGAGTCGAGCCCGAACTCCCCCCGGCCCTTGCCGGTCTGGACACCCAGCCTGAGCACTGCGTTTATGCCGATAACAACTACGACTGGTTCCGGGAGTTCCTGAAGACCCGATTTGGATGAAGTTCATCATCTTTCTCGGCGACGGGATGGCCGATTATCCGGTGCCGGAGCTGGGTAATCGGACACCGCTGCAGGTGGCAAACAAGCCGGCTATGGACAGAATCGCCCGCGAAGGGAGATGCGGCCGGTTCATCACAGTTGAAGAGGACATGCCGCCGGGAAGCGAGGTTGCCAATCTCACCGTGCTCGGCTATGACCCTCATGAGTGCTACCAGGGAAGGGGGGTGATTGAGGCGGCAAGCATGGGCGTGAATCTCAAGGAGAGTGACATGGCAATCCGCTGCAATCTGATTTGCCTCAAGGATGGCATAATCAAGAACCACTCGGCTGGCCACATATCCTCTGAGGAGGCGGCTGAGCTTATCAGATTCCTCGACACAAAGCTGGGCCGGTCCGGGGTCAGGTTCTACCCAGGGGTGAGCTACCGGCATCTATTAGTGGTTGAGAATGGTTCTGCGGAGCTTGACTGTGCGCCGCCTCATGACCACGTCGGTGAGCGGGCTCTTGACCTTCTGGTAAAACCCCGCAGTGAAACTGCCCGACCTACTGCTGAGTTACTGAATCGGCTCATCCTTGAGTCCTGGAAGTTGTTGCCGACCCATCCGGTAAATATCAAGCGGGTAAACGAGGGCAAGGACCCGGCAAATTCGGTCTGGTTCTGGTCGCCCGGGCATAAACCCAGGATGAAGACCTTCCGGGAGCTCTATGGTCTGACCGGTGCGGTCATTTCGGCGGTTGACCTGGTTCGGGG
>JBDRUJ010000095.1:6356-6662 GCA_039801285.1 Caldifarciminota bacterium
GTGTTTATGCCGGGCTGGATGTTATTCAGGTTCCGGGGGCCACTGGCCTAATTGATACCAACTATGAAGGCAAGGCCGATGCCTGTCTGGAGGCACTTGCCGACCACGACTTTGTCTATGTCCATGTTGAGGCGACCGACGAAGCGGGCCACAGCCGGGATGTCAAGCAGAAGATTCTCGGCATCGAATATCTTGACCAGCGGCTCATCGCCCGGGTGATGAAAGGGCTTGAGGAGAAGGGTGTTGAGGCGGTTGTTGCAGTCCTGCCCGACCATCTCACACCGGTTTCCAAGGGTAACCATGTTC
>JBDRUJ010000096.1:0-6569 GCA_039801285.1 Caldifarciminota bacterium
GTCGGCAAGGTTCGCTAGTTCCCGGGCGAATGTCAAGTCGTTTTCCATTTCGCCGGGATGGAATCTGAGGTTCTCCAGCAGGACGACCGTGCCGGCCGGTGCCTCTTTGACGAGCCGGGCCACCTCCGGACCGATGCAGTCTGGGGCAAGAATGACATCTCTGCCCAGAAGCTGACTCAGCCGCTCGGCAACCGGCCGCATGGTCCATCTCGGGTCGGGTTTGCCCTTGGCTTTGCCGAGGTGAGATGCGAGAATGACCTTTGCCTTGTTGTTAAGAAGATGGTTGATGGTGGGTAGGGCGGCCCGGATTCTGGAGTCGTCGCGGATTGCGCCCTCCTCGGTCAAGGGCGTGTTGAAGTCAACCCGGACGAAGACCCGCTTGCCGCTGGTATCCAGGTCCCGGACAGAGAGCTTCGCCATTGTCTATATCCGTTCGGCAATGTAGGCCATCAGGTCAACCAGCCGGCAGGCATAGCCATATTCATTGTCGTACCAGGCATAGACCTTGACCAGCGTGCCATCAATGACCGCGGTCAGTTCGGTATCAATGATGGCGGAATAGGGATTGCCGACGAGGTCAACTGAAACCAAGGGCACCGACTGGCATTCGATGATGCCCTTGAGTGGACCTTCGGCCGCGTTCTGGAATGCGGCGTTCACTTCCTCCTTTGAGGTGGGCCGCTCAACAACGCAGGCCAGGTCAACGATTGAGACATCGGGTGTCGGGACTCGAATGGCCATACCGTCAATCTTGCCCTTCAGCTCCGGGAAGATGACGCCGATGAGCTTGGCGGCACCGGTTGAGGTAGGAATCATGGAGAGCGCGGCAGCCCTTGCCCGGCGCAAATCCTTGTGGGGTTGGTCAAGGACTCCCTGGTCGTTCGTATAGGCGTGGACGGTGGTCATATAGCCCTGTTTTATCCGGAAGTTGTCGTGGAGGACCTTGGCAACCGGCACTACACAGTTGGTGGTGCAGGAGGCATTGGAGACGACGTGGTCGGTCTTCGGGTCATAGGTCGTATGGTTGATACCATAGACCAGCGTCTTCACCGGCGGAGCGCCGGATTTATCCTTGACGGGTGCGGAGATGATGACCTTTCGGGCACCGGCTTTGAGGTGGCCTGATGCCTTCTCGTAGTTGGTGAACCGGCCGGTTGATTCAATCACAATATCCACTCCCAGCTCTTTCCAGGGGAGCTGGGCCGGTTCGGGGATTGCCGTGATACGGGCCTTCCGGCCAGCAATAATCAAATCGTCACCTTCGCACCGAACAGAGTCAGGGAACCGGTTATGGACCGAGTCGAACTTCAGTAGATGGGCAAGAATCTCCGGCTTGGTAATATCATTGATGGCAACAAGCTCAAGCTCCGGGTGACGGGCAGCCACCCGCACCACAAGACGACCGATGCGGCCGAATCCATTGATTGCGAATCTCACAGGCATGATTTCTCCTTTTAAATTATGGTCACTTCAATCTCCGGACAGAACGCCGATGGTCTAACAATGCTAGCTTCGGCGGACTGTTTTCTCTTAATCTGAGAAACGCTCTAAGGATAGTCAACAAAAGCGGTAAGTCAAGTGGCGGTGAGCAACGGGACTTGACATGTTGATATCAAACAGGGACAATTCTTCATTGTGAAGAGTGTGCGACTGCTTGTACTCCTGGCACTGGTAAGCTGCCATCCGCCGGCGGCGCTTAGGCCGCCCGACAGCGTGGTAAGTATCGTGCCTCTGGAGAACCTGACACTGGCAAGGCCGGTGGTGGACATCGGCGTTGACAATGAGCGGCTTTTGCTCCTGGAGGACTCCGGGACAAGAATCTTGGCAATCAGTCAACTCCTCGTGCCTGTTGAGACCATTCCCTTGACCACCAGACTTATCTCACCTCTGGGAGTCGCAGCAGACCGGTTCTATTTCTATGTATTTGACCGTAACACCCTTTACCGCATCTCGAAAGAGAAGAGGGTGCTTTCGGTCTGGCTCAATAATATCAGGGTGGCAGGTCTGGCCAGCTACGCACCGGGTGAGATGCTGGTGAGCGATGGGATGCGCTCGGTAGTCTGGCACAAGACTCTGTTTGGAGAGAGTCGGGTGTTTCTGGATGGAAGAGACGTGACCAGACCGGGTGCGCTGGTCAATCTGCCGGACGGGATGTTCGGGATTGTTTCGGCCGGAAATCGGCTGGTGTGCGTGAACCGGGCGGGGATTACCGTGCGGAGTCTCTCGCTGCCAGCCGGCACAGACTTGATTGTGGCCGATGGCGCCGGTGGAATCTGGACCGGTCAGCGTGGTAAGCCGTTTGTCTATAGAATTGGCCAGCGTGGTCAGACCGCTTATGAGCTTGTGGACTGCACCAGTCCCATCTCGTTTGCCATCATTGGCCAGCGGCTATTTGTGCTCGATTCTGGAACCAAAATTGTGAGCTATTCTCTTCCCGGCCATTGATGGTCGGACTCCTTTTTATCTTCACGGTTGTTCAGGCAATGCCGATTGGTGAGACCGGTCAGGCGCTGATTGTCATTGACGGAGAGAATGCTGCCTATCGTCTTGCCGACCCGCTGATTGTCGCCGGAACCGATTCGGTCTTCCTGGATGGGGAACTGGTTGACCGTGCCGAATACCTTCTTGACCTTGACAATGGACGGATTGTCTTCTTGCGGCTGCTGCCGAAATGGACAGTTCTGGTTGTGAAGTACCGTTGCCTGAGATGGGGCGAGTTATCTCAGCAGCAGGCGCGGCACAGAGCCAGACCGCTCTTGCCAGTCGGCGCAGATTCGGTGCGGGTGGTCGCAAAACTTGAGACAGCCGCGTTGGGGTCGGATGCGGCTGACAGCTCAAGCGGGCTGGATATTAGCGGTAGCAAGACCCTAGGAGTTTCAGTTGGAACGGAAGGCGGGCTAGGTCTCGACCAGGCAACAAGGCTCACCCTGAATGGTGAAGTTGAGGGGATAGCCATTGAGGCCGAGCTGTCCGACCAGAGTTCGCCGATACCGCCCGAGGGAACAACCCGAGAGCTTGAGGAACTGGATAAACTTCTCATCAGCCTCTCGGCAAGAGACTGGCAGGGCCGATTCGGTGATGTCGAACTCGGGGCCAATGCCGGCAACCTCGGCGGTGTCAGCCGGAAGGCGGTGGGTGGAACATTGCGGGCGGAGATGGGGCAGCTGGCGTTTTCCGGTGGCTATGCCCGGCCCAAAGGCAGGTTTTGCCGGGTGGCAATGAAGGGGATGGATGGTGTGCAAGGGCCTTATCTTCTGGCACCGGACTCCAGGTCGGCACAGATTGTTCCTGGTTCTGAGGAGGTTTATCTGGATGGGGTGCGGCTCGTGCGGGGCTGGGATGCTGACTATACTATTGACTATTCGACCGGTGAGTTGGTTTTTACCAATCGGCATATCATAACCCATCTTTCTCGGATTGAGGCTGAGTTCCAATATGTTGTTGATGTCTATGAACGGACCTTGGTCCTGGGTGGGGCAGACTTCCGGCGCGGGCAGTGGCAACTGGGGGTCACCCTGTTTCGGGAGGGGGACAACCCGAACCGGATGATTGGTGCGGAACTTTCCGGTGCGGAGCGAAACTATCTGGCAGGTATCGGCAAGGACACCAGCCGGGCCTGGCTGGCCGGAGGGAGGTATGTGGGGCAGGGTAATGGCGACTATGTGCTTGAGGGAGACCATTTCCGTTATGTTGGTCTGGGCCTGGGTGACTATCGGGTGACATTTACCTACCGGGCAGAGTCGCTGGGTGCCTATGTCTATGATGACAGTCTGCTTGCCTTCCGGTTTGTAGGTTCGGGCCGGGGTAACTATGTTGACAGTGTCAAAGTAACTTTACCTCAGCGGGAGGAGCTGGTCTTGGTGCGGACAGGGCTCAGTCTTCATGCCCTCTCAGCCAGGCTTGATGGGGTATTCCGGCAGAGGGCGCTCAATCTCTTTGCGCCATCCGGTATTGTTCAGAAGAACGGTGCCTTCAGCCTCGACATCGGCTGGCAGGACAGCACGCTAGGGTTGAACTATCGGCATCGTGGTCAGGGCCAGGAGTTCGAGCTCCCGGGACAAAGTCCGGAGATTGATTTTGCCTATCGCTGGGGCGGAATTGAGGAGCGGCTGCTCTCAGCCAGCGACGAACTGCTTGCCCGGGTTCGGCTCTGGGATTCCATTCAGGTAACGGGAGAAGTTGGCCGGTTGAAGACATTCGTCAATCAGACTGTTGAGCGGTTCGGAGGCGGCTTCCGGGCATGGTGGTTTAGCTGTCAGGCGGGTCGGGCAGGTCCGGTGACGAGACAGCGGGTAGTAGCCACGCCAGGCATCAATTGGCTGTTTCCAAAGGCTGAATGGTCAATGGAGAGTCAGAAGGATTTTCGCGATAAGACCTGGGCGATTGGTGTCGAGACCAGACATCAAGAGAACCTGAGCACAAGGACGGAGCTCCGGATTATTGATAGAGAAGAGAGTGCTTCGGGTAACTGGATAAGAGAGGCAAGACAGCGTCAGATTCAGGCCGGCGCCGACTGGCGATGGCAGGCCTTGAGGCTGGAGGGGGTGCTTACACACCAGAAACAGATGGTGAGTAACGAGTGGAGTCAGGTTCTGGGCAGCCTGAGCGCAAGCGCCACTCCGCTCGCCGGGCTTAGATTTCAGGCCGACCTGAGCCAGTCGTCCCGTCAGGTTCAGCTGAGAGATGAGCAGTTCCGCTATGTCGGGCCCGGCCAGGGCAACTATCGCCGCGACTCGGTCACTGGCGGCTATCTCTATGACCCTGATGGTGATTACGAGCGTTATCTGGTTGCGACCGGCCGGTTCACCGCGGCGCGCGAGCTTTCGGCATCGGGCTCGGCCGAGGTCTCGGTCTTCGAGCCATTCTCCTTCACCGCCTCATTCTCAAAGCTCAGGACTGCTGCCGACACCGGTGTCCTGAGTGATGCCGGAAACTATGACCTCAGATGGGCACTTGCGCCAAAAGACTATCCATCATTTACCCTGGGCGCAAATGGCCAGAGAGGACTTGACCGGACCCTGGCCGCAACCGGCAGGGGCTCAACCAGATTTCAGGAGTATCTGGAAATCTTTACCGAGCAGCTTCCCATTGCCGATTTCCAATTGCCGATTGTGGAGGTGAGGTCGCGGATAGAGCGGAATGATGCTCAGCGGATGTTCAACCCAATGCTTGCTGAGTTTGAAGAGCATGGCTGGCGGTTTGAGCTTGAGCCGGTCCTGGGGCAGAGTCTCAGGCTGGAACTGGCTCTCGGTTTTGAGCATAAGCTGGTTTCAGAGCCGGTTGGTTATCCTGAGCTCGGGAGATTTGCTCTGAATGACTGGGACGGCTCGATTGGCAAGGGGTGGCCCTTGGGCAAACTGGCCCGAATCCGCACAACGCTTGGGCTTGCCTATCGGACGGCATCGGTCTCAGAGCTGCCCTTTGACATCGGGCTGAGCCGGCCTCTGGGCTTCACTCCCAATGCCGGTCTTGAGTTTGAGCAGGTTTTCAGCCAGGTGCTCAGCGCCTCGGCCCGATACAGCTTTCTTGACCGGCCCGACCGAAAGCCCGACCATCGCCTCTCGGCCGAGCTCCGGGCGGACTTCTAGCGCTGGGCCGGTCTCAGGCTGAACGCCTCTGCGAAGTTGCGGGCACGGGCGAACTTTATCCGCAGCCCCTCATAAGGTGGAAAGGCGCCGCCGTAGCCAATTACCCGGCGCGCCTGTGCGACCATCTCCAACCGCTCGCTGGTCCATGCCGGTGCGACATAAGTATTCTTTGGCCTCGGCTCCGGCGGCTCGTAGCGCATCGGGTATGCCACAACGCCCCAGTCAATCAGGTCACGGTCTCTGTGGAAGAATGTCTCTGGGGTATCGTTGTGGTTGAAAAGGCAATAGACAATGATTCTGCGGCCATCGTAGCGATGTGCCTTCAGGAGTTCTATTGCCTTCTTTAGCGGCTCGCGTGAACCGTCCGAGTCATAGGCCAGCCTGACAATCGGCACCTTGAACCGGCCCATGGCTGTGACAACTTCTTCGGAGAGGAGCCGCGCATCAAGGCCCTAGTTGAAGTCAACCGGCTTCTGCAGTTCGGCCAGCTCGGCGAAGATGTCGCGCCAATTGGTCGAAGCCAAGATATTGTTGTCCCAGAAGATGATTCGTCTATGCTTCGGATGCACCAGCCTGCGGATTGACTTCAGGGCAGTGAACTTTGGCTCCAGCAGTTTGACCGAACAGAACGGACAGCTTCGGACACAGCCGCGGGTGGCAAACACGATACTGGCATCCCAATCCGGCACGAGCGAATAGTCGGGCCGCAGGCTGTCGAGCTCCGGACTGGTGCCACGCCTGATGCTGATGCTATTCCCAAACTCCTCGCGCAACCTCTCCGGGCACAGGGTCGCATAGATTCCACCCACAGTCAGCCTGGCTTTAGGATACTTGGCCCGATAATAGCGAATAGCCTCGTGCACCGGCTCCCAGGCGTAGGTGAAGAGGCTGGTGATATAGATTTTATCCGGTTCATAGCCAGCACCATCAAATCCGGAAACCAATTTTACTTTATCTCCGCGCAACCGGTGATAGCGCGCC
>JBDRUJ010000097.1:0-6518 GCA_039801285.1 Caldifarciminota bacterium
TATCCTCAAGCCTCATCCGGGTCGCCCAGAGCGACTGGTGCCCGTCGCGCAGAGTGGTATCGGTAATCTTGATAGGTCTCTTATCCATAATGACTCACAATCTTCTGAACGATGAGCTCCAGACCCATCGCCCGAGAACCTTTGACAAGGATTGTATCACCTGGACGGATGATGTCAAACAGCACATCACCAACCTCCGAGCTGGAGTTAAAGCGGAAGAGGTTCTGGGGATTCAGCCCTGCCTGCAGGGCCGCCTCTGCAGCTGCCTCCGATTCCGGTCCAATTAGAACCAGCCGGTCAACTCCAGCGCCTGCCTTTCGGCCAATCTCCTCGTGGAGCTTGTGCGAACTTTCGCCCAGCTCCAGCATGTCACCGAGAATCGCCAACCGGTGCCTTCGCTCCGCATTCCGAAAGAGAAGCTCTAGGGCTTCAGCCATTGACTGGGGATTTGCGTTGTAGCAGTCGTCAATCAGTGTCACACCCTTCAGTTGGATTCTCTGCAGGCGCATCGGCAGTCCGGTGAATCGGGCAAGCGACTCCGGCATCTCCTCAAAACCTATCCCCAGGGCCCGGGCCGCGGCACAGGCAGCCAGGCAGTTGGCAACATTGTGTCGGCCCGGCACCTTCAGCCGGATTTCGTATTCGCCCTGAAGAAGAAACTGAACACCGTCAAGTCCGAGCTCCCTAACATCATGAGCGAAGACATCAGCCGGCTTATCTAGCGCAAAGGTGAGCCGCTCTTTGGGACCGCAGCGCCTTCCGATTGCCATGACCGCCTCATCATCGGCATTCAGCACCGCAACCCCGTCTTGCGGCAACGCCGAGAGGAGCTCTTGCTTCTCGCATGCCACACCCTGTCGGTCCTTCATAAACTCAAGATGGGTGTCGCCGATGTTAGTAATCACCCCCACCTGCGGCTGGCATACCCGGGCAAGTTTATAAGTCCCCCCCAGCTCATTCATCTCAATCTCAAAGACTGCGGCTTCAGTATCAAGGTTGAGCTTCAGAACAGTCAACGGGACACCGATATCGTTGTTGTAGCTGCCTTCGGCTCGAACCACCTTGAACCGGCACTCAAGAATGGTAGCCAGCATCTCCTTGGTCGTGCTCTTGCCATTGGAACCAGTAACGGCAACAACCTTCAGATTCAGCCGGCGGCGATAGGCTGTCGCAATCTGCTGAAGAGCCTCTCTGGTATCGGGCACCTTGATGACAATCCCTTCAACGGGAATTGCGGTCTCATTCTGAAGCACGACACCAACTGCCCCGGCTCTGAGGGCATCGGGTATGAAGCTATGGCCATCGAACCGCTTGCCTCGGATAGCGATGTAGAGCTCATTGGGCTTCAGGGTGCGCGTGTCGATTGAGATGCCGGGGACGAGGGTTTCCGACCCGCGCACCAGATTTCCCCCTGTTGCACTCACAATCTCTGAAATCCTCATGGGTTCCATGGCTAAACAATCAGCATCGCATCACCAAAACTGTAGAAGCGGTACCGCTGTTCAATTGCGTGGTGGTATGTAGCAAAGACCTGGTCGGTTCCGGCAAAGGCGCAGACCAGCATCAAAAGTGTTGACCTGGGTAAGTGGAAATTGGTGAGAAGTGCGCCGGTTATCTTCCATTCGTAGCCGGGATAGATGAACAGGTTGGTTCGCCCCTGCCCAGGCTGCACCCGCCAGCCCTGAGGGGTCTTTTCAGCCTGGCTCTCCAGAACTCTCACTGTTGTCGTCCCGCAGCAAACCACTCTCCGACCTTCATCTCGTGCCCGGTTGACCTTGGTTGCCGTTTCCGGGCTCAACTCGAACCGCTCAGGGTGCATGGTGTGCTCCTCTACTCTCTCCACAGTGACCGGTCGGAATGTCCCGAGTGCTGCATGCAAGGTTATCCAAGCAATTTCCACGCCATGTTGAGACAGTTCCTCGAGCAGGTCGGTTGTGAAGTGGAGACCGGCCGTCGGGGCAGCAACCGCACCCTCTTTTGCCGCGTAGACCGTCTGGTAACGCTCTGGATTAGTGCACCGCTTCTTGATATAGGGCGGGAGGGCAACCTGACCCTGCTGACTCAGAAGTTCCCGGACATCACAAGGTTCAAACCTCACCAGCCGCATCCCGTCGGACCTTCGTTCTAATACCTCGGCTTGGTGAGTCCCGAAATCCACCACCGTTCCCGGTCGAGCCTTTCTTGCCGGCCTTGTCAGAACCTCCCATACCCCTGGCCCAATCTCCCCCAAGAGAAGAAACTCAAGCCTTCCGCCGGTCTTGAGCCGACCATAAACACGGGCCGGGATTACCTTCGTATCATTCAGGACCAGCAGGTCACCGTTCCGCAACCACTCCCCTATCTGCGAAAACCGGGTATCAACAATCCTGCCGCTGACCCGCTCCAGAACCAAAAGCCTGGATGCGTGGCGCGGCTCAACCGGCTCTTGGGCAATAAGTTCAGTGGGCAAATGGTAATCGAACTGGCTGACCAGCATTTCAGGTCAGTTCGTGGCCTGTAAGGAGACGAAAGGCCTCCTGATAGCGCGCTGCTGTTCCGGCGATAACCTCTGCCGGCAGATGGGGCGCCGGTGGCTGTTTGTTCCAGCCCACCGCCTCCAGATAATCCCGGACAAACTGCTTGTCAAAGCTCGGCGGTGAAATGCCCGGGCGGTACTCCCTCACATCCCAGAAACGGGAAGAGTCGGGGGTCAAAAGCTCATCAATCAGGATAAGCTCATGGTCAATAAGCCCAAACTCAAACTTCGTATCGGCTATGATGATGCCCCGGTTATAGGCAAACTCCCTGGCCCGGCGGTAAATTGCCAGTGCCGCCTCAACAGCCCGCTTTGCAATCTCTTCACCAATCATCGCGGTCATCTGCTCCAGAGTAATGTTCTCATCATGAGCCGTCCGTGCCTTCGTGGCTGGCGTGAAGATTGGCTCGGGTAACTCATCCGCCTGCCTGAGTCCGGCTGGTAACCTTATCCCGCACACTGTGCCAGACTCTCGATACTCCTTCCAGGCGCTGCCTGCCAGATAGCCGCGCACCACACACTCCACGGGCAGAGGCTGGGCAAGGCGAACAAGCATTGAGCGACCGGCCAGGACTTCCCGGAATGGCTCGAGCTCGGAGTGAAATGCAGCTGGCTCGGTAGTTATCAGATGATTGGGGATGATTTTTGAGAACCTCTCAAACCAGAATCGGGACAGTTGATTCAACACCTTGCCCTTGTCCGGTATTCCGTCCGGCAGGACAACATCAAACGCTGAGAGCCGGTCGGTTGAGACAATCAATAGCTCGTCACCTATCCGGTAGATGTCCCGCACCTTACCCCTGGCAACCATCTCAATACCCTCAAGCCTCGTCTCCATCACCACCGAAGAACGCCGCCCCATGCTCAACGTCTCACCGCTCCCGACCGGCGCATCACCTCTCGCGCCATCCCCTTACGATACTCTGTCAGCCTTTGGGCCAACTTCTGGTCTTTCAGCGCAAGAATCGCCACTGCCAGCAAGGCGGCATTCACAGCACCAGACCTGCCAACCGCCATGCAGGCAACCGGCACCCCTGCGGGCATCTGAACCGTAGAAAGCAGTGCATCCAGGCCCCTCAAACCGGCATCGAGCGGAACGCCGATCACCGGCAGGGTCGTCTGGCTCGCCAATACACCAGCCAGGTGTGCCGCCTTACCGGCTCCGGCAATGATGACTTTTATCCCGCGCCGCGCCGCGCTTCGGGCAAACCTTCGGCACCTATCGGGTGTCCGGTGGGCTGAAATCACCTCCAGCTGATATGGAATGTTGAACTTCTCCAAAACGGCTGCCGCCTCGTCCATCACCGCGAGGTCGCTGTCGCTACCCATCACGACCGCAACAATCGGCCGCTTACGCCTTTTCATGCCTCATTATAGTGACCGATTCCAGATTGTAAAGCCAACCACCTTATCTCTGGAAAAGTTATGGTGATACAGCATAAATAACTCTCCCCTTATCCGGTTGGAGGGCAGCAAAACCTGTAACGCGAAAAGCTAAAATTTGTTCCCGAGAATTAGTCTCAGAACGGTTAGGAACTCACTTCAAAGTCATGCTCCGTCAAGTAATCGGCCTTGATGAGGACTCTTTTTCAGTAACATTCGCATTTACAACTGGTTAGTAGAATAAACTCTGCTTAGAAGGGTTTACCACCCTACCACTTCGGGGCTTACCATCTTTCTTGGTTCAATTCTCAGACTACTCCTTAGAGTTGTTCCTGCGGCCTCTCCAAAAACAACCTTCAAAGCCACCCTAAGCTCACTATCGAAGATGAACTCCAGATGGGCATTCAGAATGGATTTTCGTCTCGTCCCCAGAGTCCTTCCAAGTCTGATTCTTTGAATGGCGCTTAGAACCGGTTAGGGAAAGCGGCTCAGTTCGACCCTGAGGACCAGTCCAAGACCTACCCTTAGCTCTCTTTTGGGAACCGGCCTCAGTGAAAAAAAAGTGACTGCGGTGTCTTGACAGTCTGCCTAATGGCTTTATGATTATCAGACTTGAATCTTATTGAGAACCTCGCACAGCCAAATGACAAGAAGATACTGCTGGTAGTTCTGGACGGTCTGGGCGGGATTCCAAGGAATGGCAAGACCGAGCTCGAGACAGCCTGGAAACCTAATCTCGACCGGCTTGCGGCGAAGTCGGGTATCGGTCTGTTGCTGCCGGTGGCACCGGGCGTGACCCCCGGTTCGGGGCCGGCCCATCTTGCTCTGTTCGGTTACAACCCGATTGAGTATCGGGTGGGACGCGGCGTCTTAGAGGCAATGGGAGTCGGTCTGGATGTCGGAGAAAACGACCTCTGCGCTCGCGCCAATTTTGCGACCATCGGACCCGATGGGATAATCGTTGACCGCCGAGCCAAAGAGAACGGGGAACGGATGAAAACCGAACTCTGTGTCCAGCTTTGTGAAAACCTCCAGCACGAAATTCGACTGATTGAGGATGTGGAGGTTCTCATCCGACCGGGTAAGGAACACCGGTTCGCGGTTGTCTTCCGTGGGCCAGGCCTCGCCCCTGGCCTATCCGACTCCGACCCAGGGGACGAAGGCCTGCCACCAAAGACTGTCAAAGAGCAGGTCCCGGCCGCCGCCAAGTCCAGCCGGATAGCAAACATCTTCATTGAGCGGTGCGCCGCGATTCTCGGGAAAAGAAAGCAAGCAAACTTTGTTCTTTTGCGCGGCCTGGCACTACCTCCAAAGATTCCCTCGATGCAAGAACGCTACAAGCTGAATCCGGCCTGCATCGCCACCTACCCCATGTACCGTGGGCTTGCTCGGCTGGTTGGCATGACAGTTCTTGACACTGGTGACAGCTGGGAAAGTGAACTGGAAACACTCTGCCAACACTACTCCAGGTTTGACTTCTTCTTTCTCCATATCAAAGAGCTCGACCGGGCGGGAGAAGACGGCGATTTCGACCGGAAGGTGGAACTGATAGAAGAGTTCGACGAGGAGATTGTTCCGCAGCTGGTAAACCTCAACTTCGATGTCCTCGCCATCACTGGCGACCACTCCACCCCCGCGCTGCTTCGGGCCCACTCCTGGCATTCAGTCCCCTTCCTGCTGTACTCGCCCTATGTCCGTCCCCAAGTTCAAGTTGAGGAGTTTGGCGAAAGAGCCTGCGTTCGTGGCAACATTGGCTATCTTTCGGCCTGCGACCTGATGCCGCTTCTCCTTGCCCATGCCCTCAAGCTGAGAAAATTTGGGGCATAAATGACAAAACACCGGGCACTGATTTCTGTCTGGGACAAAACTCGGATTGCTGAAATTGGCGAGGCTCTCCATAACGCCGACTACGAGCTTATTGCCACCTCCCATACTGCGGAGGTGCTGCGGGCCGCCGGTCTCCCCGTAATCGAAATATCTGACTACACTGGTTCGCCGGAAATCCTCCGGGGACGGGTGAAGACGCTGCATCCCAAGATTGCCGGTGGAATCCTCACAACCCGCGACGACCCGACGATTGAGCCCATTGACGTGGTGGTCTGCAACCTCTACCCATTTTCTGACGGGCTGAAACAAGGCCTCAGTCATGAGGCGCTGATTGAACTTATTGACATCGGGGGTGTCACGCTGCTCCGGGCTGCCGCTAAGAATTATGCCTACGTGGCAGTAGTTCCGTCACCCCGCTACTATCCAGAAGTCTTGGCGGAACTAAAGACCCATGGCGAGGTGCGGTTGGCGCTGAGACGTCGGCTAGCCCGCTTGGCGTTTGAAATCACCAGTGCCTATGATGCGGCGATCGCCGCCTATTTCCAGACGGTAAACGGCAATCCTTGACAACGATGGCGCATCCTCTATATTGTTATGCTTCTATCGAAAAAATTTGAGAGTTATTAGCAACAGGAGGTCTTGTGGCTCGTATCGCGGGCGTTGATTTGCCCGAAAACAAAAAAATACTTTATGCGTTGCCGTTGCTGTATGGTATTGGGCGCTATTCGGCACGTAAAATACTTCAGACCGTCGGCATTGACCCGAATCGCCGGGTCAAGGAGCTGAGCGATGA
>JBDRUJ010000098.1:0-6511 GCA_039801285.1 Caldifarciminota bacterium
AACGGTGGCTGCGGTCTTGGCCAGTCTTGCTGTAGTTGTTGGCGGCTGGCTCCTGGACTGGCGGTTCGGACTGACGATTCTTGGCTATTTTGTGATGCAGCTTGCCTACTCGCTGAGTCTGAAGCGGGTGGTGGTGCTGGATGTCCTGATTGTTGCTGCCGGTTTTGCACTCCGGGCAATATCGGGGACATTTGTTGTCAGGGTTGAGGTTTCGCCCTGGCTGTTTGTGTGCACCATCCTGCTTGCCCTGTTTCTCGCTCTGGCAAAGCGGCGGCACGAACTCCTTTTCCTCGAGGGGGGCGGGGTTTCGCATCGGAGCGTTCTGGGAAAGTATTCGGAGGGACTCTTAGACCAGATGATTGCGGTTGCGACATCGTCAACGGTGATTGCCTACTGCCTCTATACCCTCTGGCCGGAGACAGTCAGAAAGCTCCAGACCCATTATCTGATTCTCACTGTGCCCTTTGTGCTCTATGGCATCTACCGCTATCTCTATCTGGTCTATCGGAAGGAGGAGGGCGGAGCGCCGGAAAAGGTTCTCTTCACCGACCTGCCCCTGGTGATTGATATTCTGCTCTGGATGATAAGCGTTGTTGTGATTCTCTATCTTGCGAAGCTGGGCGCAGGTTCGGGCTGAGGGGCTTTGGTTTTCAAGACCCGAATCTGTTCCAGCCGGCGCCGGGCATCAGGGATAAAAGGAAAGCGGCTTGCGGCCTGGCTCATCAGCGATTCGGCTTCGGTATAGTTTCCGAGCTGAGTCAGGACATAGCTGAGGTTGGCGTAGCCGCTGTAGTAGTCCGGGGCATAGCGGACAACCTTGGAAAAGTGCTCTCGGCCCCGGACGAAGTCTCGAATACGGGTGTAATGGTTACCGAGCAGGATGTGGGAGGTGAGACAGTAGTCATCAATCGCCACCGCCTTTTCGAGATGGGCGATGCCGGTCTCGGTCTTCCGAGCCTCCAGATATAGCTGACCCAGCCACTCATAGGGGTAAGCGAAGTCTGGTGGGGCAATCTCCAGACAGCGTTGGAAGGTGGCAATTGCGGTGTCCCGGCCCAGGCGCATCACATTTATCGCATGGTTATAGAGGTCAATAAACTCCGGATTGACACCCGGCGTCTCGATGGGCAGGGTTTCGCACCCGGGCTTGGGTTGGTAGATTATCTCGTCAACCCAGCCTTTCTTTTCGGCCATCGTGAAGAGGCAGGGATAGTAGCCGACCCGGAACCGGGTGCGCAGGAAAAGTGCCCGCTCAGCAGCAGCCGAAGGCTTGATGCCGGTTGAGAAGTAGATGAACCGGGGTAAACGTTCCAGAAGATAACGGGTATTGTAGTTGCGTTCCTTCCAGTAGACCTTTGGTCCGAGGATGTTTTCGGGATGGAGCGCAATCGTGGAGTCGGTAAGACCGAGCATGTCAATCATGTTCCGCTCCGAGTAGAATGAGACGGCACCAATCGTGGTGGCGGCAAACCACTCGTCCGGACGGAGGCGTTCTCTGAGCCAGAGGCCGGTGGCACTCATTTTCTCAACCAGGCCGATTTCCAGGGTCTTATTCCAGAGAATCTGGGCCCGGACATTCCTCAGGGCGGCTTTGCCCGCATTGATGGGTTGAACAAACGGCCCGAAGAAGTTGATGACGCTGAGGCCGAACATGATGAGAGACTGGAGAAATCTCGGCAGCGGAGCAGTCCATACCGCCTCGCTCAAGAAGTAATAAAAGAGAAAGAGGACCGGGACAAAGAACCGCCAGATGCGTAGAACATCGCCGCCAACCGCGACGGTGTAGAGGCTGTGAATCACCAGCGTCAGCGCCGCGAGAAGGAGGGGTGATTCAGGACGGAGACGCTTTTGGGCAGTGAAGAGGAGTAACGGGACAAGAAATGCCAGGCCCCAGAGGCCGTAGGCTTTATAAAAGGTGACAAGGTACTCTATACCCGATTTCAGATAGGAGGCGGAGAGACCGGTTTTGGCATAGAAGGTATTGGGAAAGAGCCGGTGGTAGTAGCTGAGGCGCCAGAGGTAGTGAGGGGCGACGAGGATGATAAAGGGGAGGACGAGATGGGCGAGATGTCTGAGGCTATCTCTATTGAATGCCTTAGAGCGGTCACGAATAAGCCGGGACAGGAGAAAGTGGAAGATGACGATAGCCCAGAAAAGGGCACCTTCGGGCCGGGTGAGACCGGCAAGCCCAAATAAGGTGGATGCGAGAATCCGGTTGCGCGGGGATGCCGGTTCAAGATAGCTGAAGAAGGCAGCGGCCAGAAGGAAGGTGAAGAGCCCGGTCTCCATGCCGGATACCGACCAGTAGGCAAAGGCACCGTTGGTGGCAAGAAGGAATAGACCCAGTTGGGCAAAGGGAGGTGAACTTCGGGAGTGGCGCTCGATGAAAAGGGAGAAGAGTACTATTGTGGCAGCGGCACAGACAAGGCCCAGAATCTGGGAAAGGGGGATGATTATCGGGAAGGGGAGGCCGATGATGCCGAGACCGGCGAGGAGCATGAGCCAGAGGAAGTTGGTATAGCCTTCAACCCTCTCTCCAGGATTGAACACCGGGCCAAGGCCCGTGATGATATTTTGGGCATAGCGATAGGTGATATAGGAGTCGTCCTGAATGAAGTTGTAGGTCTTTGCCTGCCAGAGGAAGAGCAGCAGTGCCCCTAGGAGAATCGCCCAAGAGAGAAGACGGCCTGGGTTGCCAGACTTCAGTCTCATGCGCCGAGTTGAGCCAGAAGCTTTTTACCCTTTGCCGCCTTTTCGCCAAAAGGCCCCTGCCGGATTGCGGCGAGCTCGGCTTTTGCCTCGGCGATAATCCCTGCAGCATCTGGGTTTGGGCCAAGGAGTGCCTGGGCAGCGGCAGCACCGGCAATCCGGCCTTCGAGCATTGCGGTTGATGCCTCCTCGATGCCCGAGACGTCACCGGCAACATAGATGCCGGGGATGCTGGTTTGCATCATCTCGTCATGCCAGGCAACATGGCCACCCAGCTCCGGAACCCAGAACATGCGACAGCCGGCCTGCCAGAGGAGTTCACTCAGCGGTGTCAGTCCGACCGCCAGGCAGATGGTGTCACAGTTGAGCCGGCGGTCGGTTCTGGGAAGCGGTCTGAGGTTTCGGCCCACCCGGCAGATGATTGCGCCTGCAACCGAATCTCGGCCGATTGCCGCCCTGATGGTGTGGGATGTGAGAATCGGGACGCCGAGCCGGGCCAGCTTGGCAGCGTGGACATGATAGCCGCCAATCTTCGGCAGTGCCTCAACCACCGCAGCAACAGCGATGCCGGCCTGAATCAGTTGATAGGAGACAATCAGACCGATGTTTCCGGAGCCGACCATCAGGACCCGGTTTCCGGGCCGGACACCATGAACATTCATCAGGGTCTGGACTGCACCGGCGCCGTAAACACCCGGGAGGTCGTTGTTCTCAAAAAGGATGGTGTTCTCGGCCGCGCCTGAGGCGACGATAAGACAGCGATAGGAGAGTCGGGAAAAACGGTCGCGGCTGGCAAGGCCGAGGGTTCTCGGCTGGTAATGGCCGACAACGGTTGTCTCGAGCAGGACCTCGGCGGCTGTTGCGCGCAGCTCGCGCTCAAGAATGGTGGCGATGTCAATGCCCCTGGTGCCGCAGTAGTGGGATTTGGAGCCGAAGAACTTGTGGGTCTGTTTGATGAGCTGACCGCCGAGCCTGGGGTTGTCGTCAATCAGAGTTACCTGGGCACCAAGCCGGGCCGCGGTGGTAGCGGCAGAGAGTCCGGCCGGCCCGCCGCCGACAACGGCAATGTCAACCGTCTTCATGGGAGTCGGCCCCGACCTTTCTGCCGTTCGACCCTGACGCCCTCACGGAGCGGCTCCATGCAGACCATGGTGTTGGGTTGGCCATCAACCACCATCAGACAGGATGAGCACTTCCCAACTGCACAGAAGAAACCCCTGGGCCGATGGAGCTTCTCAGAATAGCGGAAGAGCCGGACTCCATTGGCGACGAGTGCTGCGGCAATCGTCTCGCCTTCATAACCCTTCAGTGGTCTCCCCTCGAAATAGAAGGTGAGCTCCCGTCCCCGCTCAAAGGAGAGAATCGGATGCTCGGTAATCCTGCCGGAATTGGCGGTTAGTGGGTGGCGGCTGGCTCTGGGCCGTTTAGAGGTTCTCTTGAGCATAGGCTACTCCGTTCTCAAATATGGCGATTCCCCCGGGTTTTGTCAAACGTTCCCGGCGCCATCGGGGATGGTGTTCTATTCTGATAAAACGTTCGGGATGGGGCATGAGGCCGAAGACGCGGCCGGTCCGGTCGCAGATGCCGGCGATGCCCTCAATTGAGCCGTTGGGATTTTCCGGGTATTCGGCCAGGTCGCCATTGGCATCAACATAGCGGAATACCACCTGACGATTCAGGTTGAGCCGGGTGAGAACCGACTGGTCCTTGACGATGAACTTGCCTTCAGCATGGGCCACGGGCAGATAGACCATCCGGGGAAGACCGCGGGTGAAGATGCAGGGCGAATCCTCAGTCCGGAGATAGACCCAGCGGTCCTCATATCGGCCCGAGTCGTTGGCGTCGAGGGTCACGGACTGCGGCTCGAAGGGTCGCTCAAATGCCGGTAACAGGCCGCACTTCACAAGAACCTGAAAACCGTTGCAGATGCCGAGGATGAGCTTGCCCGCGGCGATGAACCTTTCGATATCCTCCTTCAGATTGTGCTTCAGTTCGTTGGCCAGGACCCGGCCTGAGGCGATGTAGTCGCCATAGGAGAAGCCACCGGGAATGACAAGAATCTGGAACTCATCAAGGGTTCGCTCCCGGCGCTTCAGCCGGTTGATGTGAACCGTCTCGGCCCGGGCACCGGCCTTTTCAAAGGCGTGGGCGGTCTCGGCATCGCAGTTTGTGCCGGCGGCAAAAAGGACGCAGACGCGAACCATGGGCGCTAAGCATAGCCGCTAGCATTGGCCTGTCAATCTCAGAAGCCGGTCTGCCTTCTTTACTTCCTCTTTAGGCGGGGAGGCGGGTTCGGGGTTCAAGGTCCTGTTCAGCTTCAGCATTTGCAGCCGGCTGAGTCGCCTTTTCACCTTGTCACTAAGGTTCCCGATGGGACCGGAGCTTGCTACCGGTTTCAAGCAGCTATTTTATAATGAGTTATCTTACCAGCTTACAACTTGACTCAACTCTGGGTTGTAAGTTCAGCTAAACTGGTAGCTTAATCCACGGGTTTCATGCAGGTTGAAAGGCAAACTGAAGGTCGGACAAACCTGAGTAGTCAGTAGGGGAGTCACTCCCCCCTTGACATCACCAATTGGAATAACACCAGTGGCAATTAGAGTCCCCAGATTCTAAGTTGCAATATTTCAATAATTTACTTGCAGGTCTCATGGCAGTATCGCTGCTGGCGAAGGAGGTCGGTCTGCTTTATTTTAGCTGGATGGTGCTGAGGCTGGCACGGAAGATAGACTCCTGTTCGGGAAACTCCTCTTCGGTCGTGAGGAATGAGACGACAATCACCTGGTCACCCTTCTTTATATATTTGTGGAGTCCCTTGACCGGGATGCGGTGTTCTCCTTCACCGAAACCGATGACCTCAATAGCATCATAGCCGAGGAACGGCCGGTTTATTGCCTTCTCGAGTGCGCCATAGAGAGTCGGTGGGGTGTGGACGAATTCGGCAAGGGTGCCGAAGTTTCCCAGCGGAAAGTGACGCACTACTCCAAAGGGATAGCTCTTGTTGACCGATGGAAAGCAGTACTCACCGTCGGCACTGACGAGATATTTCTTGGTCCGCTTCAGCGAGGGCCAGCCAATCAGCCAGCCTCGGGGGACCTTCATGGTGAAACCGAGTTCGGGAAGAACGATTTCTTGGGATGTTTTCGGACGGTTGCATACCGGCACGGTCAGACCGAAACCGATTAGCATAAGAATCAGGCTGAGAGGGGTAATACGCATAGTCTGAGGATATGTATGAAGCCAATGGCTGTCAAGCGGCGGGGTGCAGTAAAGGTTGACAGTAAGACGGTCCGGAGTAAAAGAGATTTGATGTGCCGTAATTGGGCGACTCTTCTGACCGCGCTGATGCTGGCGGGCTGTATCGGTGCGGTTTTTACCGCTGGTGAGAGGCAGGAGACCGGAGAAAGCGGGATGGCGATTAGTGTTGTGCGGGCGTTTGCCAACCGGTTTGGAGACCGGAATATCGGGCTGCTCCTGGAGCTCTTTGCCGATGATGCGCTGCTGGAACTGGCCGGACTGGGCGTTGTGCTTCAGGGGAGAGAAGAGCTCAGGGGGTTTCTGGAGTTCGGGGCAGAGGTGAAGGCGCGGCTCACGATTGTTGAACTTCACAGTGAGGGCGAGACAGTTGTGTGCCGGATAAGGGAAAAGAACGACTGGTTCGGGCTTCTGGGTGCAGATGAGGTGACATATCAGGGCCGGTTTGTTATTGAGCAGGGGAGGCTAAAGAGCGGGGTTGTGGCAGTTGAGCCCGGGGGCAAGGCACGGCTGAAGGACGGGCTGGTGGAGTTTCTCCAGTGGCTAA
>JBDRUJ010000099.1:0-6493 GCA_039801285.1 Caldifarciminota bacterium
CCGCTCTCCAACTCCGAACTCGGAACTCTTGTTACCGGTTGCGCCTGTGCGCTGCACACCTCAGCCCGCACGGGTGGCCGCTGGATACCGGTAACATTATCGTCATGAAACTCTCGGTGCTCATCCCGGCATATAACGAGGCCGAATCCATCGCGCAAATCGTTAAGAGGGTAATGGCGGTGCCGGTGGAAAAAGAGATTGTTGTTGTTGATGATTGCTCAACGGACAGGACCTTTGATATCATCCGTTCGCTTCCCGGGCTGACGGTCTGCCGTCACAAAGTCAACCAGGGTAAAGGTGCTGCTATCAGGACGGCACTGGACCATGCCACCGGAGATATCGCGGTTGTCCAGGATGCCGACCTTGAATATGACCCGGCCGACTATCCGAAACTGCTCGCTCCTTTCACCGACCCGAATGTTCACGTCGTATTCGGTTCCCGTTTCCTAGGACGTGGTTCCTTTCTTTTTACCAGCTGGTTGGCAAACATATTTCTTACCTTACTCACTAATGCGCTGTTCGGCGGGGGCATCACTGACATGGAGACCTGCTACAAGGCAATTCGGCTGCCGCTATTCCGGCGACTCAAACTCCAGGCCCGACGGTTTGATATTGAGCCGGAAATCACCGCCAAGCTCCTGCGACTCGGAGTAAGAATTATTGAAGTTCCAATCAGCTATCATGCCCGGCGCAAGGGCAAGAAGATCGGCCTGAAGGATGCATTTGTCGCCTGCTATACGCTTCTGAAGATTTATGTCAGTTGAGACTCAGCCCTCCTCTCCTGCGGTTCAGCTGATTGAGGTCTCAAAATACTATAAGGGCGAATGGCCTGCCCTTACCAATATCAATCTGACCATTGAGAAGGGTGACTTCGTCTTCATCCTCGGGGCAACCGGTGCCGGCAAGACCACCCTACTGCGGCTCCTCTACCGCAAAGAACTACCCGATGCTGGAGAAATAAAGGTTCTCGGTTACGACCTGCGAACTATGCCGGAAAAGCTTGTTCCACAACTCAGAAAGCGGCTGGGAATCATCTTTCAGGACTTCCGATTACTTCAGGAACGAACCGTCTATGAAAATCTGGAGTTCGTCCTTCGTGCGGTAAACACCCAGCCCGATACAATCTCGGCACGGATTCATGAGACATTGAATCGGCTAGGTCTAATTCACAAAAAGGATGCCTATCCACATCAACTTTCCGGCGGCGAGCAGCAGAAGACTTCCATTGCCCGGGCACTGGTGAAAAATCCCGACATCATCCTGGCTGACGAACCAACCGGTAACATTGACCCCAAGGCCTCTGATGACATCATCAATATCCTAAAGGACATCAACTATCACGGCACAACCGTCATAATGGCAACGCATGATGCTGAGCTTATCGAGAAAAGCCGGCGCCGGTGTGTGACACTCGACGCCGGCCGGATTGTCCGCGATGAAGGTTAGCTATCTTCTTCAGGAAACGAAGCGCAACATCGACCGGCGGCGTGGCCCGTTCTTTCTGGGTAGCGCGGTGGAAGCTATCTGCATCCTTCTTCTCAGTATCTTTCTTGCTATCACCATCAATCTGGTGGCCATTGCCCGTCTTGCGAGCCAGCGGGCTGAGCTGTATGCTTTTCTCAGTGACGAGGCGGCAGCCGACCCCAACCCGCTCATTGAGCAAATTGCTTCCTTGGACGGGGTGAGTAGTGTCCGGTTTGTTACTAAGGAGGAGGCATTAAACGAACTCCATTCGGACCTCGGTTCTGATGCCTTCCTTCTCGACGCATTGGAGGAAAATCCGCTGCCAGCATCAATCAGAGCCGCACTGCAACCGACTGCTGCAACACCCGATGAGGTGGCGGCAATCGAACATAAGTTGCTCCTGCTACCTGGTATCACAGAGGTCTGGTCGGGAAAGGAAATCATTGTCCAGCTCAGCCGTGCGGTCCGTACCGTCATGGCACTCGATGTCATTATTCTGGTAATCGTTGCACTGTCAATCGTCTTTATTGTCTTTCAGACCGTCGAGACTTCAATCGCCAGCCGGCGCACGGAGATTGAAATCATGGAACTGGTTGGCGCCACCAAGACTACAGTCTATATCCCGTTCCTGCTTGAAGGAACTGTCCAAGGCATTATTGGTGGCAGCACTGGTTTTCTGCTCCTTTTTATCATCTCGCGGCTTGTCGCCACACTCACTCCTGTTCCATTTTTCTCCATACTTCCCATGGCGGTTATTGATACATTGCTGGGTGGACTATTAGGACTGATTGGGTCCACCATCGCTCTGAACCGCAGTTCTTCTTCACCACGCGAGTGAAAAACCACTGGCTAATATTGCGCCTACTGTTCATTACGATCAGCGCACCCGGCCTGGCTCAAGAACTGGGCATCCCACTTGCCGATTCACTGAGCCTCATGCAGCGGCAGCTCGAGGCTACCAAGCAAAGGTTATCAGAACTGGAACAGAAACTAACAGACCTAAAGACACGCGAAAAGAATATTCTTGAAAAACTTGATACTTACAATGAACAGATAACCCTGATAAAGCGCTACATTACTCAGCTTACTGCCCAGATAAACATCCGTTCCCGTGAGGTCATGAAGGTTACTACCGATATTGCCGCTACCCGTCAACAGATTCAACTTCGTCGCGAACAACTAACTCAGCGTCTCATCAATGTTTACAAGTATGCTCGAATTCTCCCCCTTCAAGTTGTGTTTTCCACCAAAACTCTGCCCGAACTATGGCGCCGTGTGCTCTATCTACGGTGGATAGCTCGTTCTGACCGCAAGATTCTTTGCGAACTCCGAGAACTCAACACCCAACTGTCCCGGCAACAGGAGGAACTGATGGCAGCGCGTGCCGAATTGGAACGGACGATTCAGGAGTATCGGCTTCAGGAAGAGCAGCTCAGCAGTGCTCAAGCCCGCGAAGCGGCACTCCTTCAGCGGGTGCGGAACGAACGGGCGGCTAATGATAGTATCCGCACCGAACTACTGGCCGCTTCTCAAAATCTCCAAAGACTGGTTGCCGAGCTAACTGACCGTCGGGCCCAACAACAAACCGGGACCCATTATTTTGAGCGGAATAAGGGAAAGCTGCCCTGGCCGATTCGCGGGAAAGTCATTGCGGGATTCGGATCCCAGATTAACCCGAAATACGGCACGAGGACCAACAACCTGGGGATTGATATAAAACCGTCCGGCAGTTCAACCGTTGCTGCAATTGCTCCCGGAACCATAGTTTATGCCGACCGTTTTCTGGGTTATGGCAATCTGGTAATTATCGACCATGGTGCCGGCTATTACACGCTCTATGGCAATCTGGATACAATTACTGCCGCTATCGAACAACCGACCGAGACCGGTACGGCAATTGGCATCTGCAACGAATACCTCCACTTTGAAATCCGCAAAGACGGTCAACCTCAGGACCCGCTTTCCTGGCTAGCTCAGTAATGGCATTCGCAAAGTTAATCGGCCAACCCCGTATTGCACGGATGCTAAACTCGCTGGTAAACTCCGGCAGCTATCCATCCTTACTCTTTACCGGTCAATCAGGTGTTGGCAAGCGGACCGCTGCACTCTATTTGGCGCAAGCCGCCAATTGTGAACAGACAACCAGGCCACCCTGTGGTTTATGCCGTTCCTGCCGAACCATTGCTTTACTGCAACATCCTGACATCAAGCTGCTGATTCCGCTAAGACCTCCTCATTCCGAAACCGAACCGGCTGAAACAGTGCGTAACCTCTATGAATTACTGCCAGAATATTCCCTCGCCAAAGCCCAGCCCCAACTGGACCCCAAACACACCATCGGCATCGGACTGGTCCGCTGGCTCCGCTCAGAAATCGCCCGGCCTCCAACCTTAGCCCGGCAGCGCTTTTTCATTATACTTCATGCCCACCAGATGACAAGGGAAGCGATCAATGCTCTGTTGAAGATGCTCGAAGAACCCCATCCCAAGACCTGTTTTTTGCTTACTACCGACCGCCCCGGCGAGTTATTACCCACGGTCCGTTCCCGCTGCCAGACACTTCGTTTTGCAAACATCCCTGAAGCTGAAATTAGAGAATGGCTTTCCCAAAACACCACTGCTGATAGTGCAACAACCGCTCTAGCAGCTGCAGTTGCTAGTGGTTCCTTGGGAAGAGCTCTTCAATTTATAAAAGCACCGGAGGAACTGTTCAACTCCCGTGCCGCCCGATATTTCACGACAGCAGAGCTTGATATGCGAGTCGTGTTGAAAACCATGTCCGAGCTTGTTGGTAATAAAAGTGGACTTGCAGCGGTAACCCAGACCTTTTTCCTTCTTTATAACATGGCCTTGCGCGAAAAGCTCGACCTCTCACTTCCTGAGAATCCCTACCGGGCAGCTGCGAAAATCAAATCCCGGGCTATCTCCTTACGGCAGCTCCATCGCATTGTAGATTATCTCCGTTTGCGGCTCGACGATTCTCAGCACCCCATCTATTCGTCTCTCGCAATGTATACCCTACTCTCAGCCCTTCTTCCTGATTCTCCGGTAACTAATCCTTAGCTCCTTTTCCTTTTATAATTGAATCACACTCCGTCTGGTTTGGCAGAACTTCGTCCCCGCCGCTTCCAACGGAGACCAGCTCTTTGAGCAGATTGAAGCGCTTCGGACCGATACCGGAAATACGCCGCAATTCAGTAACACTCCGAAAGCCGCCATGCTGCTGGCGATACTGAATGATACGACTGGCAATCACCGGTCCGATTCCTGGCAGCGCTTCAAGCTGATAACGGCTTGCCCGATTGAGGTCCAGCCTTCGTAAATCGGAGCTTTCCGCATCAAACGCACCCTGAATGACAAGCTGAGTCCTTTCCGCTTGCCGCCAAACTCTTGCCCGCTTTAGCAAGGAAATTCCGGCACCCAATAAGAACATAACAGTTAGCGCAAGCAGGACGGTCTTTTCGCGGGAACTCATCAAAACTTGAACAACACCCAGAGGTCAATATCGGTCCGGATGTTGGATTGGTCGGTAATACCATTGGCAGTGACACTGTATCCGGTATTGAGCCCGGCCTCGATACTACGAGAAAAGCGGTAAGATGCGGCCAAGTTTGTTGACCGAGCATAGTCCAATTGAAGTGTATCGGTGTCGGTTGAACCGAGCGCTCTCCATGAAGTAGCGCTTCGGAAAGTCCGTTGGTAGCGAAACTGCCAAGTCAGGCTCAGGTCCGATGAAAATCGGACTTTTGTGAGGAAGGGAAATTTGATGCCTTTGGGAGCAGAAAAGGTATAGGACAAAGAACCGTTTACACCTTCACTGCGTGCATCAATGATACTGCGCTGCTGCCCATCTTCGCTCTGAAATCTGGTTTCACTAGTGGTTGAGTAATTCACTGAGAGATTCGTAGTCAGCCGTTTCTTCCACGTGGTCTGCCAGGAAACCAAGGGGCTGAGTTCCTTTGTGGAAGCTCGGTTGCGGCCAAACAATCCTAAAGTTTCGCGTCCGTTATCGGTGGACAACAATAACCCACTGAGGTCTTCCCTCCCGCGAAATGTCGCTGAAAGCCTGGAGTCAGTGGCTAGGGCCGGAAACAATGTGTGGACTTTACCCAGTGATAAATCAAGTTCAGGCCATGTCACTCTTCGGTCAAAAGTTGCGGTGAGCATCTCGTAGTCTTTCCCCTGAGACCAGTCATAACTAAGACGGGCGGCTAACTCCTTGATTCGCAATCCCGATGATGCTCTCAGTGTAGAGTTGAGCTGATGACCACGATTTGTCGGTGGGCTAAGGCTATCTAATGTAAATGTATCGGTGAATCCAAGCCGGTAGTTCCAAGGGACCGTGCCAACCACTCCATAGTAATCGCTGGTGCGTGATGTACTCCACACCAGGTCCAGTGGCTGGAGGATGGTGGAGAGAGAAGCTAGTGGATTTATTAGCCCAATGCCGGGCCGACGCATAGAATCCGACTTGGGCAGTCTAGATATCAGTTTATCAAACAGCTCAGGCAAATCGAATGACGTGTTGAAAGTCAGTTCGCCGGAATTGCTAATGTTAGTGTACTCTGCATAGGCAGCGGTATCAAGTTTTGGTCGGTCACTTGAGAAACTGGCGTCAAAGTCAATTGAAGGAGATATGACATCACCAATATCCAAGTCATAGGAGATATTGAAATCTTCGTTTCTTCCCGATTCAGTTCCGACCTTTAGAAACCAAAGACTATCTGGACGGGCAACTCGCAAATCACGCTCTGTCTCAACTCCATAGTCAAAACTGAGGTCTTCAATTGGGGAAAACTCCACAGTGAAATCGGTGCTGAGGGCATTACTCCGAGTGGTATAAAAACGCATCGTATCGGTGAAGGTGGAACGGGAGCCACGTAAGTCGAGCCTCCGGTTTTTTGTAAGACCGAACCTAATGTTGCGTGGCAGAGGGTAAAGTTCGTTCTCCCCGGGTAGACGAATCTTGGACTCGGGACTGATTGAGTAGTTCCATTGGACGATGTCGGAAACTGAAGAATCTTGAGTAA
>JBDRUJ010000100.1:0-6419 GCA_039801285.1 Caldifarciminota bacterium
GGTTCCAGGGCCGGAAACGAGGCGGGTGAGACGGGCAGCAGCGTTCCCGGAGTAAACCGTGTCTGATTCCCTTCGGACCGATGTTAGGGTTCGGCTTTCTACCCGCCAGCTCTGTGGAGTAGAATCGTTCTCCCATAGCTCAAAGCCGGGATTGGCCAAGAGATTAGTTGCGACAACCTTCACAACAAAGGCAAGGATGGGTGCAACACAGATTGCCACGGCATTATTGTCCACCTCTACCGGAAAGCGTCAAGAAAAAGCCGGGCGGAAATAACGGTTCTTGACTTCTGTGAGCCAGACTCTAGAATCATTTCATTATTGCGCCCGTAGCTCAATTGGATAGAGTGCCGGACTACGAATCCGTAGGTTGCGCGTTCGAGTCGCGCCGGGCGCGTTTTTGCCGGGTCGGACAGCTCTGACGTGGATGACGAGCATTGGATGGGGCTGGCGCTGGAGGAGGCGCGACTTGCCGAGGCCGAAGCCGAGGTGCCGGTAGGCTGCGTGGTGGTTCATAAGAAACGGGTCATCGGCCGGGGACACAACCGGACCGAGGCGCTGCACGACCCGACCGCCCACGCGGAGATTATTGCCCTGAGCGCTGCTGCCAATGCCCTCGGGAACTGGCGCCTTACCGGTGCTACGGTCTATGTCACGGTCGAGCCATGTCTGATGTGCACCGGAGCCCTTTTACTGGCACGGCCTGAAAGGGTCGTTTACGGCGCCAGTGACCCGAAGTTTGGCTGTCTGGGTTCGCGTTATGATATTGCCAAGGACAACCGCTTCAACCATCGGCTCCGGGTCCGGGCCGGTGTCCGGGCCGAAGAGGCAAAGGAGCTGCTCCAGCGCTTCTTCAAGAGGCAGCGTGAAGCGAAAGACGGATATCGGAGAGATGGCCGAGTGGACGAAGGCGCGTGACTCGAAATCACGTATACCCGCAAGGGTATCGGGGGTTCGAATCCCTCTCTCTCCGCCAGATGTGCATCCGGCCACTCCGGTCTGTCACTCTGCCCGAAGCGACGGAATCCCCTTCTGTCCGGCAAAACGGATTACTCGGCTCGCTGCACACGCGTTTTCGCCAAGTCCGACAGGTCGGACAGGTTTGACATTGAAGATTTGAGGAGTGATGACTAAAAGAGTTTTTCCGATTTTGCTGCTTATCGGACTGCTGATGAACATGCCGGGGCTGGCCCGTGAGTTGCGACTGACCAAGCCCGGCCGGCGGCCCCTGCCCCAAAATGCCCTGACCCGCAAGCGGCTGATTCAGGCAGTGACCCACATGCAGTCTGCCCAGGCGCCATTCCAGCGGTTCCGGTTCCGCCCGACCGAAAGGGATATCTCCCGCATCGAGCGGCTGCGGAATGGCGGAGTTGATACGGTGCGCGTCCTCGTCCTGAGGGTTGAGTTTCAGGAGGATACAACGTCTCTGACGACCGGCAATGGCAAGATGGACACTTTCGGTTTCTTTCCACCTGACTCCGGCCTGTTTGTTGACCCACCCCATTTCAAACGCTACTTTGAGCGGCAGATGGAGGGTCTCAGAAATTACTTCCGGGCCATGTCCCTGGGCAAGCTCTATGTGGACTTCACGGTGATGCCCCAGGCCGAGAAGGAGTGTTATCAGCTCCCCAGGGAGATGATGTTTTATGGCGACACACTCTCAATGGAAGGGATTGAGTTCGGTCTTGTCCGGCTGATGCGCGATGCCTTCAAAGTCGCTGATGAAGACCCGGCGATTGACTTCAGCAGGTTTGACGAGTTCATCATCTTTCATGCCGGTAGCGGCCTGCAGTCGGACCTGGCTACCGACAACCGCTGGGACAGTCCCTTTGACCTTCTGGCTGGAGAGATTCCGCCCGGTGCCATTGAAGCCTATTTAGGAGAACCCTATATCTCGGTTGACTCAGGCCGGGTGCGCATCGAGCAGGCAACGGTTCTACCCGAGATGATGCGCCAGGACACATTGACTGAGGGGGGAATAACCAACCTTGCCGGAATGGTAGGACTTGCCGGGACACTGTGTCATGAGTTTGCCCACCTGCTTGGTGCCTACGACCTTTATGACGTGACCGGCGTCACAATGGGCGTTGGAGCCTGGAGTCTCATGGGCTATGGCGGCTGGCTCGGCGACTACTCGGCAGGTGCGCCGCCCGGTGTTATTCCCGGTTTTCTTGACGCCTATCACCGCGTTGCCCTAGGTTTCGTCAATCCGCTGGTGGTCCAGATGCCCAGAGAGTCAATCCTGGTGTTTGCATCGGCAATGGACACCGGTCTCTTCAATCTCCGCAACAGTCCGGAAACTCCCACCATCGTCAAGATTCCCATCAATGACCACGAATACTTCCTTATTGAGAACCGGCAGTGCGATGTCCGTAAGCCTGACACCATAGTCGTTGACATGGAAGACAGTGTCCTGATTTCGGTTGAGGATAATGAATACGACTTCTTCCAGCCCGGGTCGGGAATTCTCATCTGGCACATTGACGAGCAGGTGATTGCCGAATACGGCCCCTACAACGCCATCAACATTGATGCGGGACATAAAGGGGTTGACCTTGAGGAGGCCGACGGCATCCAGGACTACGACGTCCCCTACTGGCGGATGAGCGATTACTACTACGAGATTTACGGCTACCGGTTCGACGCCTTTTCCAGACAGGGACTCAACGATGCCTTCACCGGTTACACCAGCCCCAATTCCGACGGCTATACCGGCAAGACGCTCCTCAGTGTCACCCTTCTGGGAATAAAAGACACCACTGACCGACTAAAGGATACGGTAATTCCAATCACCATCAACTGGGAGTTTTATCAGAAGGGATTTCCCAAGAGGGTCGGCGAAACCCCGTTACTCTCCCCGTTCGTTGCCGACATTGACGGCGACGACAGCCTGGAGATTGCGGTCATGGACACAGCCGGTCACATTCAGATATGGCGACCCGACGGAAGGCTCTTCCGTTCTCTAGGCATTGGCAGTCCGACCAAAGCAGACCTAGCGCTAGGCGATGTTTCCGGAGATGCCAAACTGGAAATCGTTGCCAGTGGCACTGATGGCAAGGTTCGGGTAATCCCGTTGAGCGGTCTGCCGGTAGTCCTTGCGACTTGCGACCGGATTGTGGCTGCGCCAGTGCTTGGCGACCTTGATGGCGACGGCAAGAAGGAGATAATCGTTGGCTCGACCGATATGAAGCTCTATGCCTGGAAGGGTGACGGCCGGCTCATGCCCGGATTCCCGGTTAACATTGGCACCGAAATCTGGGCACCGGTTGCCCTGACCGATTCGATTCGACCTCAGATAGTGGTTCTCACCGCCGACAGCCGACTCTACCTCCTGAATCCCGACGGCACGTTAGTCTATGGTTTTCCGATAACTCTGGGAGTCTCCTCGTTTTATGCCCAGGCCCAACCGGTTGTGGCCGATTTCGACCGGGACAGTGTCATGGAGATTGCAGTGGTAGCAGGGGGTGGGCATGACTACCGGCTATATGTTGTCGAACAGGATGGGACAATATCATTCCAATCCCAGGAGCTGGTCCAGCATCCTTTCCTGGGCACAATTGCTGTGGCTGATGTCGACCGGGATGGCTATCTTGACATTGTCGCCGCCGCCCGGCACAAGCTCTTTGCCTTCAACCGCAACGGAACACTGGTGACCAACTATCCATTCGCGCACGAATCCACCTTCACCAAGACCGAGCTGGCTGGCAACTGGATAATCACCTACGACGCACCGTTCGAGTTCCGTTCTTCGCCAGTGATTGCCGATATCAACGGCGATAATCAGCTCGACTTGGTGATTGGTTCGCCGGTGTTCGGTCTATTGGGTTACGATGGATTATCCGGCAAAGAGCTTCAGTTCTTTCCGTTGATGGCGACCGGTTCAGTGAGTGCGGTGCCTCTGGTCGGTGACATTGACAAAGACGGGATTCTGGAGCTGGCAGCCGGCACCGACAACGGGATGCTCTATGTCTGGAAACTGTCCGGTTCAGTCCTCCCGACTCCCTGGCCATGCGCCTATCACGATGTCCGTCACACCGGTCTGGTGCCGCTATCCGAACTCCCCCCTTGGCCTCAACTGCCGGCACCCGAATCGAAACTTGTGGATAATTTTTTCCTTTATCCCAATCCCGCTGCCGAGCAGGTGAATGTCCGCTATTGGCTTGGTCCGAATGCCAGCTCAGCAAAGATTCTGGTCCTAGACATGGCGGGCGAACCGGTTACCGGTGAGATTACCGGTCGAACTTTGCCCCGGGCCGACAATGAGACTACCGTTGATTTGACCAAACTGGCTCCAGGTCTTTATGTTGTGCGGCTGACTGTTGAAGCCGGAAGTTCCAAGGCAGTCCGATTTGCCAAGCTGGCGGTGATTAGATGACGCCGGCATTTTTCTGCTTAGTTTTCCTAGTGGCGTCGGTGAGCAGGGAAGATGTTGTCAGGATGTTACAGGAACGCACGCCTGAGAACCCCCGTCCGCTCTGGAGCCAGCGGTCACCGCCCCATCCGCATTCCACATTCCGCATTCTACATTCCGCATCCCGCCATCCACCTTCTGACAGCGTCATCCGTTCCGACTTTCCCTGCAACGATGACAGTGTCAGCGGCTGCCGACAGGAAGGTCCGGATATTGCTATCGACCCCAGTGGCGGCTTTGTTGTCTCATGGTGCGATTTCCGTGACGGTGATGCCGATATCTGGTTCCAGCGGTTTGACTCGGCCGGAGTCCCAATCGGTCACAATGAGCGGGTCAACACCGACATAACCTTCGGGTGGCAGGGTGACCCGGCAAGCGCCATGAGTCGCGACGGGATTTTCATGTTTACTTGGGAGGACCGCCGGGAGATTGGTAACTCCGATGTCTTTGCCCAGAGATTTGATTCCGCCGGAATCAGGTTGGACGACAACTTCCGGGTGAGCGCGCCGGGAGTTGCTGGTGACCAGAGTATCTCCAGTGTTGCCTACGCCCCGGACCGGACCGCACTCGTGGTCTGGGACGACCGGAGGTTCGGGCTGACCGGTGACATATTCGGGCAGTTTCTCGCGCCGGATGGTTCGTTACGCGACACGAACTTCCGGGTGAACGACGACCCGGTCGGGTTGGCAAACCAGTACGAGCCGGTTGTCCGGAGTGATGATTCGGGCCGATTTGTCGTAGTCTGGATGGATGGTCGGGGTCACGGCCCATCAGACTGGAACATCTACGGCCAGCGGATTGCCGCCAATGGGGCACGACTCGGCGGCAACTTCTATGTGACGAGCGACGACAGCATCCAGTGGTCACCAGATTTGGGTGTCGGGCCGCAGGGCTCTTTCGTGGTCTTGTGGGACGACCGGCGCCGGGGTAATTATGATGTTTATGCCCAGCGCTACAACCATCTGGGTCAGCCTCAGGGAACAAACTTCCGGGTAAACGGTGACAGCGGCTCTGCCGACCAGTACAGTGGAAGTGTTGCAGTAAACGGCTGGGGAGAGTTTCTGATTGTCTGGACCGACCGGCGCAACGGCCATGAGGACATCTATGCTCAGCTATTCGACTCCAGTGGCAACCGGCTGGGCAACGAGTTTATTGTCAATGATGACAATACTACTACCAATCAGGGAGGACCGGCAGTCGGTGCCCGACCCGATGGCGGGTGGTGGGTTGTCTGGGCCGACGGCCGCGACGGCAACTTTGATATCTATGCTCAGCGTCTAGCCCGAAACGGCGCACCGGTCGGCAGGAACTTTCGCATTACCGACGACCAGGGAAGTGCCCATCAGCGGGTCTCGTCGATCGGGATGAACCGGCAGAAGAGATTTTGCGTAGTCTGGGAGGACGAACGGAACGGTCCTTGTGATATTTACCGCTCGCTATTTGACCAGACCGGCCAGGCACTTGGTCCAAACCTTCGGCTCAACGACGACGGGCCAGGTGGTGCTACTCAGTGCTATGCCGCCACCGCCGGCGGCAAAGATATGTTTATTGCCGCTTGGACCGACCTGCGGAACGGTTCGAACCTTCTGGATATCTACGGTCAGTTTCTCGATTCACTCGGCCAGCCCATCGGCCCGAACTTCATGGTCAACAGCGACACGGACGCGCACCAGTGGTATCCCTACTGCGCCATGGACTCAGGTAATCGAGCGGTGATCGTCTGGATGGACAGTCGCTCCGGCTCGGGCTGGAGCATCTATTGCCGGCGCTACGGCCCGGACCGCAATCCCTTGGGCCCTGAGTTTCCGGTAGCCGATGTGGTCTCCGACCAGGAGTATGCCAGTGTTGCTGCTAACTCCCGTGGCCGGTTTGTTGTTGCCTGGATGGATGACCGGCAGTCGAGTTCCTACAACTTCGACATTTACTGTCAGCCATTCCGGGAGGATGGTTCACGAATCGGCCCAAACATCCGGGTAAACACCGATTCGGGCAGAACATTTCAAAGCTATCC
>JBDRUJ010000101.1:0-6261 GCA_039801285.1 Caldifarciminota bacterium
TAGGGCTCATCACTTACCCCAGGACCGACTCCTTCCGGGTTGCTGAGGATTTTATTGCCCAAACCCGGAGTTTCATCGAGCGCCAGTCCGGAAAAGAGTTTCTCCCCGAGAAGCCACGGCACTATCCTGACCGGAAAGGAACCCAGGGTGCGCACGAAGCAATTAGGCCCACCGACATCGGCCGGACACCAGAGTCGGTGAAACGGTTTCTGACCCCGGACCAGTTCCGACTCTACGACCTCATCTTCCGCCGGTTTCTGGCGAGCCAGATGGCCGATGCCGTTTATTCTCGAACCGAGGTCCTGGTCAAGGGGGGCGATTTCACCTTCAAGGCCGAGGGCCTGAAGTGCCAATTTTTGGGCTTTGAGAAGGTCTATGGCGAGCCGGATAAGGAGAAGAGTCTGCCACCACTTGCCAGGAACGAGCCGGTGAGGCTCAGAGACTTTCAGTCCGAGCAGAAGTTCACTCAGCCGCCCCCGCGCTACACCGAGGCAACCCTCATCAAGCGGCTGGAGATAAACGGCATCGGCCGGCCCTCAACCTATGCCACGATTGTCGCAACCCTGTTCGAGCGGCGCTACGTTGTCCGGAAGGAGGGAAGGCTCTATCCCACCGAGCTGGGCATGGTGGTAAATGATGTCCTCGTTCCCCGCTTCGCCAACATCTTCGAGACCGGTTTTACCAGAGAGATGGAGAAGGAGCTTGACCTGATTGAGGAGGGAAAGGAGAGGTGGCAGGATGTTGTCCAGCGTTTCTACACACCGTTCAAGCAGGACCTGGATAGGGTTGCGGCTGAGGCATCGGACATCAGAGTGGGGCTGGGCAAGGAGCTACCGGAGAGCTGTCCGAGATGCGGCTCAAAACTCATGGAGCGCTGGGGCCGGTTCGGGAAGTTCATCGCCTGCGCCAACTATCCCCAGTGCCGCTACATCAAGCGGACAAAGGCAAAGGAGCTCTCTGAGAAGTGCCCGGAGTGCGGCAGACCGCTGGTCGAGCGGCAGGGCAGGTTCGGCCCGTTTGTCTCATGTTCCGGGTATCCCCAGTGCCGCTATCTCAAAAAGGAAGGAACAAAGGGGTCGAGGGGCCAAAGGGCCAAGGTGTCAAGAAGTCAAGGAGGCTAGCCGATGAGGGTTCAGAAGGTCGGTTCCTATTACCAGCTCAGGCTGGAGCGGGGTGAAGAGGTTATGGCGACGCTTTTGGACTTTGTTCGAAAGCGGCGTATCAGGTCAGGCCTGGTTTTAGGCTTGGGCGCGGCTGAGGAGCTTGTCCTGGGCTGCTACGACCTGAAGCATAAAAAGTACCTGAAGCGCCGATTCCGGGCCGAGCATGAGATTGCCGCATTGGTTGGTAACATCGCCTGGGATGAAACGGAGCCCATCTGTCACATCCATGCGGTGATTGGCAACCGGCAATTTGCCACCTATTCCGGCCACCTCTTTGAGGCGCGGGTTGCCGCCACCTGCGAAGTCTCAATCCTTCCCGGCCAGAAACGGCTCAGCCGCAGCCTTGACCCTTCAACCGGCCTGAGGTTTCTCAGGCTATAGCGGCTCCAAATTTCGGCAGGAGCCGGGACCGGCAGCGCCGTTGACAAATCGCCTAACATCTGGCACTATGTTTTGATGCCGACCGAACCGCTCACCGCCACCCGCTTTCGTATCTCTGCCCGGCACTGGGACGCCGTTGTGCTTATAGTCATGGCCGTCGGCCTTGTCCTCCGACTGTTGGGTGCGATTGGGACATGGCTAAATCCGGATGAGGCGCTCCACTTTCTGATTGTCAACCAGCCCGACCCGCTTGGTGCCTACCGGGTGAGTCTCACCAATGCCCATCCGCCGCTCTATTTCATCCTCCTTTATTTCTGGCAGCTTCTGGGTAAATCGGAGCTGTGGCTGCGACTGCTTTCAGTCCTGGCAGGAACGGCAGCGCTCTGGCCGTTCTATCTCTGGCTTTCGGTACTGGTGAACAGAAGGGCTGGAGCCATTGGCGCGGCTCTCTTCGGTTTTCTGCCTCAAGTTTTGGCACTTGGAACAGAGGTCCGGGCATATGCGGTAATGTTTCTCTGTATGGCCTCGGCACTGTATTTTCTGGAAAGGGCCTTTGCACGCCAGCGGCCCAGTGATGTGGTCTGGTTCGGCCTGTTTCTTTGTCTCTCGGCCCTGAGCCACTACTCGGCCCTCTGGCTTGTTTTGGCGCTTGGGGTTTATTGCCTAGTGCGGCTGATTGGGCGCGTCAGACGTGGCGAGGTCAGACCGGGCTTCGTTTGGGCCTGGGTCGGAACTCAGGTTGCTGTCGCCGGGGTCTATCTCTGGCTCTACTTTACCCATATCTCAAAGCTCAAGGACAGTCCTCTTGCCCAGGAGGCAATGACCGGCTGGCTGCAGAACCTCTACTTCCAGCCGGGAAAGGAGTCAATTCTCCTCTTTCCGTTCCGGGCGACATTTGGAGCCTTTCAGTTCCTCTTCGGTTCACCGGTTGCCGGTGCCATAGCGCTCCTTTTCTTTCTCGCCGGGCTGGCGGTGGTTTTCGTCGGACAGTTCAGACAGGTCGGGCTGCTCCTTCTTCTGCCATTTATCTTTTCCTGTGCCGGTGCCTTGGCCCGACTCTTTCCCTATGGCGGAACCCGGCATACCGTCTTTCTTGCCCTGTTTGCCTCGGCCGGAGCCGCCATCCCGATTGCCGCACTTGGTGAAAGGCGGAGCTGGCTCAGCCTCGGAATTGCCGGTCTTTTGTTGCTCCTTGTGAATTTCTTTGACCGGCCACCAGCCCAGTCCATCAACCGGCCGAGCCAGAGCCGGCAGCGGATGGCGCAGGCCCTGAGCGAGCTGCGCAAGAACGTCCGACCCGGAGACACGCTCTTCACCGACTACCAGGGAAGTGTTCTCTTGGGTTACTATCTCGGCTCGGCCAAGGGACCGCCATTCGGCAAGGAGCACGGCCCGTTTCTTGAGTTTCAATTTGGCGGCTACCGGGTCATTGCGACCAGACTCTGGGACTTTGAAAAGAGCCGGTTCCGGGAGACGGCCGAAAGCCTGGCGGCCCGGTTCTTTACCGGTCGGCGCCTGGTCTGGGTCTTTGATGCCGGCTGGGGCCGACCCTTGGTTGACCAGCGCCAGGAGTTGGGAGATAACATCGCCTTCTTTTCCCTGCCGGTCGGCAGGCTTGACAGTGGAATGGTCAATAACCTCTTTGCCGGTCTGGTCCGCCAGTTTCGTCCCATGCTCAAAGAGCCGGTGAAGACCGCATTCTGGCCGACAGCTTATCTTGGTGGTCAGAGTCGGGAAGTTGCCCGACCGGTGGCTGAGCGGGTGATGAGTTACGAGGAGGTCTACGGTTTTGCCCAAGAGGAGCCGGCCCGGTTTTTGGACCTACTGCCCGCCCTAGCATTCTGGATTCTGAACGACCCCGAGCCCCATCCCGAGTTTATGCGCTACATGGACGAGTGCGAGAACTACATCTCGGCCGGTCTGCGATTCACGCTTCTGGGGGTTGAACCCGAAGGGCTGGTGGCGGTCTATCTTATTGAAGCGGCACCAGAAGAGTGATGAACGCAGAGCCGAAGAAAATCGCCATCTTCATCGTCGCCTACAATGCCGTCTCGAGCCTTTCCAAGGTCCTGGACCGGATTCCGGAAAGGGTGCGGAGGCGGGTCTCGGAAATCTATGTCTTTGACGACTCCTCCAAGGACGACACCTATCTTGTCGGCGTCGGTTACAAGACCCTGCATGAGATGCACAACCTGAATATCTACCGCAACCCCCAGAACCTGGGCTACGGCGGCAACCAGAAGAAGGGTTATGAGTATGCCATCAAGAAGGGCTACGATATCGTTGCCCTTCTCCACGGCGACGGCCAGTATGCGCCCGAGTGCCTGGAGGAGCTGATTGGGCCGGTGGAGCGGGGCGAGGCGGATGCGGTCTTCGGCTCAAGGATGATGGTCAAGGGCGCGGCGCTCAAGGGCGGGATGCCCCTGTACAAGTTCATCGGCAACAAGATTCTCACCGCCTTTGAGAACCGGCTTTTGGGAATGAACCTCTCCGAGTTCCATTCCGGCTACCGGGTCTACAGCGTCAAGGCGCTGGCCCAGGTGCCGTTTCAGGAGAACTCCAACGACTTCCACTTTGACACCGAGATAATCATTCAGTTCCACCAGCACAACCTGCGGATTGTGGAGCGGCCCATACCAACCTATTACGGCGACGAAATCTGCTATGTCAACGGCCTGAAATATGCCTACAATGTGGTGAAGTCGGTCATCCAGTTCCGGCTCCATCAGGCCGGTTTCCGCTATTATCCCAAGTTCGCCCTCCCTGAGCAGGAGGCCTACGCCACCAAGCGCAGCCCTTACTCCAGCCACCGCAAGATTGCAAGAATGGTCAAAGGCCGTGACCTGAAGATTTTGGATGTCGGTTGCGGTCGGGGCTCGAGCGTGGAGTTCATCAATAATCCGGGCACCACAATCACCGGCGTTGATGTGACGGCAGCCCCAGACCTGAGTCCGAAGATTGGCCGCTTCATTCAGCAGGACATCGAGCACAATTTCGACCCGGCAGGCCTGGGCCGGTTCGATTACATCCTTCTCGCCGACATCCTCGAGCACATCCGCAACCCGGAGGAGGTCTTGCGGCGCTGCCGGGAGGCGCTTCTGCCGGGCGGAGCAATCATCATCTGTGTGCCCAATGTTGCCCACTGGAGTGTCCGGTTCGGACTCCTCTTCGGCCGATTCAACTATCGGCCCAGGGGCATCATGGATAAGACCCATTGCCACTTCTACACCAAGCGGACAATCCTAGAACTTATCCGCAGCTGCGGCCTTGAGGTCGCCGAGCTGGATGTGACGCCGGTGCCACTGCCCGACCTATTTCCTGAGCTGGCCCGGTCATGGCCGGTCCGGCTGGAGCAGTGGCTGGCCCAAGGGCTGGCCCGGCTCTGGAAGGGACTCTTTGCCTACCAGTTTATCATCCGGGCGGTGCCGGCCGACTCCTGATTACTGAAAAGGAATCTGATGCGTTACGAAGGAAACATCTTCCGGCCGCCGTCAGAGGCCGACTCGCTCCTTATTCAGGCAACCATCGGCTGCTCCCACAACCGCTGCACCTTCTGCGCCATGTACCGGGAGAAGCGATTCAGGGTGAGACCCATTGACGATGTTATTGAAGATATTCGCTGGGCAGGGGAGCACTACGGCTCTGATGTCCGCCGGGTATTCATCTGTGACGGTAACGCACTGGTCCTGCCGATGCGCTATCTGCGGACTCTGCTCCGGGAGTTGCAGCGGGCATTTCCCGAGTTGCAGCGAGTCGGGGTTTATGCCAATGCCCGGGATATTCTGAACAAGAGCGCGGCGGAGCTGTCCGAGCTTGTTGCCAACCGGCTCACCATATTCTACATCGGCCTTGAGTCCGGCTCAGACCGAATCCTCAAGATGATTGACAAAGGTGCCACAAGCCAGGAGATGATTGCCGCGGTGCGCAAGGCACAGGATGCGGGCATGAAGTCGTCGGTGATTTACCTTCTGGGGCTGGGTGGCCGGCAACTCTGGCATGAGAATGCGGTTGAATCGGCCCGGGTCGTTTCGGAAATGAACCCAAACTACCTTTCGGCCCTTACCTTGACCCCGATTCCTGGAACACCGCTCTGGCAGGAGATGGCGGCCGGCCGGTTTGAGCTCCCCAGTCCGGAGGAGCTGGCGCTTGAGCTCCGCCTCTTCCTTGAGCAAGTCGAGTGCCGGGCCACGGTCTTTCGCTCCAACCACGCCTCCAACTATGTGCCGCTTGCCGGACGGCTGCCCAGAGACAGGGAGCGGCTCATCGCCGAGCTTGACGAGGCAATAAGACACCACCGGTTCAAGCCCGAATATCTGAGGGGATTGTAAAAGAATGGTGCGACGCGACGATTGTTGCTACTCAGGGCAAAGGAATCAAAGCCCGGCAGTATTACTTCAACAGGACCATCCTGTTGGCAGCAGAGGTCTTACCTGTCTTTAGGACACAGAAGTAGACATCGCCGGGCAAATCATCGGCAACAAATCTTACCGTATATTTGCCGGCATCTTGCACCTCATCCACCAGAGAGGCAATCGTGCGTCCCGAGACATCACAAATCGCCAGTGTAACGAGCATGCGCGCGGGAATCTCGTAACTTATTGTTGTCACGCGGGAAAACGGGTTGGGATAGTTCTGGTAAAGATGAACCACTGCGGATAACTTTTCCGACTCTTCCGCAACTGCTTGTCCCTGGGTATCTAACAGATATGCCTCATCC
>JBDRUJ010000102.1:0-6251 GCA_039801285.1 Caldifarciminota bacterium
ATTGGGTTAGAAGGTCATTATGGTAGGACTAGGGGAGACTATCCCCCCAACGGCCCCCGGTTCGCTCAGGGGTTCGTCCGGTGGACAGCCCCCTGGACGGACGCAAAAGAGCCCCTTTGCTTTGAAACCCATTGGGAAACAACGAGTTACTGAATAATCCGTCTACTCGAAAGAGGCTTGTTGCCTCAAGATAGATTTCTACCCGAATCATAACCCTTCTCCAGTTCCTCTTAGCAGGGATGGTGAAATCATGCCTCCGTTCAAGTAGATTTTTAGATGAGGCGACGGGGTGAGGCAATGCCATGCTTGACATCAGAAATAAGAATCATAATATGTTGTGCGTGTTCGGGATTTTCCGATTCACGCAATAAAAGGAGGTACGATGGCTTGTATGAAGCGCGCCAAAAAGGCGGCAAAGAAGAAGACAGCCAAAAAGAAGAGAAAGTAACTTTCTCTCAACCGTCCGAAGGGGGCCTGTGCCCCCTTCACTTTTATGGAAGAACTGCTCCAACCTATCGTCTCATCTCCGGAACTGATAAATCTTGCCGAACAGCTTCGGAAGCCGGGACAGGGATTGACTGTTTTTCTGCCCGGTTCGGCTCAGGCGCTTGTAGTCGGTTGTCTGGCCCGATGGCTCGGAAGGATGGTGGTGTTGGTTCGTGCGGATGATGAGCAAGTCAAGGCCGCCTTTGGTGATGTGGCCGGATTCTTTCCAACATTACGGGTTGCGCGGCGTGGAAGGAATGATGGCGATATAATGGTGGCAACGCTGATGGAGCTTGCCGCGCCGCAGCCGGTTACGGATGATGCCGCCGTGCTCCGGCTAAAGGTGGGGGAGCGACTGGAACCGACAGGACTTGTCGGCTGGCTTGAGGAGAAGGGCTATGAACGCACCGACCTGGTTACCGAACCGGGTGAGTACGCAGCACGGGGTTGCATTGTTGATATTTTCCCCGAACCGGAGTATCCGCAAGAGGCCGAAACCGGGGAGCCATTCCGAATCGAGTTTGCCGATGACCGGGTTGTTTCTTTGAGGAGATTTGACCGACTGACCCAGCGGTCGGTGCAATCGGTGGAGTCAGTGTCGATTGTTCCCCGGCGGCAGGCGCTGCCGGCTGGACCGCCGGTCTGGCAGCTATTGCCCGAAGATGTGGTTGTGGTTGTCGAAGAGCGATTGACAGAGGGTGCTTCGTGGCTGGCCACAAAGAGCAGGCTTCTGGTTACTGAATTTTGGGATGAGTCAATTGACCTGGGGTTCCGACCGGCAAACAGCTATCTGGGCAGGATTGAGGTCTTGCGGCAGGAGATTGCGGCGGCGGGGTCGGATTTTTTTATCGTCTGCCGGAATGAGGAGTCCTGTGAACGGCTGAAGGGTGTGGTCGGACCGGGGCCGCGCTATGTTGTTGCCCGGCTATCACAAGGGTTTGTCTTTGAGCCGGCGCGAATCACGGTTCTCACCGAGCAGGAGATATTGGGGATGCCAATGTTCCGGCAGCCGCGGCGCCGATTCAAGGGGTTGCCGGTTGACAGTTTAGTGACACTCCGCCCCGGGGATTATGTTGTGCATGTTGACTACGGCGTAGGCGTCTTTGCCGGAATCCGTCGGATGTGTCACGAGGGTGTGGAAAAGGATTTCGTGGTTGTTCAGTTTGCGGGCAATGACCGGGTTTATGTGCCGGTGGAGAACCTTGGTCTCTTAGACCGGTTCGTTGGCAGTGAGGAAAGGCCTCCGAAGCTTGACCGGATTGGCTCACGTTCGTGGCTCTGGGCAAAGGCACGGGCGGCACGGGCTAGTGAGGAGTTCGCCAGCGAGCTTCTGAAGATTCAGGCGCAGCGGGTCATGGCCCGGCAGGAGCCGTTTCCACCAGACAACCAAGAGCAGCTTGAGCTTGAGGCCTCGTTCCCTTTTGAGGAGACGCCGGACCAGTTACGAGCGCTTAGCGAGGTGAAACGGGACATGATGCGGTCGCAGCCGATGGACCGCTTGCTCTGTGGTGATGTCGGTTTCGGGAAGACCGAGGTTGCACTGCGGGCCGCATTCAAAGCGGCGATGAGTCTCCGTCAGGTGGCGTTCCTGGTGCCAACCACCATTCTCTGCTATCAGCACTTTCAGACATTTCGGAAACGGCTGGCACCATTTCCCCTGCGGGTGGAGATGCTTTCCAGGTTCGTCAGCCCGGAAAAACGACGGGAGGTTATTGAGGGGCTCAGGACCGGTCAGGTTGATATTGTGGTAGGGACGCATCTCTTACTCAGCCCCAGGATTCGATTCCGCGACCTGGGGCTGGTGGTGGTTGATGAGGAGCAGCGGTTCGGGGTCCGACAGAAGGAGAGGCTCCGGGCGCTGAGGACTTCGGTTTCGGTCCTGACCCTGACGGCAACTCCGATTCCCCGGACGCTCTATATGGCCCTGGCCGGTCTGCGCGACATCTCGGTCCTGAATACCCCGATTCCCGGCCGTAAGGAGATTGTAACCGAGGTGAGCGAGTGGAACGACGAACTGATTCGGGAGTTTGTGGAGCGGGAAGTGAGTCGGGGCGGCCAGGTCTTTTTCGTACATAACGAGATTCAGACCATCGGGATGGTTGCCAAAAGGCTGGCACGACTCCTGCCCGGGGTGAAGCTGGCGATTGCCCATGGCCGGATGCCGGGAAGGAGACTGGCCGAGTGTTATCTGGCATTTGCCGGCGGTGAGTTCCAGGTTTTGCTTTCCACCGCAATCATCGAGTCGGGGCTGGATATGCCGAATGTGAACACCATCATCGTGAACCGGGCAGACCGGTTCGGTCTTGCCGACCTGCACCAGTTGCGGGGTCGGGTGGGCCGGACCGAACGGCAGGGGTTCGCACTGTTTCTGATTCCCGGTCGGCGGGAAATCACGGTTGAGGCGCGGAAACGGCTGAGCGCGCTTCTTGCCTATGCCCGGCTTGGGTCGGGATACCGACTGGCGCTTCGGGATATGGAAATCAGGGGTGCGGGTAATATTCTGGGGACGGAGCAGCACGGCCACATTGCCCGGGTGGGATTCAATCTCTGGACCCAGATGCTCAGGGAGGCGGTTGCGAAGCTGAAGGGCGAGGCGGTGCCGGCCGAACCGGAGCTGAATCTGGAGATTTCGGGATTTATCCCGAAGGATTACATCGGCGATGCCTATGAGCGGATTGCCATCTATCGCCGGCTTCTGGGGGTGGAGTCGGAGGAGGAGCTCAGTGAGCTTCGCAGTGAGCTGGTTGACCGGTTTGGCCGCTATCCACCGGTGGTGGAGAACCTCTTTCAGGTTGGGCTGGTTCGGGTCCGCAGCCGGCGGCTGGGACTGCTTAAGGTAACGCTCAAGAATGGTGTCGCCACCATCGTGTCTCAGGACAGGACGACAACGGTAACCGGCGGCATCGCCGAGTTATTGGAGAGCCTTCAGAGCGGCATCGGCTAGGCCGGTGATTTCAATATTGCGACCCTGATTTTCCACCTTTAGCCGGACCTGGATAGTTTCAGGGGGCAGCAGGTTTTGGGCCCGCTCGGCCCATTCCACGAGACAGACACCGGAACCGGCCAGATAGGAGTCAAGTCCGAGAGCATCAAGCTCTTGCGGCCCGGTAATGCGGTAAAGGTCAATGTGATAGACCGGCATCCGGCCCTGATACTCGGTGATGATGACAAAGGATGGACTTTTGACCGTCTCGCGCACGCCGAGCCCCAAGGCAACACCTTTTATCATTGTGGTCTTGCCTGAGCCCAGTTCGCCATAGAAGGCGACCACCTGGCCCGGCGCGAGGAGTGTGCCGAGACTGCGGCCCAGCTCAACAGTTGCCGCTGCCTCGGCAGTGTGAAAGACCACTAGACCGCTAAATCCCTTTTCCTACACCAGCTCCACGCTGATGGCGGTCGCCTCGCCACCTCCGAGGCAGGCGGTGGCAAGACCGGTCTTCAGCCCACGGTCCTGAAGGGCGTGAATCAGGGTGACGATGATGCGTGCGCCCGAACAACCAATCGGGTGGCCGAGGGCAATCGCTCCGCCATGGACATTCACCCGGTTCCAATCCCAGCCCAGCTCCTTGCCGTCGGCCAAGACCTGGGCGGCAAAGGCCTCGTTGATTTCAATCAGGTCGAAGTGGTCAATCTTCACACCCTGAACCCGGAGGAGATTGCCCACCGCCTTGATAGGCGCGTAGAAGAGCATCTTCGGCTCGACACTGCCGGTGGCATAGGCGACAATCCGAGCAACGGGTTTCAGGCCCTTGTTCTGAGCATAACGGCCATCGGCCAGAACCAGCGCGGCTGCGCCGTCGTTGATTGATGAGGCGTTGCCGGCGGTCACGGTCCCATCCTTGGAGAAGACCGGTCTGAGGGTTGCGAGCCTTTCGAGGGTGGTGTCAGCGCGGGGGCCCTCGTCAGTGTCAATCACCAGGGGTTCACCTTTGCGCTGGGGAATTGTGACTGGCGCGATTTCCCTCTTGAACTTCCCCGCCTTGATTGCGGCAACCGCCTTCTGGTGGCTGCCCAACGCCCACTTGTCCTGCTCCTCACGGGTAATGCCGGAGTTCCGGGCGGTGAAGTCACCCAGCTCACCCATATGGACATTGCCGAAGTAGTCCCAGATGCCGTCGTAAATCATCCCGTCCTGCAACTGGGCATCGCCCATCTTCTGGCCGCCGCGGAGTGTTTTCAGGTAGTAGGGGACATTGGACATCGACTCCATGCCACCGGCAACAATGAGCCGGGCATCGCCGGCTTTGATTTGCTGGCAGGCAAGGGCCGCAGCAATCATCCCTGAACCACATACCTTGTTCACGGTCAGGGCCGGGACCTCGGCCGGGACACCCGCGTGGATTGCGGCCTGTCGCGCCGGTGCCTGGCCAATGCCCGCCGGACAGACATTGCCCATTATGACGCCATCAACCTCAGCCGGATTGACGCCAGCCCGTTCTATGGTAGCCCTGATTGCCACCGCTCCCAGGTCGGGTGCCCGCAATGACGCCAGCCCGCCCAGAAAGCGGCCAATCGGGGTCCGGGCACAACCAAGTACAACCGTATCCTGTGCCTTACCAATCGTCATCTTAGACTCCTTTCATTCGATGATTATTTGGACCACTGCGGTTTTCTCTTCTCCAGAAAGGCCCTGGTTCCTTCGGCCGGCTCGCCGGTTGCAAAGCATAGGCCGAATGCCTCAATCTCATAGGCGTAGCCGGTGGTGAGGTTCGAGTCCAGGCCGCGATTGATAGAGCTCTTGGCCAGCCGGATTGCGGCCGGGCCCTTGCTCGCAATCTTCTTTGCCAGCTCAGTTACCGCTTCCAGAAGCCTATCGGCCGGCACCACCCGGTTCACCAGGCCGATGCGCAGCGCCTCTTGGGCATCAAGCCCATCGCCGGTGAAGATGAGCTCCTTGGCAACTCCTGGGCCGCACAGTCGGGCAAGGCGCTGAGTGCCGCCAAAACCGGGCAACAGCCCAAGGTTTACTTCAGGCTGGCCAATCTTTGCCCCTTCGGCCATCACCCGGATGTCACAGGCCAGGGCAAGTTCACAGCCGCCGCCCAGCGCCGCACCGTTGATTGCCGCTATGACCGGCTTTTCAATGTCTGCAATCTTGGCAAGGACACGGTGGCCGGTCTGGGCAAATGTGCGCGCCTGCAGCGGCGTGAAGCCGGACATCTCACTAATGTCGGCACCGGCAACGAATGTCCTGCCCTCACCAGTCATGACAATCACCAGGACAGCATCATCCCGGGCGAACAGCTCTATTGCCCGTTCAATCTCCAGGACCATCGCGGTGTTCAGCGCATTCACCGGCGGCCGGTTGAACCTGAGCCAGCCGATGCGCTCAGCCGAACTTACAATCAGGAACTTGAAGTCCACAGAACCTCCTATTTCAATTCATGCAGCCACCAGCGGGACTGAAATCAGAATGTGAATATAAGAAATCTAGGGGATTTGGTCAAGCCAAACCTATTTCAGCGCCAGCAGACTGTTCCGAGGTATTAGGAGAGCGGCCAGCTGCCGCTCAGATTCTGAGCCAAAATCTCAGACCAGAAAATCAGAAGGGCCTGCCCGAACCTCCCCTATTACACCTGAGAGGAACGGCCCACATTGCTCCTTAGAGACTGCGTCATCACCAGCCAGCATTAGCAACACCACGACCACCCGCCCCAGAGCTACCCTGAGGCCTGCCCCGGGCCCGCCCCTCCACTACTAATAGATAATTGACGCAGAAACAGACACAACAGATAGTAGGTGATGCAGGAATTATCCCAGCCTCT
>JBDRUJ010000103.1:0-6111 GCA_039801285.1 Caldifarciminota bacterium
CTACGATTTGAGGGTGTGCTGAAGATGAGACCCTGACCGAAGCCAAGAAGATAGTCCCCAAGGACTGTCCTAAAGGAACTGGGGCTGAACTGGATGCCAAAGGCCGAACCATCGGCAATCCGTGTTTCACCATTGTCCTTCTCAATTGCGCCAGTTACCTGCCAATCTCCATGCTTGATGTCCAACCGGCTGAAACCGGCAACCGGTCGGGGGTCAAGAGAGACCGAATCGGTTCGAGCTCGCGCTAGCAGTTTCCCGGTCCAGAGTTTGTTTCCAGTCGATGCAGGATGAATTTCGGAATGAGCAAGTTCAGACTCGATATCTTCCTGCAGGGCTAGGTCACCGTCGGTGGGAGAGCCTTCAGGAAAGATTTCAATTGTAGCCAATGAGGCGAACCAGATAACGAGGATGGTTATAGCCACGCCAACCTCAACTCTAGAAGGTGGCTCTCCTTGAGTTGGGGATGGAATTGGTAGGCGTAGTTGAGTGCCAGCGGTCCAATCGTAGCATCGAGACCGCCGGCATAGCGTAACGGGTTGGTTCCTAGGCCGGAGCGGAGGGTAAGCTGCGGGATAAGTTTGAACTCGATTCCCAGACCGAACGACTCGATTGCCGATTCGCGGATAACATCTGCTGCAAGAACAAATGTCTCGGCGGGCCGGCATGCAACTCCAGCGGTAAACCGCAGAGGAACAATATCGCCATTATTCAGCTCTGGTTCGTTTATCCGCATGAGCGCAGCCCCGATTCGGAACCGGTTGTACTTACCGCAGACACCGGCGTCAAATACTGGAGCAACGTCGGCTTCACCCATCCCGGTAATTTGTATCAAAGTATGCATTCCGAGACCTACTTGGAGAGATGATATCGGTTCGGCAGCTAGGGTAGATTGAATGTCGCTCTCCTGATAGCGACCGCACGAGGTCTGACCGTAACCCATGGCTAAAGCCCAAGAACCGGTGTTTATGGCCGCGACAATTCGGCTTGAAGTCACACCCACGAGGTTGTAAGGTCTTGACCAAGCTGCGCTGACCCCGGCGCGCGGACATTCCCAGACCAGGGCTGGATTGAGGACAAAGCCATTTTGCCAGTCTGCTACTGAACACCCAGCTATCATTGCCGCGGAGGAGCCGGCGGGTAGTGAATACTCAAATGCCTCAAAAATGCAGATGATAACAGAAATCACCGCTCATTTAGTTGCGACATTTGGTAACGGTTCCGCGCGCTACTTCACCCAGTAGAGAAAACGTCCGCAGTTAGGACAGGTTACCAGCTCAGTTCGACAACGAATTGCTAGTTCCGACGGGAGTTTGACATAGCATCCACCACAAAATTCCCGAATCACTTGGACAACCACATGGCGGCCATAGCGTTTCATTATCCGTTCATACTGAGCAAGAATCTTCGGGTCGATTTTCTTGGTGAGTTTGGCGCGTTCCCGTTCCGCAGTTCTAATAAACTCCTCAGACGGTTTAAGCCCCTGAAAACCTACAGCCTGGTAGTCAGCGTTTTCTATGTCTCGAAGGATGTGGTCGAACTCCTCGAGTGAACGTAGGGTTTCGATTTTCGGGTTCATCGGACTTTTCCTTCGAGAGAACGAACAAGGTCGATAAACTCCTCTGGTGTCTGGGGACGAAACATTTGACGTTTTTTGGTCAACTCTTGACAGATCATGGCGACGCGGCCCAAAGTAATCAAATACTGATTACCCGGGTCCTGGGGAGGAGCCATTACCAGGAAGAAGAGATGGACCGGTTTCTTGTCAATTGCATCAAAGGCAACACCTTTGGTCGACCGGCCAACAGCAATCTCCAGTTTGTCAATCAAGAGTGACCTGCCGTGAGGTATCGCAATGCCCTTGCCGATTCCGGTAGAGCCGAGCTCTTCGCGCTTCAAGAGTGTCTGAAGGAGCAACTCGGCACTTTCTTCTTGCCTGATCATACTGACCAGTTCCCGGAGGACATCGGTTTTCTTGCGACTCGCAAGCTCTAGGTTGATACACTCGGGCCTAAGCAATGACGTCAGGTTCAATCAACACCTCCATTGAGAAACTTCGTAGACCAATTAGGCATCGTTACTGGTGGTCAGGAAGATTGGGAATGGCGCGGTGGGGAACGTCACCCCACAGCCTTTCCAGACCGTAGAACTCTCTAATTTCACCAAGGAAAATATGGGCAACGACGTCCAGATAGTCAAGAAGTATCCATTGGCCGTAATCTTCACCTTCAGTATGGTGGGGTTTCACACCGGCGTCAGCCAGTTGTTCCTGAACAACGCGGGCGAGTGCTCGGGCATGAGCAGGTGAAGTTGCAGTGGTAATTACGAAGAAATCGGTCACAGTCGATTCCTTTCGAAGGTCAAGGATAACGATATCCTCTCCCAATTTCTTTTGGAAAATATCGGCCATGGACAGTGCCAATTGTATCGGATTTCTTGGCATTAGTAAAGGGGGAACGCGCTCGGGAAAAAGCGCTTGAAATCTTCGCCGATGACTACGCGAACATCAAGATACAATGAGGAGTCAAGCTGAACTGTTACAGCCGGTGTCAATAACTTGCCGGCGGGGATACCGATGACTTTCGGTCTAACTCCAAGGGCTTGGGCAACAGCATGTGCGTTTGCACCTGTCGGGTCACAAAGGTCAACGACCGTTGTCCGGGTGTAGTGATGGGCGCTATTTTTGGTCCGGAACACGTTGAACCCGCGTCGCTGCAAATCTTTCATGACAGCATCTCCGGCGCGCGGTTGGCCGCAACCGTTGGTCACTTCTAGTTTCAGGTGTCTGGGAATGGATGACGGCATCTCATACCAGCGCAAAAGTCTAACAAGGATTGAACCAGTGACAGCCACGAGCACTAAACATGCGGTTATCAGGCCAATCAGCTGCTTCACAGCTATTTGGGATATCTCGGATTTCCAAGGAAATAAATAAGCGCGGAGTAAGCGCTCGAAAAACAGCTGCTAATGACAACGACGCTGGTTATCACGAATGATGCGGTTATTGTGGTCCACAGTGACTTTTATTATTCTATGGTTGTGCGCCACGCGTTCATCAACAAGGACGGTGCTCATAACTATTACTTCATCACCGACTTCGCCAAGTCGGGCCGCCGCGCCATTCAATACACACTTTCCTGAGCCCGCAGGCGCAGCCATGATATAGGTTTCAAAGCGTGCGCCGTTGTTAAGGTTGACAACTTGCACCATTTCGTTCGGTAAGATGTCAGCAGCACGCAGCAAAGCCGAGTCCAGTTCAAGACTCCCTTGGTACTTCAAGTTCTTGTCAGTGATGGTCAACCGCTGAATCTTGGATTTGACCATGGTCCGCATCACTGGTGCAGGGGTGTTGTCCCTTTTTTTCACATTCGAAATTGCCGCGGCAGAATTATTAGGGACACTTCTTTTCCCAACGTTGCCAAGATTACTTCTTGGCCGCTTTCGACTTTGACTCTTTTCCTTCGGCGACTTCACGACGAACAACCAGTTCGAGCAGTGCCAGCTCAGCACCGTCGCCATGCCTCGGACCAAGACGATAGATTCTTGTATAGCCCCCCTGATGATGTTTCTTCTGGTCCGGTTTATCAAAACGCGGGGCAATCTCTTGGAAAAGTTTCTTTACCAGCGCTTTGTCGATGAGTATTCGAGCCGTTTGTCGTCGTGCGGCCAGCGTTCCCTGGCGGGCGTAACTTATCAGCCGTTCGGCAAGGGCCGCCGTCTGCTTTGCGTTGACCAAGGTGGTGCGAATTCGTTCGTGCCTGATAAGTGCGCTGACGAGATTCCGAAGGAGGGCGATACGATGGGCACGTTTCCGACCCAGTTTCTTAACTTTGTCCCCGTGGCGCATGGCTACTCAATTTCTTCTTCTTTGGTTTTTTCAATAACGGGGATACCAGAAATATCCATCCCCAGCGTAAGCCCGACGTCTTCAAGTACTTTCTTCAATTCTTCGAGCGACTTTCGACCAAAGTTTTCGATATCAAGCATCTCTTTTTCCGTCCGCTGGACTAAATCGGCAACAGTTTGAATGGAAATCCGTTCACCAGTGCGCTTCGACTTACCCCTTCTCAGGCAGTTTAGTGCTCGATTGGACAGTTCCAGCTCCTCGATATCCATTGCTAGCAGTTCGGCAAGACGGTCGCGGTCACGATAGAGCTTTTCCTCTTCGATGAACTCGGGTTCCTTTTCTTTGGGTATCAGCCCCGCCATGTGATTCTTGAGGATTGTTGCGGACTGAATTAGGGCTTCGTCTGGTCGGACCGTCCCGTCGGTCCATACCTCAAGCACGACCCGTTCAAAGTCAGTCCGGTCAAGCACCCGCATGGTCTCCACCCAGTAGTTTACTCTTTTTACCGGTGAGAAGAAGGCATCAAGAAAAATTGTTCCCTCGGGTGCGGTGCGGTTCTTTTTGAGTCGTTCTGCCTTGACGTAGCCACGGCCATTTTCAACAAGCATTTCAATGTTTACTGACCGCCGGCTATCGGAAATGGTTAGCAGCTTCTGGTCAGGATTGGCTACAACGATCTCCGGTGGAAGGGTCAGGTCACGCGCGAAGAATTCCCTTTTGCCTTTGGCGTGAAGGTAGCAGAGTCGTGGCGTCTCTGACCACAGCCGGAAACGGAGTTTTTTGATATTCAAGATGATTTCCGGAACGTCCTCAACGACATCGTCGATGGTTGTAAACTCATGAGTTACGCCGTCAATCCTGACTTCGACCGGTGCAGCCCCCTGGACTGACGAAAGCAACGCCCGCCGCAGGGCGTTGCCCAATGTAACGCCCCATCCGCGCTCTAATGGGGCAATAATAAACTTAGAATAGCTGTCGGTCGCGGTCGCTGCTTCAATCTCATATTTTTCAGGCATAACAAAAGGTTTCAGTTTCATTTCGAATACAACTCCACAATCAACTGCATGTTGCAGGGAACATCTTTTACATCCTCAGCAGTCGGCAATCGGACAACCGTTCCATTCAACTGCTCTTGATTGACGACTAACCATGGAACTGCTGAAGGCTCCTTGTTGGCAAGTGCCGCTGCTGCCACTTTGCGTCCATTTTCTCGTAATCCGATTACCTGTCCTGCGGCGACCTGGTAAGACGGGATATCAACCTTGCGTCCGTCAACAGTCACATGACCGTGACGGACAAGTTGCCGTGACTGGGCTCGGGAGTCGGCAAAACCCAAGCGGTAAACCACGTTGTCAAGTCGGCGCTCTAGGAGAATCAGGAGTGCGGCAGCGGTGTTCGGACTTTTTGCGGCACGCTCAAAATAGTTACGGAACTGAGTTTCGAGCAGACCGTACATCATTCGGAGTTTCTGTTTTTCCCGTAACTGGATGGAGTAACTGGATACCCTACGGCGAACCGACGTCGCTGCCTCCTCGCCACGCTTCATAAGAATGCAGTTGTCAGAAAGACACTTGGCGCCGCGCAAAAACAGCTTTTCGCGCATTCGCCGACACCTTTTGCATTTCGGGCCGATATCTTTTGCCATCAGTAAAATGTTATTATAAGAAGTATCACTAAAGTGTCAATATTAGTAATAGCACTCTTCTATACTCGCCGTTGCTTTGGTGGGCGACATCCGTTGTGAGGAATCGGCGTGACATCACGGATTGCTACAATATCCAGTCCGGCATTCTGCAGTGACCTTATGGCTGCTTCTCGTCCCGGTCCGGGACCGCTTATCCTGACTTCGACCTTTTTTACCCCAAGGGCCACCGCCTCTTTGCCGCATGCCTCGGCAGCCTGACCGGCAGCATAGGGGGTTCCCTTTTTGGTGCCTTTGAACCCAACCCGGCCTGCCGAAGACCAGCACAGAACAGCACCTGATGGGTCAGCAATAGAAACAATTGTGTTATTGAATGTGGTAGCCACGTGAGCGACACAAAGAGGGGGTGCCTTTTTCCATGACGACTTTCTTGCCATTATTACTCCTTAGTCATGGCCGCCTTCACCTTGATGACGCCGGCAGTCTTGCGTGGTCCCTTTCTCGTCCGGGCATTGGTCCTGGTGCGCTGGCCGCGCACCGGCAGCCGGGCCTTATGACGCATCCCTCGATAGCAGCCAATCTCAATATAGCGTTTGATATTCCCGGCGACTTCGGCACGAAGCTC
>JBDRUJ010000104.1:0-6093 GCA_039801285.1 Caldifarciminota bacterium
ACGGAGGAAGCATGAAACGAACTATAGTGCTGGTTGTGCAGGCAACAGTGCTTGCCGGCATTGTGTTTGGTGACCCAGCCCTAGGAGGCGGTCGGGGCCTGTTCCGGGTTCAGGACGCCCGGGTCGAAGAGGACGGTGCATTGGTCTTTGCCAATCGCTGGATGGTCCGACGCATTTATCCCGGGCCAGATGCCATAAACTACCGCGGCCCACTTTACGGTCTGGAGATGAACTACGCCCCCTTCCCCTTTATTGAGATGTTCGGCAGTCTAATTGGCGTCCTGGATATCGGCACTTCACCCTGGTCTACCTACTACGACTGGCAGGGTCATCTTCTGGGAGCCAAACTGTCTGTGCCCTGGCTGCCGGTTGTGAAACTTGCCGCCTCCGGCCATCTGGTCGGCGAGAAGGCCGAGTACACCTTCAAGGAGTCCTCCGGTTTCCTTGACGGACTACGCCCGGCCGGTAACTCATGGCGTGCTATCGCCTCACTCCGCTTTTGGGAGCTCTATAAAACTCTTCCAACCCTGATGTTCAACTATGGAAGGACCTTCGACGGCAGCAGCGCATTTGCCGGCACCGGAATTGAGATGGCATCCAATGCCGTTGACCTATTCATCGAGGCCTCTTCTGAGGCACCGGTCAGTGCCGGCTTCACTGGCCTTGTGGGCAAGGATTGCACTCCCAAGGCCCGCATTACCCCTGGTGCCCGAATCAAAATGGGGGTCTTCCATCTCAACGGTGGTGTTGAAATCGGACTCACCGATTCGGTTCCCGACTACGAAGCGATTCTCGGCATCACCTTTGTTTCCCCCTTCCCGAAACCGCCACCCCGTCCGTGGGGACGCTTGGCCGGCAAGGTCCAGGATGCGCGCACCGGCTTGCCGCTTGCTGCAGTAGTCTCCCTTTCCGGTGCCCGTGGTGGCCGGGTCTCGACCGACCCTAGGACTGGTGTCTTCTTCATGCAGCGTGCACCGGTTGGCGTGATTGTCGCCGAGGCCTCGGCTGAGGGCTACATCCCAGAGGCTGTTCCGCTTGTCGTAACCGACAAGGGTTTTGCTACTTACACCTTCAACCTGAAACCGCTGGTGCCCTACGGAACTGTTGCCGGTCGAATCTACGACAAGTACTCTGGTAAACCTCTCGAGGCCGCGGTAAGCTTTGTTGGCACCGAATTGCCCGCCGTCACCTCCAATGCCCTCACCGGGTTCTTCCGCAGCGACCGGGTGCCGGCCGGATTCGTCCAAATCAAGGTTGAAAAAGAAGGTTACTTCCCGGAGGAGCAGGTTCTTGAAGTGGAGGACGGAGAGGTCACCAAGCTGGAGGTGGCACTGGCACCCCTTGACATGAAGGGCTATTTCGCCGGCAAGGTTGTTGATAAGAAGACTGGTGCCGGCGTCGCGGCGACCATCAGCTTCGTGAGTGTAAAGCGTCCGGCACTCGGTAATAATCCCCAGACCGGCGAGTTCTTGAGCGAACTACCTGCCGGCAGTTACGAGGTGAAAGTCGAGGCGGAGGGCTATCTCCCTCAGACCTCAACCTTTGAAGTCTCTAAAGCCGAAACTACCTACCGGGTATACGAACTGGTGAGTCGCGGAATGGTCATCACCCTCAAGGGTGTCTACTTCGAGTTTGGTAAGGCTACCCTTAGGACTGAATCCTATCCAGCCCTGATGGAGGCTGCACAGATTCTCAAGGACAACCCAGATATCCGTGTGGAGATTCAGGGGCACACCTGCAATATCGGTTCCGACAAGGCCAATCAGCTACTCTCGGAAAAACGGGCCTACGCCGTTATGAACTTCTTGGTCCAGTACGGTGGCATCAATCCCCAGCGGCTAACTGCCAAAGGTTATCGCCTCGAACGACACCGAAGAAGGACGCCAGTTGAACCGCCGCGTTGACTTCGTCATCCTGAAGTAGCAAATTACCGCTGTAAAATCAAGCCGGAGGGGCAACTGCCTCTCCGGCTTCTTGTATTTTGCGGGAAAATCAGTATCGAAACATCGTTCGGAGATACCACCCAACAAGTTCATGCCCGAAGAAAAGCCCAATCAGGCCGCCAATGGCCAGAAACGGGCCGTAAGGGATTGGCTGACCGCGACTGCTCCTCCCTAATGCCCTAGCTCCGAGGCCAATAACCACACCCAGCACCACCGACGCAAAGAGAGCAACGGCAATCCCCCTGACCCCAACGAACGCCCCAATCATAGCTGCCATGGGCAAGTCACCAACTCCCATCCCTTCTTTCTGATTTACGCCCAAGTGGCGACGGAACGGACTGGCAAGCACAAATCGCCACAACGCCCAGGCAAGACCGATGAATGTGGCGCCACTGACAGCCCCCACCAACCCCTCGAAAAAGTTCCTGTCAAGGAAAAAACTGGCCACCAAGCCCAGACCCAGACCGGGGAAGGTAATCTGGAAAGGCAAAATCTGGAGGTCAAGGTCAATGAATGCGAGAACAATCAACAGACTGATAAATACCAGCGCCTTCAGCAAATACCAAGTCATCCCGAATCGCCAATAGGCAGCAACAAAAAGTAAACCGCTGAGTAACTCAACTACCAGATAGCGGACTGATATCGGCCGGCCGCAATCCCGACACCGACCCCGCAGGATGAACCAGCTCAGGACGGGAATGTTGTCATAAAACCGTATAGGTTTACCGCATCTTGGACAATGGGAACCCGGAAAAAGCAGAGACTGACCGCGCGGAATGCGATGGATGCACACATTGAAAAAGCTGCCAAAGACCAGTCCGAGCAGTCCTAATAACCAGTAATAGACCAAGTCAAATAACCGCTAAGTGCCTGTTGTAAGTTGCCAGTTGGGAACTGTGACTCACGCCTCCCTCACCGTCCACCAATTTCCGGCTTTGTCTGTTCCGATGTAAAAAGCTTCTTGTCCCGGGCCGCCCGATAGGCAACGGCTGGTGTAATCAGCCCCTTGCGCAACAGGTTTTGAAGACACTGGTCCATCGTCTGCATCCCAAACTGAGAACCGGTCTGGACCAGCGATGGCACCTGGTAGGATTTGCTTTCCCGAATCAGATTGCGAATGGCCGGGGTTGCAATCAAAACTTCCATTGCAGCAATCCGGCCCCGGCCGTCACTCCGTTCCAGCAGTGTCTGGGAAATGATTCCCATGATTACATTAGCAAATATCTGCCGGACATACTCCTGTTGGTCAGCCGGAAACACATCAATCACCCGGTCTACCGTCTCGGCGACATTGTTGGTGTGCAGGGTTGATAGGACCAGATGGCCGGTCTCGGCTGCGGTCAGGGCCAGCCGCATCGTCTCCAAATCGCGCATCTCACCGACAAGAATAACATCCGGGTCTTCGCGCAGACAGGCCCGCAGCGCGGCAGCAAAGGACTGCGAATGTGTGCCGATTTCTCGCTGGCTGATAAGGCAGTTTTGCGCATGGAAGATATATTCGATCGGGTCTTCAATGGTGATGATTCTTGCCGACCGTTCTTGGTCAATCTGGGCAATCATGCTCGCCAAGGTTGTGGACTTGCCGCAGCCGGTCGGTCCGGTGACGAGCACCAACCCTGAAGCGCAGCGGGTCAATTCTGCCACCGATTGTGGTGCCGGCAGCTCCTCAAGAGTCCTAATGCGTGCCGGGATTATTCGGAAGGCGGCACCGATACCTGCCATGTCCAGAAAGACATTCACCCGGGCCCGGACCCGTTCGGGTGTCACATACTCCAGACTGACGGTGCCACTGTCGGCTCCAGTACCGGCAGTTCCCCAGGTGTAGGAAAGGTCCAGCTCCCGTTTGCGCTCTACTGCCCGGCGCTGGTCGTCGGTGAGGATTGAAAAAACCAGCGCTTGGACCTCTTCAGCCGCAAGCGCCGGTCCGGGTATCTTTTTCAGTTGCCCATTCACCCGGATGATGGGCGGATTACCAACCGTTACGTGAAGGTCAGAAGCACCATACTTTGCCGCGTAGCGCAGCAGCTCGTCGATGTTCATCCATCACCGGTTACTGCCAACTTGCCATTCGCATCAACCGCACAGTCTCATGACCCGCCTGATGCCGGCAGCACATGGGGTATGATAAAAATCATCAGGTCGCTCTTCGTGTGCTGAACCGATGTCTTCTTGAAGAGATGGCCCAGAATCGGAATGTCGCCGAGGAATGGCACCTTGCCGACATTATGCGTCTCTTCGTCCTTTACCAGCCCGCCGATGACCACCACCTCACCATCCGCAACCTTTACCTGAGTCTCGGCACTGCGCTTGGCAACGATTGGCTGCCGGTCATCCGCCGTTCCCACCCAGCCGGTGATTGCCTCAACGCTCGGCTTGACCCTCATTGTCACCATTCCATCCGATGTTACATGAGGCGTGACCTCCATCTTGATGGGAATCGAACGGGTTCTCCAGGTATAGGTAATCTCACCCGTGTTCGGGTCCTTATGAACTTCCCGCACCGGTACATCCAGTCCCATACTCACTTCCGCAGTCTGGTTGTCCAATGTGACAAGCCTAGGGTTGGCCAGCACTCGGGACTTGCCGCGGGACATCATCAGCTCCAGCGAAGCGCTGAGCTGCTCTAACGAGAGCTTGCCCAACAGGAGTTCGTTGAAAATTATCGGAAAAGCCATCTCCTCGCCAATTCTCGGCGGCTGAGTGGTGGCCGTCGCCACCAAGTGCCAATCAATGCCGTAGCGTTCTTCAGCCGAACGGGTCGTCTCAACGAACTTCGCCTCGATACTTATCTGGGCAACCGGCTGGTCAAGCTCGGCAATGACCTGGGCAACCCGAGCCATTGCCTCGGGGAGATCGGTAACCACAAGCACGCCACTCCGTTCCTCTGCGCCGCCCCCCTTGGTAATCCGCTGGTACCCTTCAACCGCATTGCCCGAGGGTGAAAGAACCTTCGCGATAGCCTTGATTGCGTCACTCGCCTCAACATAGTCAAGGTGGAATACCCTAGTTTCGGTCTCGCCGTACATCTCTTTCTTCAGCGGCTTCACTACGATCAATCCATGGCCATCCTCGACCATGTTGCACAGTGCCGCTTTGAGAAGCGCCTCCAGCCCTATTCGGAGAGGCACATCATTCAGACGCACACTAACTAGTGACTTCACATCCTGAGTCGTTAGGATGTTCAGGTCGAACTGCTGAGCAATCATCCGGACAATGTCGGCAATATCCGCATCTTTGACAATCAGCGTCAGCCGCTTCCCAGCAAATGGGTCCTTGCTCTCAACCACCGGCATCGGCCGCACCGGTTCCGTGCCCAGGTCAACAACTACTGTCCCATTCTCGGTACTGACCTTGTGGTCCACCATATCACGGAGCCGGATAGTTATCCTGACGCCGTTGGCTGCTTCGCTTGGTCCCACCGTCACTGCAGAAACCGGATAGTATTCTGAAGCCACCCGGTCTTTTGCCAGTCGGGAGACTGCGTTCATAATGTCCAGCACTATCGCCGGTGGCTCGTCGGATACAAATGAACTGACATTAGGGGTCCGGCTGCAGGCCACCGACACCCGGACGCCCTCAAGCAGCTTATCAACGGCTATGTCCTGAACAACCGTCGGCTCCTGCGCTCTCATAATCCCGAACAAACAGATGAACAGCGCTCCCGCAAACTTTAGGCTTTGAAGCATATACTTTGGACTTTTCATAATGTCACTCCCCCAGGGTCAGAGTAAATGTCCGGCCGCCTTGTTCTAAAATAACCTTGTCAGGCTCTATCGCGATGACACGCTTGCCGCTGATTACGTCGCCTTCTTCCAGTATCTGGTCGTTAATCAGCACGCTGGCTCGGTCACCGCCGATGGTGATTGCCTTCAGGTTCAGATTAGCAAGTTCGTTGATGAGGACCCATTCGCGCACAAACGGGTCACTTCCCCAAACGATTGGTTCGAACTCTTTCGGCGCCGGCTGTGTCGCTGCGACCCCGGACGGCTTTATCGAATCAGCCCCGGGGGAACCAGTGACACCCTTTGCCTTTGCTGCACCGGTCGCCTCAGTGAGGACCGCCGCTGAGAGCCGTTGCGACGCGGTTGGGCTCCATAACTTTGGAGCATCTGGCCGGGACCTGAAGGCAACCGTGTAGATTGCCAAGGCA
>JBDRUJ010000105.1:0-5960 GCA_039801285.1 Caldifarciminota bacterium
CAGGATACCGATAATCAGGATGACTACGAGCAGCTCGATCAGGGTAAAGCCCCTGTTCTTCATGGTTCTACACCTCCTCTCTTTTTAGGGATGGGGGCAAAGAAGACCGACGCCACCGCAATCGCCACGCGGTTGCGGGCAGTCCGGCACGTGATGATTTATGGCGCATCAGTCACCTCTGCTTGATTTTATAATAGTAAGAAATATCCAGTTGTCAAGAAAAACTTTTGTCTGGGTAACGGGCTGGTTCTCTCTTTCCCTGAGAGCTGACCAGTCGGAAAGGCGCGGCCCTGGGTCGGACTCCTTGACAGCCGGACGGCGCTCAATATCCTTGGTTGTGCTCTGCATCTATGAGGACGAAGGCTTCACCAATCTCGGGCCAGTTGTTGACCTGAGGCCGGTCCACGACCTGCGCTGCGGCCGGTTCACACTGCTGGATAAGTTCCGGCGTCGCTATCCGCGGGAACGGATTGTCCTCTGGGTGCGGGAGGAGCTGGCCGAACTTGTTGCCGAGACCCATCCTGAATGCCTGGTGAATGTGCCGGTTGAGCCGCCCTCTCTTTTCTTCTCGGCCCGGACAATCCTTGATAAAAAGCTGCCGGTTGCCGGAGAAGAGGCGGTCTTTGTCGCCTCGGGTCAGCCCGTCGGGTTCCGGCTCACCAAGAGCCGGGCCTGGAAACCGGGCTGTCTGGGCCGGCTTCAGCTTGAGCTGCCCGAAGTGGCTGTCAGCGCCCGGGTCATCACCTATCCTTGGCACTTGGTGGAGCTGACCATGGATGAGTTGAAGAGAGAGGCAAACGACAAGAGAAAGGTTCAAGGATTCAGGGGAGCGGTTCGGGTTGTGGGCAGTCGGAAGGCTCTCTTTCTGGCCCGTGATGCCCGCATCTGGCCCGAGGTTGTCATCTCAACCGAAACCGGTCCGGTCTATATTGACCGGGGGGCCCAAATAAGGCCTCACAGCTTTATTGAGGGGCCCTGCTACATCGGTCCGGGCACCGTGATTGACGGCGCCCGGGTTCGGCCCGGCTGCAGCTTCGGGCCCCAGTGCCGAATCGGCGGTGAGGTGGAGGCAACCGTGTTTCAGGGTTATTCCAACAAGCACCATGAGGGCTACATCGGCCACAGCTTCATCGGCGAATGGGTCAATCTCGGCGCCTTGACCACCAACTCTGACCTGAAGAATGCCTATCAGCCGGTGCAGGTCCTGATTCAGGGCCGGGCAATCGACACCGGCCTCTTGAAGGTCGGCTGCTTCGTCGGCGACCATGCAAAGACGGCCATCGGCACCATGCTCAATACCGGCACTTCGGTCGGAACATTTGCCAACTGGTTTGAGCCCGGACTCTCTCCCAAGGAAATCCCGGCCTTCGCCTGGGGCAGGACCGGGCGCTGGGCACTGGGCGATGTTCTCGACACCGCCCACCAGGTGATGGCCCGGCGCGGGGTCAGGCCCTCTCCGGCCTACGAACGGCTCATTGCCCTAAGGTTTGAGCGGACAACGACCGCAAGCTACTAACGTGTCTTGGGACATCGGGGTTGACATCGGCGGGACCAACATCAAGGTTGGCGTGGTTGACTCCCGAGGCCGGATTGTGGCCCGCAGAAACCTGAAGACCATGGCCGACCAGGGCCCCCATCAGGCACTGGAGCGACTCGGCCAGACAATCCTTGCCCTGCGCCGGGGCAAGAGGGTCGCCTCAGTCGGCATCGGCATCGCCGGTCTGGTTGACCACAAGGCCGGTGTTGTCCGGCTGCCGCCCAACCTGCCCGGCTGGCACGGCACCCCCGTCAAGAAGACAATTGAAGACCTGACCGGTCTCAGGGTCTATTGTGCCAACGATGTCAATGCCGTCACTCTCGCCGAGTGGCTCTTTGGTGCCGGTCGGGGTTGTAAGAACCTCTTCTGTCTAACCCTGGGCACCGGCTGCGGCGGCGGCATCATTGCCGATGGCCGGCCGCTGATTGGCGCCAATCATGCCGCTGCCGAGCTGGGCCACACGATTATTTTTGGCGACGGGCCCCAGTGCCGGTGCGGCGGTCAGGGTTGTCTGGAGTGTTATGTCGGTGCCGCGTCCATCGTCGAGCGGGCAAAACGCAAACTCCGTTCCCAGATGAAGCGGCTGGCAGGCCACAAGAACCAGATTGCCCTTTTCAACGGGATGGAGTCGGAGCGGCCGTCACTGCTCTTTGACATGGCCGGTGGCAATCTCAACCGGCTCACCACCAAGGAGATTGGCAAGGCGGCACGGGCCGGTGACCGGCTTGCCCTGCAGGTGGTTGACGAGACTGGATTCTACCTCGGACTCGGTATCGCCAATGTTGTCGCGCTGATTGACCCGGAGCGGATAGTCATCGGTGGTGGCGTGAGCCGCATCGGCCCGCCCCTGCTCCAAGCGGTTAAGCAGACGGTTTTCGGCCGCATCCCAATCTTTTCGGGCCGTAAGCTGGAAATTGTCCTCTCGGAGCTGGGAACCGATGCCGGCATCATCGGTGCGAGCCAGTTGCGTCAGTTCCTGGGCTGAAGTCGGACCGGTCAGACCAGTCGGACGCTAGATTTTCTGCCAGAGGAACTCCCAGAGCGTCGTCGGCTTGACCCGTTTCTCCATGATGAAGCTGCCTTCCTGAATGAAGGGACGGAACTCCTGGGCATAGTAGAGCCGGCGGTGGGCCGGGTCACGGGCATACCACAGTTTTCCCTGCCTTAGAATCCGGTGCAGAGTCGCATCATAGCTCCCGTCCATTGTCCGGAATCCGTAGTTCAGAAGGGTGACGAGCATTGCCACGTGCCTAGGATAGGCGACAACCGAGTTGGCCCGGTTCTTGCGAGCCAGCGCCAAGACAAGCTCAACCATGAACAGAGAGTAGTTACGGCCTCGAAACTTGGGCCGGACATAGGCACGGGTGAGCTCCCAGCGTCCCAGGTCCCGGCCTTCGGCGTCGTGCCAGCGCGGGTCAATCCGGTCATAACCCAGGAACTCATCGCCAGTATCCTGAGAGCCGAAATAGACCTCCAGGATGTCGTCGGTCGTGACCGCATCGTGGTGCCGGCGAATTGCGAACCAGTGGTCGCCGACCCAGAACTCCGGCCTGGGGATTGAGATTTTTGCCTCCGGTCGCGATAAAATGAAGCTGTGCACCCGCTCGTAGCTCTCACAAGGGATATGCTGGGCCACCTGGGCGGCCAATTCCAGTGCCCTTTTGCGATTTATCATTGTCCTGTGCCTCCTTCCGGTGTGCCATTGACCGTCAAGTGCCGTGCCGGAGCAGAGCGAGAGCCCAGCCGGCCGAGGATTGTCTCCAAATCTGACTCACTATCAATCAGCACGGAACGGGACTGGGAACCGGCATAAGGCCCGACAATCCCGACCCGCTCCATCTGTTCAATCATCCGGCCGGCCCGGGCCCAGCCGACTTTCAGCTTGCGCTGCAGCATCGAGACCGATGCCACCTTGTAGCGGACAACTATCCGGGCCGCCTCGGCAAACTTCTCATCCAGTTCGTCGAGGTCGCCCTCCTCTGATTCCCGTTCGCGCGCCAGCTCCAGCTCCTCGGGCAGCGGCTCATGGTAGCGCTGGGCCATCAGACTCTCAACCGCCTCCTCCGACAGAACCGACCGCAGGGCCTCCATCTTCTTCTTGATGCTCGACTTCTCCGGGTCATAGAGGACATCAACAACATCAAGCTCAACGAGCTGCCGTGCCTTTTCCGCCGGACTCGCAACCAGTCCGGTCAAAAGGGTTGTCAGGTACTCGACGGTCCACAGCTCCACCACCCGCTTGCATGCCCGCTCCGAGACAAAGGCGCCGTGGAGCCGGACCGGCTCGCCCTTGCCTGGGGGCAGAAACAGCATGTCGCCCCGGCCCAGAAGTGCCTCGGCACCGTTCATGTCAAGGATTGTCCGCGAGTCGGTCTTTGAGGCGACCTGAAATGCAACCCGGCAGGGAAAGTTGGCCTTGATGAGGCCGGTGATGACATCAACCGAGGGCCGCTGGGTCGCCAGAATCAGATGAATCCCGACCGCGCGCGACATCTGGGCCAACCGGATTATGCGCTCCTCAATCTCATTCGGTGCCCGGAGCATCAGGTCGGCCAGCTCATCAACCACCACCACGATGTAGGGCTTGGGGGCAAAACCCTCCTCGTGGGCCCGGGCGTTGTAGGCGGCGATGTCCCGCACCCCGATGCTCGCAAACTCGCCGTAGCGTGTCTCCATGATGCCCACCACCCGGGTCAGCTCATCCACCGCCCGCTTCGGGTCAACCGTCGTCGGACTCAGAAGATGGGGAATCGGGTTGTAGAGGGGTAGCTCAAGCTGTTTCGGGTCAATGGTCAGAAAGCGAACCTCCTGGGGGGAGGAGCGGAAGATGATGGACATGATGATTGAGTTGATGCACACCGACTTTCCCGAGCCGGTGGTCCCGGCAATCAGAATATGGGGCATCGTCCGCAGGTCGGCGCTGTAGGGCTCGCCGGTGATGGTTGTGCCGAGGGCAAAGCCCAATGGCGAGCTCTCGGCCCGGTAGGCATCGCTCAGCAGAACTTCGCGCAGCAGGACCGTCCGCCGGGCCTTGTTGGGAACCTCAACCCCGACCGCGCTCTTGCCGGGAATCGGGGCAAGAATCCGGATGCGCTCCGCCGAGAGGGCAAGGGCGATGTCGTCGGCAAGGCTCTCAATCCGCTGAATCTTCACCCCGGGTGCCGGCTCCAGCTCAAACCGGGTAATCATCGGCCCGGAGAGAATCTCGGTGATCCGGCCCTCGATTCCGAACTGCTTCAGCTTATCAAGGAGAATCTGCGCCTCCGCCTGTGCCTCCTGAGCATCCTTGACAATCCGGTCGGCCTCGGTCGGCTGGTCAAGAGAGTCGAGGAACGCCTGCTGAAACTCCGGGGTGTTGTAGTGCCGCACCGTTTGCCGCAGGAGCCCTGTCTCTGGAGACCCGGCGCTTTCTGGTGGTTGTTCACTCTCCGCCGTTACCGGTTCGGAACCAACCGGCCCACCCTGCTTTTCCTCTTGCTTCCCGACGGCTGTCGGCGCCGCTCTGCCGTCAGCAGGGGCCGAGGTTCGCACCACCGGCAACCCCTTCCTGCCGGTTCCCTTCACTCTCTTGATGAGGGCGGTCAGGCCGTTTTGGAGCCAACCGAAGCGCAGGACTTCACCAAGCGACAGCCTGGGCCAGCACACAGTAATCCAGACCGCCAGAAGGACAGCCAGCAGGGCGAAGAGGAGAATCAGACTTCCTGGCCCGCCGAACAGCTCCTTCAGAAACCGGGCGAGACTCGTGCCGGTGCTGCCGGCAGCCGGATAGGGAAACAGCTGGCCGAGAAGGATGTCAAAGATAAGCCCAAGAAGAAGAATGAAGCCCGACTGCAGAATGTCCTGCCGTTTCGGTCTGCGGAACCAGAGCGCAAATCCCCAATAGCCGAATAGGGCCACCAGGGTGTAACCGGCCAGGCCGAACCAGGCCGAAAGGTAGCGCGCCAGGGTTGCGCCGAGCCAGCCCCCGAAGTTTCCATCAACAAGCTGGGCACCGGTCTGAAAAGAAACGAGGCTTGCCCAGAGAAAGATGCCGAGGATAATCAGACCGAAGCCGGCAAACCGGCGCCAGCCCCGCTTCCGGCCCAAGGCAATAAACCAGGCGACGAGCCCCAGAATTGGAACCATCACCGCTGCCCAGCCCAGCCCGGTCCAGAGCCCCAAGGCCAGGTAGTGGCCCAGAATCCCGCCGTAATTGGTGCCGACCGTCTTCTGGCCCAGAAGATAGGAGCCGAGACTAACCGCGGCAAACAGCAGAACCACCAGGAGGGCAATCTTTGTGACCAGGGCGGTGGTTTGCTCCCTGCCCTTGGAACGTCTCCGCTCCATGATTCTAAACCACCGGCTGCCCGGCAAAGAGAGCACTGAACAGCCGAACCGGTGGCCAGACGATGATGCCGATGATGGAAATCCCGCTCAGCTCACC
>JBDRUJ010000106.1:0-372 GCA_039801285.1 Caldifarciminota bacterium
ATTCAGGACGACTATCACATCCTGTTTCATCGCCCCGGCATTGTTGAGTGCCTCGAACGCCACTCCCGATACGATTGAACCATCGCCAATTACCGCAATGGCGCGGCGCCGGATACCTTGCAATCGGTCCCCAACCGCCATGCCCAGGACCGCGGAAATTGAATCACCCGAATGGCCAGTATCAAACACATCGTATTCACTTTCAGCACGTTTCGGAAAACCGGCAATCCCCCCTTGCCGACGCAAGGTGTAAAACCGGTCCCTTCTGCCGGTGATAAGCTTGTGGGCGTAGCATTGGTGGCCGACGTCCCATACCAATCGGTCATTTGGGGTATCAAATACATAGTGCAAGGCGAGGGTCAATTCGACAAC
>JBDRUJ010000106.1:392-5562 GCA_039801285.1 Caldifarciminota bacterium
GACTGGGTGCTGTATGGCCACCGGCCTGGGCGGTTGTTTCGATTATCACCCGCCGGATTTCCTGGGCGAGCTTTTCCATCTCCGGAATGGAAAGCCTGCGGATGTCGGCTGGCGAAGAGACCTGTTCCAGTATTGCCATATTCAGGAATTGCGCAAGAGGATTATCTGAGTCAACTCGGCAAGAAAACGGTAACTCGGACCCAAACTCAGGAGTTTAGTCCGTGCCACTTCGGCTTGTGCTCGGGCACGGACTAAAGCCCTCTCCGGCCCGAATCGGCTGACAATAGTCTCCTTCCGCTGGTCACTCTCCTGTCGGATGTCAAGAAGGTCGTCGGTCGTCTGAAACATTTCGCCCAATGCGATTCCAGCTTGGCGCAGCCGGCTGAGAACCGGACGCGGTGCTCCGGCAATAATTGCGCCACTTACCAACGCAGCGGCGATGAATAATGCTGTCTTCTTGCGCTGCATTCTCATCAATGACCGAACACCCATCTTTGGTTCAATACCCATGTCCAGCATCTGTCCCGCAACCATTCCTGCCGGTCCGACAGCCTCACAGATTGTCAGGATGGCTGAGGTGCGCCGTTCGAAAGGAGCGGTTGAACGGCAAAAGAGTTCAAAGGCGAGAATCAGCAGACCGTCTGCCGCCAGAATCGCTGTCGCTTCATCAAACCTTATGTGGAGACTGGGGCGGCCGCGCCGGAAATCATCATTATCCATGCTCGGTAGGTCATCGTGAATCAATGAGAATGTATGAATGAGCTCAATTCCACAGCAGAAGGGCATAATCCATTTTCGGCTCCGGCCGCCGGCAGCCCGGTAACTCTCCAAGGCAAGAATCGGCCGCAATCTCTTGCCCGGGCCAAACACGGCATAGCGCATCGCCTGCGCCAGTCGCTTGGGAACGTCAGGACCGACTTGGAGAATGCGGCCGAGCTCCCGGTCAATGACCTTACGGTCGTGTTCGAACCGCAAACGGACATTCATTACTGAACCGCCGCCCGGGACTCGGCTAGCATAACAGTATTTACCAAAAGCATGGCCACAGTCATCGGCCCGACCCCGCCTGGGACAGGAGTAATCGCTCGAGCCTTTTGCGCAACCGAGTCAAAATCAACATCACCGACAATGCCCTGTTCAGTCCGGTTGATTCCGGCGTCCACAACAACTACACCCGGAGTCACCATCTCCCCGGTAACCAATCCCGCTCTTCCAGCTGCGACAATCAGAATCTGCGCCTGCCGACAGATGTCTGGAAGGTCTTTGGTCTTCGTATGGCAGACGGTCACGGTGGCATCACCTTTCGCCCCGCGCATCAGGAGAATATTCGCCAGCGGCTTACCAACCAGTTCGCTCCGGCCAATCACCACGACCCGCTGACCGGCTATTGGTATCTGAAAACGGACCAGCAGCTCGATGATGCCGGCCGGAGTTGCAGGCAGCACCCTTGGATGTCCGCTAACTAAACGGCCGAGATTTGCCGGAGTCAAACCGTCCGCATCCTTGCGCGGGTCAACCAGTTCGAGAATCGCATCTCTTTCAATTCTACCGGGCAGGGGCAGCTGGACAATCATCCCGTGAACATTGGCGTCTTCGTTCCAGCGGCGGACAGTGTCGGTAATCTCTCCAATCGAGACACTGTCGGGAAAACGGGCAGTTTCCACCTCAATTCCCACGGCGGCACAGGCCCGCTCCTTGTTTCGGACATAAATCTGGGAAGGAACAAAACTGCCAGCCAGGAGAACTCCCAGCTTTGGGGTTACTCCCAAGGCCTTCAACCGTGCAACCCTTTGTGCCAACTCCTTGCGGATTGCGGCCGCAACCGCCTTACCGTCGAGCAACAGATATGAGGGGTTCATCATCTTACTAAAAAGGCAAGAATACCCTACCGGGAGGAGCGGCTGATTTTATAAAAAAAGTTATATTCCCCAGCATTCGATTACTCTCACCGGGGAAAACTATAAGCCAGTCAAGACGCATCAAAAACGGACAGGACTCTAAAGCCTCCTTTGGTTCATGAACAATTGTGACACAAAAAGCGGCTCAGGTCAATAGCGGGTAAACTGCTGGCATTAGTCTCCTGGCTCCACTGCAATGAACAGCCGTTGCCGGCCCCGCTTGACATAAAACAGCACCGGCTCATCGGTATCAGCCAGTTCCCGAGTAATTTGGCGGTAATCGGCCTCATCCTTTACTTTGCGGTCGCCAATCTTCAGAATGATGTCTCCCGATGCCAGTCCGGCTTCAGCAGCCGGGCTCCCCGAATCAACATGCTCGATGATGACCCCGTTGTCAACACCCGCCTGGCGGCGCTCGGCGCCGGTAAGGTCCCGCACCTCAATACCGAGCCAGGACTTTTCCTTTTCGACCGGGACCACCGCCTGTGCTTCTTCGGGAAACTCTGCGAGGGTTACGGTCTTGCTCAACCGCTTGCCATCCCGGACAAGTCCAAGTGTAACCTGTGTCCCGGGTCGAAAACCGGCAATCTGCTCACGGAACTGCTCAACACCTTCGGTCTTGACGCCGTTCACCTGGACAATGACATCGCCTTCCCTGAGCCCGGCCTCAGCTGCCGGTGTCTTATCCAGCACCTGGCTTACCAAGACGCCTTTGGTATCCTCGAGCTTCAACGCCTGCCTGATGGCTTCGGTAACGGGCTGCGGTGCTATCCCAAGATAGCCGCGAACCACCTTCCCGTGCTCGATAAGCTGCTCGGCAACCGTTTTGACAAAGCTTACCGGAACTGCAAAGCCGATTCCGACGCTGGCACCGACCGGCGACCGGATTGCGGTGTTTATCCCGATAAGCTCACCACGGACATTTGCCAGGGCACCGCCTGAGTTTCCGGGGTTAATTGAGGCGTCGGTCTGGATGAAGTCCTGCCGGCTCGGCCCTTCAGGTAACGGAATGCCAGTCCGGCCCTTGGCGGAGATGACACCGACCGTTACGGTGCTCTGCAGGCCGTAGGGATTCCCAACCGCAATTGCCCAATCGCCGACCCTGATGCTTGCCGGGTCGGCATAGCTTATCGTCGGCAGGGCCCGTTTGGTATTCACCTTGATGACTGCAAGGTCGGTCTGGGGGTCTCGTCCCACCACCTTCACATCACTTCCCTTGAATTCGGTTCCATCGGCCAGCTTGACCACGAACCGGTCATATCCGGCCACCACATGATTATTGGTAACAATATAGCCGTCCGGTCTGATGATGACTCCTGAACCGAGTGCATTGGCCGGCACCTCAAAAGGCAACTCCGGAAATCCCTTGAAGAAGTCCCGGAAGAGCTCCTCAAACGGCCCGCCGAAATCGGGCTCAAGGCTTCGTTCCGAACGCTTGACCACCTTCTCCGCCGAAATATTCACTACCGTTGGAATGACCTTTTCTACTGCTGCCACAAATGGACTTGCTTCATTGGGCAGAAACTCTGCCTGCGCCTGCACCGGTCGCGGGGCGAGATTCAAAACGCCGCTCAGAATCATGCCCAAGATAAACGCAACAATCACTGCCGGTGCCACGATGGCACCAACCAGTCTCAAGGAGACCTTTCTACTCATCTAGCACCTCCTGTTGGATACACTTATGCGCTAGTCTCTTTTCATCCGTTCATTGCCGACATCATTTCAGACGCACAAACCCCTTTTACGGTTTCAGCTTCGGGTCTCAACTCACAAGTCCCGGACCTCTTTGGAATATCGGGCCGTCGTTATCACTGACCCCAGAACCGATAAGCGTCCGGCTCACGCTCTGGGCTAGAATATCAAAGACCTCTTTGCCGTCTTTACCCTGGTCAGCCGCACACCGCAACTGACGTTCCAGATACAGAAGACAGCTCAGCAAGTCCGATGCCGCCACAGGACGCAACCCCTTCTTACCGTGCTCGTGGCTTTCGACAATCCAAGTCAGTTCATCAATAATTGACTGAATTCCCGGAACCGGGGAGCTGGTTTCGTAAATCAAGCCCGTCATTCGCGCCCGGATCATCTCGGCAACGCTGGTCAATGCCGACCGCACCAAAGCCAGGTCGAGATTGGAAACGAGTCTGAATCTAGTTCGAACTAGAACCAATCTCAGGTTGTTGAGGACATCAAACCACTCCCGTTCAAATCTCCAGTCACCGGCAAACTGAACAAGACGTCCCACTGCCTCGCGCCAGCCCGCAAGAAAGAAACGGCACTCATCAGGACAGTCAACAGTCCTGCGCCGGCTCTGCCCACAGCACTGCGAGCATATTAGCCCACCCAGGGGAGGGCACAGCCGCGACGGTCTGCGTTGGCCGCATTTCACACAGACTTCAGCCATCCAATAATCATATGCCAGGCTCAGGCGAAAGCAAGCCTTGAAATTCAGAATTGTTGAGGAAAGCTGCATGCCTTCCTAACGAAAGATTATGCCACAACATTGGAGCAAGCCCTAAGATATGGGAAGTTTTCATACCATCAGCACCAGTCGGGAGAACCAAGGGCCGGTCTTAGAGCGCTAGCCACTCCTGACACCCAGGTATATATCTATACTCAATATTCCCGGGTGTATCTGATTTATCAGACGCAGTTGCGTAACTTAGCCGATATCTCACTTTTTTCAGGGGACAGTCCCCGATGCAGAACCGGCACCTGCTTGGCCAGGAGTCTCGAAATGAGTTCAGGAGGTGGGATGGGCCGTTGCCCCAGAAATAGATTCAGGAGGGGTCTCCAAACCGGTCCGCGTTGTAATCTCTGAGTTTGTAACCCAAACGGCTAAGGAAGGAGGTTTGAGGCCGGCTCTCTATTCGGGGTCGAAGTTGACTTCTGAATCTGCTTTGGAAATAACCTTCTGGTCGGCTCCACAATGGCAGATGGTTGCCGGACTGATGGAAAGAAGCTGCTGTCCTGGCTGGGCGAGATAGCGACGTCGTAGTGGAGCACTGGGATGGAAAAGTTACGATACATTTGCGACATTGAGAGTCCCAGGTAATTTGGGAAATCCGCCGGGTCTTTAGTAACATCCGGGGCTATCGGAGGTGCGTGGATATGCTCAATAGTCTCAGGATGTTTGAAAGCAGTGCGGTCGCCCAGCAGCGGCTGAAGATAATCGAGTTGTACGAGCGCTATGGCGAAAAGGCCACTAAGGGAGCCTTTGGCGCTGACCGGAAGCTCATCTGGCGCTGGCGCAAGCGGCTCAAAGATAGTAGCGG
>JBDRUJ010000107.1:0-5522 GCA_039801285.1 Caldifarciminota bacterium
CTGTCCAGGATGAGAAGGTGACGGTCACGGAGTCGCCGGCTGGGAGTGCGGTCACGGTGGTGTCATGGGAATAGGCTGCGCCGATCTGGAACCGGACCGAGAAGCTCTCAGAAGTACTACCAAGGTTGCGCACCTTGGCCTGAGGTGTAACCATGGTTCCGGCCGGGTTTGTTCCGGCGGGTGAGATGATGCGATAGGCGGAGACATCGTGCCGGGTGGTGGCGAGGCCCTTACGGATGTAGAATACCGTCTTGGTTCCATTTGCCATCCGGTCCCAGACTACATGGACAGTGTCACCATTGGCGGCAACCGCCGGCATTTCGTCAAAATTGCCGTTGTAGCAGAGGCGATAGGTGTTACCCCAGTTGACACCCGAGTTGGAGCTGTGCCGGTAGTAAACCTCACAGGCCCAGTATTTGTCCCGGTCGCCCCACCAGACCAGGTCAACGCGGCCTTGGCTGGCGGCGAGCCGCGGATTGCGATAGGTGTAATTGTCCCCGAGTATTGCGAGCGTTTGACTAGTTTGCCAGTTTACCCCCTGGTTAGTGCTGCGGCGGAAGATGATAGCTTCGGTAGTGCCATCGTTGTCCATATCTTGGTCCCAGACCACATAGACAAACTGACCGTCGGCCGCAACATCGGGGTTGAGATAGGCCGGCCCGGATGCGTTGGATAGCTGAACTGCCGGCTCCCAGGAGGTGCCATTGTAGCGCTGGAATTTCACCTGGTTAGTCCCGGAGATGTTCTCGATTTTGACCACATAGACCTTGTTGCCAGCACAAGCCACAGCCAGACCGGTGACCGCAGTATTGATGGCATCCCAGATACTGCCGCCATTCGTGCTGCGGCGATAGCCGGTGTTCCAAACAACATGAACGGTATCTCCACTGGATGAGATATCAGGATGATAGGATTCGACTGTGGAGTCGCTGATGAGTATATCGCCTGACCAGTTCTGGCCGTTGTCGGTGCTCGACTTGAAGTAGATGCCGCAGTGGCTACCACGGGTGTCCTGGAAAACGACCCGAACCCGATTACCACTGACTGTAATGTGGGGATAGAACGAGTTCCAGTTGTGCTGATAGGTGGTGAGCTGTCTTGGCTGGTCAAATTGGCGACCACCATCAGTGGAGCGGATGTAGTAAAGGCTGTTGGTAGCACCACGGTTGGTCCAGACGATGTGGACATTCGGTCCGGAAACGGCGACATCGGCCTCGTCGCAGCCATTGGTGCTGGTGGCAAGCAGGGTCTCTGGTGTCCAGCCGGGCAGGAACTGGACTTGGTGGAGCGCGCTCTCGGCGTTAATCCGGCCGAAGCCGTAGAAGGTGTCGAACCCGGGTGCGCCCAGGTCTTTGGCGGTCGCGCACAGGATGTTGCGCACCTGGTTATTGGTCAGGTCCGGGTTACGGCTCAAAAGCAGTGCGGCAGTGCCGGTCACAAAGGGCGCGGCCATTGAGGTGCCGACCATGTAGAGATAGGTGTCGTTCCAGCCTGTGGAGTAAATCCAGTTGCCCGGAGCCATCAGGTCAATCCAAGGACCGAAGCAACTGCCATAGGTGCCTGAGCCGTTGTGGCCCGGAACAACCCGGTCGTCGTCATTGTCGGTCATGCCTACCGCAATCACATTGTCATAGGCGGCAGGATAGTGGGGCACATTATTGTTGTCATTCCCCATAGAAGCGACAACAACAACGCCTGAGTTCCAGGCGTAGTCCACCGCGTTCCTGAGAGTGGTCGAGGTGTCGGTGCCCCCCAGACTCATGTTGATGATGCGGGCACCCTTGGCAACTGCGTAGTAAATGGCCGAGGCCCACCAGGAGTAAAGACCCCAGCCGTTGCTGTTGAGCACCTTGAGCGGCATTACCTGAGAGTACCAGCAGGTGCCGGCAATGCCTCGGGAGTTATCGGCATGGGCCGCAGCGATGCCCGCGGTGTGGGTTCCATGACCCAATGGGTTGCCGTGGCTGTCACGCGAGTCGTCCTGCGGGTTGTTGTTGTTCGAAACGAAATTCCAGCCCAGAGTGTCGTCAATATAGCCATTGCCATCGTCATCAGCATTGTTCCTGGGGATTTCGTCCCAATTGCGCCAGATGACCGATGCCTGATAGTAGCTGACGAAGTCGGGGTGGTCCAAGTCAACTCCGGTATCGAGATGGCCGATGATTATGTCCCGGCTGCCCCGTTCTATGTCCCAGGCCGGCTCGGCAGCAATGTCGCAGCCCGGGATGCCGGGATGGTCACCACCCGGGTCCTGACCGGTATTCTTCAGTCCCCACTGAAGCTGATACCTTGGGTCATTCGGTGCGACATAGGCCTGACCCAGATGGTCAGGCTCCGCATACTCAACATTTGGAAGGGTGCGGTATTCGGCCACCGCTTGCAAGACATCAAACGGCCCGGATGCGGCCAACACAAAAACCCGGTTCAGTCCCATCTTCAAGGCAAGCCGGCTGGCCGAGCCGGGGAATACCGGTGTCGCCGAAACGATGTTCCATTTGCGATTCAGCCCATCAACCTCGGCAAGGCCGGTAATGACCGAACCGTCACTTACTGGCGCCACATCGGTCCGGAACTTAACGATGATGCGGTCTGGTGCAAACTGTCCGGCCAGCGCCAGAGCTGTGGCTACTGCAAGCATTGTGACAATCGAGGATGTGTTTTCATCTTTCCTCCTCTTTACATTACATCCCTGATTCCGTGCTGTTTCAGGAGGGCAAGAAATGAGTCTGAGGTCAGACCCAGCGTCTTGGCAGTTCTAAAGAGGTCACCGCCATTCGCCGCAAGGGTTTTGAGCAGGGCCTGTCTCTCTGCCATCTCTTTTGGCCTCCGGGCCGCACCCTTTCTCTCTCGGCCGGTGCGACCATCTTTGCCGTTCTTTCCTGAGTAGCTCACGACCAATTATAGTGGCATTCTCTGTGCCAGGTTGCGGTGGATGATAAGACCTGCATTTTCAAGATGTTACAGAATCCGTTCCAAGATGATTGTGACATGATATGGCACACGGAGTGATTAGTCGTCCGGTGTAGTCCGGCCAATTATCTGGTTTATCGGATAGTTACAGAACTGGGAACCCTATGTCACATGGGACTCGGGTTTTGTCACATAAAGATTATGCGCCTTGCCTTTCAGGCCTACGGATGTTGTGTTTGTGCATGAGCCGATAAAGATGGCGCCGGCTGATTCCAAGCTGTTGGGCCGCCCGTTTTATAACCCAGCCAGAATGCTCGAGTGCGGTTCGGATTGCATCCATTTCCAGATGTGCCTCAGCCTGTTCCCGGGCTGTCCGACGGGTCTCGCGCCAGCCGGTTCCCTGTGCCCCGGCCTCAGCCATTCGTCGCTGGATGTTCGGAGGCAGGTCATCTATGGTCAGCAATTCGGTCCGGGAAAGAATCACCGCCCGCTCCAGAACATTTTCCAGTTCCCGGACATTGCCCGGCCATTCGTAGCTGCAAAGGCAGGCCAAGCAGTCCTGGGTCACTCCTTGAACCCTCTTGCCATACTCGTTGCTGAACCGAGTCACAAAATGGGCAACCAGCTCCGGGATGTCTGGCTTGCGTATTCTCAAGGCGGGCAGGGTTATTGTAATCACACTCAACCGGTAGTAGAGGTCGGGCCGAAAGAGGCCTTGGCTCGCGGCCGCCTCGAGGTTGCGATTGGTGGCGGCAATAATACGGACATCGGCGGTAATCGGCTTCCGGCCCCCAACCCGTTCGAAGGTTCGGTCCTGAAGGACCCGGAGCAGCTTTGCCTGAAGTCCAAGGCTCATATCACCAATCTCATCAAGAAAGACGGTGCCGCCACTCGCCGCCTCAAACCTGCCCTTGCGTTCGGTCACACCGGTGGCGGTGCCTTTTTCAATCCCGAAGAGCTCGCTTTCCAGCAGCGTTTCGGGAATGGCGGCGCAGTTCACTACGACAAATGGGCCGTCCTTCCGGTCGGAGAGTTCGTGGAGGGTTCGGGCAACAAGCTCCTTCCCGGTTCCCGACTCGCCTAGGATAAGGACATTGGCCCGAGTCGGTGCCACCTGCCTGATGGTGTCAAAGACCTCCCGCAGGGTTGTCTCGGCCCCGATAATTTTTGGCAGACGGTCCAAGATGGGCTGGGTTCTTGAGGGCAATGGTGCGGGCTGGGACTGGGCATGAAATATTCCCAGGGCAACAAGCTCGGCAAGCGGCGCCAACTGCTTCTGATGGACCAGAGAAGTATCAGCCAGCGCATCGGTTCCTAGGGAGACCACGAGTGTGCCCAGACGCAGCCTGTTCAGCTCAAGGGCAAGGGTGATGGTTGTGGTCTGCCGGTTACCGGTGTCGTCAATCTGGAAAACCCGGCCATTCCGAAGAACGATTGCCGCGCCAGGGATTGGCAGCTCCCTGGTAATCAGATTAAGCGCCTGGGCACAGAACTGGTCTAGTTCTGAACTCGTTGCTGCTAGGTGGACCAGCTCGGACAGAAGGGGGGCCGGCATCTGGAAATCCTGCTTTGGGGCCTCCGGACCATGACCCAGAAGCTGCTCAAGCTCTCTGGCCCTAGCCTCAACCCCAAGGTTGCGCAGGATTACAAGTGCCTCAGAAAGCTCAGCCCCACCCTCTCCTTTTGGCTCCTCACTGAGCACCAGGCCCAGGCTGGTCAGGGCGCGGGCAAGTTCGTAGTTCTTGCCGATGGTGCGAAAAATTGCTACAGCCTGCTCCAGCTCAGACCGGGCTTGGGCACGCTCTCCGAGTTTGGCGGCAAGCTCGCCCAAGAGCCGATGGACATTCCCCAGTTCCCGCCGGGCACCGGTCTTCTCGCAGAGGGTGAGGGCTTCGCCAATTCTTGTTCGGCACGACTCGAACTGACCCTGGGCTAGGTCGAGTTCGGCCCAGCGTCTGAGGGTTTCGGCCAGCTCCTCCTTGTCGTCGGTCTCAAGACATATCCGGCGGTCCTCCTGGTAACAATTCAGGGCCCGGCTGAGGTTGTGCTGCTCAAATGCGCACTCACCCAGGTTTCCTAGGACTTCCGACTCCACCCAGCGGGAGGGTGCGGCCTTGGCCAATTTCAATGCCTGCTCCAGATAGAAGCTGGCCCGGTCTAGGCGGCCGCGCTTCAGATACAACTCGCCAATGTTATTATAGCAGAGCGCGATATCTGCCTTATCGCCAGATTGCTCTTTCTCAGCCAAAGCGCGAAAATAACATTCGAGAGCCTTATCCCAGTCACCCAGGTCAACATAGATGAGGCCGAGGTTCAGTTGCGAGACACCGATGCCGTAGCGGTCGCCAATCAGCTCCTTCAGCCCCAGGCTCCGCTGCTGGAACTCCAGCGCCTCCGTCAGGTCACCCCTTTCCCAATAGACCAGAGAAAGATTATTGCAGGTGGCAGCGATGCTGTGCTCAGTGCCGAGTTCCTCGCGCAGGCTGAGCGCCGAGGTGAGATATTCGATGGCTTGGTCAAAATCGGCCCGGTGCCAGGCCAAAAGGCCTAGGTTGTTCAGAGCATCGGCCCGACTGGCCAAATCCCCGGAAGAGTCGGCATGTTTCAGTGCT
>JBDRUJ010000108.1:0-5459 GCA_039801285.1 Caldifarciminota bacterium
AACTTTTTGAGGGGGGTGTCAACCACTTGGGAATCTGAGACCGGTCTTTGCCCTAAGTGCTGCTATTTCAAGATGTTAGTTCTAAGGCGGCAATTTTGTGGAGCGGACCCCTGAACCACTTCGGGGCTTACCACCTTTCTCAGTTCGTTTCTTAGACTTCTACCTAGAGTCTAGCCAAGCTCGGCTTATAGGCGGGTCTTGAGAGCCGGTCCAGGCCCATGCTTTAGAGCCTTCGCCAGTTCAGAAGTCAGCATGACTTCTGGTATCCTCAAGAGAGCCTTTCCAAGCGGCTGACTGAGAAATGTCATTGGCTCCTGTCTTAGAACCGGCGAAGGTCGGGTGCTTGGGTGTCTTCTTAGAACCAGACCAAGGTCTTGTCCTGAAACGCTCCCAGCAAGGGCTTCACGGGCGCACCCGCCTCTTCGCATGCTCCGGGTGGAAGGCAAAAATTCCCTTGGCCGATAGCGCAACTTGACTTGATTTGCCACGTTCCTATAATTCGATTGCTTATGGCAGTGACGGTGACCACCCCGTCTCCAGAGACCGCGCCGGTCGAGCCGCGGGAACGGGTGATTGAGACGGTGCGCCTCAGTAAGTCTTACCGGGCCGGCTTCCGGATGAAGAAGGTGCTGGCGCTCGTTGACCTGAATCTCGAAATCCGCCGGGGGGAGATATTCGGCTTTCTCGGCCCGAATGGTGCCGGCAAGACAACCACCATCAAGATTCTCATGGGACTTGCCCAGCCCGACTCCGGGAGCGCGGTTCTCTTCGGCCGGCCGCCCCGCGATAACCGGGCAAAGGCCAAGGTGGGGTTTCTGCCCGAGTCGCCCTATTTTTACGAGTACCTCACCGCGGCCGAGTTTCTGGAGCTCGCCGCCCAGCTCTCAGGCGTGCCACGCGCTGAGATTCCGAAGCGCGTCAAGGAGATGCTCCGGCTGGTGCGGATGGAACATGCCGCCAATGCCCAGATGAAGGGCTTTTCGCGCGGGATGCTCCAGCGGATTGGGATTGCCCAGGCGCTCATCCACGACCCGGAACTGGTAGTTCTGGATGAGCCGATGGGCGGACTCGACCCAATCGGCCGGAAGGAGTTCCGGGACATCATCGTCGGCCTGCGCGAGCGCCATAAGACGGTCTTCTTCTCCACCCACATCCTTTCCGATGTTGAGATGATTTGCGACCGGGTCGGCATTATCATCAGCGGGAAGCTGGTAAAGGTCGGCCAGATGACGGAGATCCTCTCCGGAGATATCGAAGCCATCGAGGTGACGGTCAGGGGCGCAACCGGCAAGTTCCGCAAGGCGCTGATGCGCGTCGCCCAGCAGTTCATCGAATCGGGCGACCTCCTGCTCCTGACGGTGCGGACTGAGGAAGAAGTTGACCGCATTGCGGCAATCGTCCACGAGGCGGGGGCAAGAATCCAGGCACTGGTGCCGCGGCGCAAGACCCTTGAGGACTTCTTTATGGCGCAGGTCCTGGGTGCCAGGGAAGGGGTGCCGGGAGACTGAGCGATGCTGGCACGAATCACCGGCATTGCCCGCAACACCTTCCGGGAGTCGGTGCGGGACAAGGTGCTATTGACCCTTCTGCTGTTCGCCATGCTGGTGATGGGCGGGGCGAAGGTGGTCCAGCCGGTGGCAATGGGCGAGGCCGACAAGATTGTCAAGGATTTGGGTCTGTCGGCGATTACCCTCTTCGGGGTGCTGATTGCCATTCTGGTAGGCGGGCGCATCGTCTACAAGGAGGTGGAAAAGCGGACCATCTATCTGGTGCTCGCCCGGCCGGTGCGCCGAATTGAGTTCATCATCGGGAAATATCTCGGGCTGATGGCGGTCCTCGTCGTCAGCGTGGCGGTGATGACCGCCGCCTTTTATCTGATTCTTTGGGTGAGCGGCGCCCGGCCGACCGGCCAGCTGCTTTGGGCGGTATTCATGACCCTCTTTGAGCTGGCCCTGATTACAGCGGTGGCAATCATGTTCTCCACCTTTGTCACACCGATTGCCAGCACCGTGTTTACCTTTGCAGTCTATTTCATCGGCCACGGCACGCCTTTATTGAAGCAGCTTGCTGCCCTTGGGACATCGCCCGTCGTGAAGATTCTGGGACTGGTGCTCTACTATATTCTGCCCAATCTTGAGAACTTCAACCTGAGGGGCGAGGTGGTTCACGGTGCGCCACTCAACCCGGCGGCAATTGCCCTCAGTGCCACCTACGCTCTGGTTTATGTGGTTACCCTGCTTCTGATTTCCGTCGTGGTCTTCAGCCGGAAGGACTTTTAGACGGACGTGGAAGAGATTAGGACTGGGACGGTTTCCGTGCGACCCAGCCGGCTGGTTATGATTCTGCCGGCAGTGGTCATCGTCTGGGGGTTTGTCGGCATCTACCTCCTCCAGCTGGCGCTTGACACCACCACTAAGAGCCGGGGAACAGAGCGGATTCTGCGCGAACTGGCCTACTTCCCTTCGGGACGATTTGTCCGGGGGGCAGCGATTGAATATCAGGAGCTGGCTTCCGACTTCGTCTGGCTGGCGGCGATTGATTACTACGGCCGTCACCAGGAGACCGACCGTAAGTACCAGTGGCTCGGCCACATCTTTGAGGTCCTGACCACCCTTGACCCGCATTTTATCGGGGCCTACCATTTTGGAGCAATTGTCATGGCTTGGGATGCCCGCCGCCCGGCCGAGGCGCTCAGACTCTTGACCAAGGGGATGAAGGCAAATCCCATGAACTGGCAAATCCCCTTTGATGCCGCCTTTATCAACTGCATGCTTACCGGCGACTATCCGGCGGCAGCGTTCCTCTTCAATGCCAGCGCCAAACTTCCGGGGGCATGGTCAATTGCCTCCCGCTGGGCACCACACATGTTTGTAAAAGCCGGGGACTTTGAGACGGCGCGGATGATGTGGCGCGACATCTACTACAGCACCGAGAACCGGAAGTTGCGGGAACTCGTCATCCGGCAACTCAAAAATCTGAAGCTGGAGGAAGACCTCGCCCATCTCCAAAAGGCGGTTGACCGCTTCCATGAGGAGCATCAGCGCTGGCCGACGAGCCTTTCGGAGTTGAAACGGGCCGGTTATCTCGAAAGCGTCCCCAGTGAAGACCCTTGGGGCGGCAGCTACTATCTAGACCAAGGCCGGGTTCGGACGACAACCCCGCCCAGCAAAAGAGACTAATCGGTCTCCGGCTGCTGCCTGCTGCCCGACACAGGCGCAGCGGAGCCATCACAGACCGCCACGGGCTTCGCCCTCGCGGTGACAGACGAGGGAAGTGTCATTGCGAGGAGCGCCACCCCTCCTGTCATTGCGAGGAGCAAAGCGACGAAGCAATCCCTGTGGCGAGCGCAGCGGGCTGGCTTGACTTCGGAATCCCGAAATCTAAACTTCCTGTTCATGCTGATTCATCTCAAGGAGTTGAGCCGGTGAGCCGGCTGGGTCGCGGCCTGAAAGGGCTTTTCCGTGAGTGGGCACCGGTTGTGATTGCCGTCCTTCTGATTCGCTCCTTTCTGGTGGAGGCCTTCATGGTGCCGACCGGCTCAATGGAGGAGACGATTCTTGTCGGGGACTTCATGCTCGTCAACAAGTTCATCTACGGTGTCAAGCTGCCGTTTACCGATTGGGTTATTCTGCCCGTCACCAGTCCGCAGCGTGGGGATATCGTAGTCTTCAGGTTCCCGGTTGACCCGGAGATGCCTGTAGACCCGGCCCAACCCGGGCGCTATGTCCGCCTCTTCCCCAAGTGGCTACCGCTTCTGCCGCTCTACTGGGACAGCCAGTCTCACTTCTTCACCTGGTACGTGCCGAGGAACTTCATCAAACGGTGCGTGGCGGTTGCCGGCGACACCGTCGAGGTCCGCAACAAGCAGCTCTATGTGAACGGCAGGCGGCCGGATGAACCCTATGTGGTGCATAAGACCTATTACACCCTGCCCGGCCTCGACCCGCTGCCGGCCGACTTTCAGCGGCGCTGGGAGAATCGGCGCTTCTACCAGCACCCGGACTCATCCCGTTTTGTCCGGGACAACTTTGGGCCGGTGGTCATTCCAGCCGGCCACATCATGGTAATGGGCGACAACCGGGACAACTCCGAGGATTCCCGTTTTTGGGGTCCCTTGGAACTCCGTTATATCAAAGGGAAGCCGCTCGTGCTCTACTTCTCCTCTAGCGCGGCGCCGAACTTCGCCCGAATCATCCTTTCGCCCTGGGCAATCCGGCTCGACCGCATCGGCCGGATTGTCCGCTGAGGGAAGGAGAGCTTGACGGTTCAAGAGGTCGGTGATGCCAAGGCGGTGCAGCCGGGCATTCTCGTGACGATTCCATTCGGAAGCTGTGTCGACTGGCGGTTCGGGACCGAATCAGAGCGCCTCAGTCCTGTCAAAGCCCAGAGGTTTGTGAGTGCGGTTGAGAAAGAAATCCTCCGGCGGGCGGCAGAGTTCAAGAACCGAACCTTCAAGACCGTCTACTTCGGCGGCTCTAGTCCATCAGTCCTAACGCTTGAGCAACTTTATCGCCTTATCCAAGCATTGTTTGATAACCTCACTATTCAGCCTGAAGAACAGACTTTGGTCGGTGAATCCGGAACGTTGAACCCCGGTAAGGCCAAGGTCATCAAGGAGTCAGGATTCGACCGTTTTGAGCTGCGGCTGCAGAAATGGTCTGACGGAGCGGAGGCGGACTTCCGACTCCTCCGGGAAGCGGGCTTTCCGACAGTCGGAGTTGAGCTCGCCTATTGCCTCGACCCCAAGACTTGGGAACAATGGCTCGACCGGCTGATGCGGCTCCAGCCAGACCATGTAACCCTATACTTCCCAAAGCGGGGGGGCGACCCGCTGGCAATGCTCGCTTCATATCGACTGGCTCGTTCGCGGCTTGGGGAGGCCATGACCAATTACGGCCTTCATCATTATGCGCGTCCCGGGCACGAATGCCGCTACCTTAGGTCCTTGTGGTCGAACTGTCTGTTGCTCGGGTTCGGCCCGGCCGCCATCACCCGGACCAAGGCAGGCTTAGGAGTGAATCCAACTAGGCTCGCCGACTATCTGACACTGGTTGCGCAGAACCAGGAGAAACTGCCCAACCCCTGTGACGATGTTCAGGAACTCTGCAATGACCTTATCCAACTGGCCGGAATCTCAATCCGGCATGTCACCCATGCCCAGATGCGTCAACTTGTTGGCAGTGGCCTTATGGAAAAGAAGGGATATAAACTGTTTCTGACCGACCAAGGTGTTCTGGCTCTTGACCGGGTCATGGCGGTGCTGCGCGGCTGACCCGCTCATCCAATTGACAGAGTTCTGACCGTGAATATGATAGAGTATGTCCGGTCGTCGCGAAGAACTCAAGACCAAAGCCCAGCCCAGAACGGCAGCTGGGAAACGGGAACTGCTGGCAGAAATTGAGCGGGAGCGGTTCCGCCCTGTTTATGTGCTTTTCGGCGGAGACACCGCCTTTGCCGAA
>JBDRUJ010000109.1:0-328 GCA_039801285.1 Caldifarciminota bacterium
AAGCAATATGGTTTGTCCGTCAGGTGTCGTAGTCACACCAGTGACTTATCCAGGAACTTGACAACCGACTAAGAGGCGCTAAACTCAGCCAGGTGCTCTGAACCCAGAAGGTTATTTTTGATAAGGTTACTGGGTCAGAATATATGGGAACTAAAGTCTTTAGCTATTCGGCAGCCTTTGCCGGAATGGACCAGCCAGGCTCCAGCGATGGAGCGATTTCCATTATCCCAAAAGCAAGAGTATAAGGAGGTTGAGATGCACAAAGCAGGACTGTTGTTAGTGGCGGTGGCTATTGCTGCCGCCGGACCGGGATTTGTCCCGGCACCCA
>JBDRUJ010000109.1:338-5412 GCA_039801285.1 Caldifarciminota bacterium
CCACGATAGTCGGGCATGGTTATTCTCCTTTCGTTTAGAACCTCTAACTTTCCATCTTCCCAGAGGATACACCATGCCCCTCGTTTCTCCAATTTACACAAGATTTAGTATACTACCCCAGCCTGTCCGAACTTGACATCCGAATTGGGGCATCTAAAATCTTTACTAGACAGACCGATGCCCATTGTCTAGGGTTGCTGAATGGTGTTGGGCTGGCTGTTATAATATGCGGGAAATGAAGATATTAGTGAGCCGGCAAAAGTTGCCGGAGGATTTCAACAGAACTCCGGTTTGGAGCAATTCCCAACTATTGGTCAATCAATAAGGGAGGTTGAGATGCAGAAAGTAGGACTGTTGTTAGTGGCGGTGGCTATTGCTGCCGCCAGACCGGGATTTGTCCCGGCACCCAAAGCCGAGCTGTTCGGCAGCGACAATGTCCCGATGTTCATCAACTATCAGGGTTACCTGACCGATACAACCGGTGTGCCCATCACCGCTACCCTGCCGATGACATTCACAATCTTTTCCGATAGTGCGGCCGGCTCTCAGCTCTGGACTCAGAGTCAGACCGTTTCGGTCCAGCAGGGCGTGTTCAATGTGAAGCTTATCCTCAGCGCTAACGACACAAGTCTGTTCATGGCTGGTGCAAGGCGCTGGATTGAGTTGCGGGTCAACGGCTTCACTCTCCGGCCCAGAACTGAAATCACTTCCATGGCGTATGGCATCAGGTCGGTCTATTCGGACAACTCCGATATGCTCGACATGCGCCATGCCAGCGATTTCATTTACAACGGAACCACCCGGCAGCCGAATGCCAACTACTGGATTTCGGGTTGGGGCCGGGCCGATGTTCAGCTTTCGGCATCGGCTGTCGGTCTGAACAACAGCGCGGCAGTCATCGGCAGTGTCAGCAGTTCCTATCCGAGCAACATCGGAGTCTATGGCTACAGCCCGAATGCCGCCGGGGTTTATGGCAACAGCCAGAACTCTAACGGAGTTTACGGTCTCGCGAATGATACGACCAAGTTTGGGGTGTGGGGCGTGAACTCCCGGACCCATGGAACAGGTGTTGCCGGGACGGGCTGTAACGACACCTTGTACTATCTTACCTGCGGAACCGGAGGGACCTTCTGTGCCCGGCATATCGGCCTGTATGCCTACGGCCATGACACTACCGGAACCGGCATTGCCGCGATGGGCCAGCGCATCCACGACACGGTTTACACACTTGCCGGTGGTTCGGGTGGCGCCTTCAATGGCACGACCGTCGGGGTCTATGGCTGTGCCCGAAATCTCACTGGCGACCGGGCCGGAGGCTATTTCCGGGTCTTCTCGCCGCCTTCGGAGACAACCCAGGCATGGGTGGCGTTCCGTTTTGGCGGTCAATCCTATAAGATTCTCGGCAACGGCACCGTCTCGACCATTATGGCAACCCGCCAGGGACAGCGGATTCTCTTCGCACCCGAGGCACCAGAGGCGGTATTTGAGGACTTCGGTGAAGCCCGGCTTGTTGACGGCCACTGCCGAGTAGAGCTCGACCCGCTCTTTCTTGACTGCTGTGTCGTTGACGATGCCCATCCGCTGCGGGTTTTTGTGACCCTTACCGACAACTGTAACGGCGTCTATGTCAAGGCCGACACCAAGGGATTTGATGTCTATGAGCTCAATGGCGGCCGTTCTAGTGCCGGCTTCTTCTGGCGGGCAATTGCAGCCCGACGGGGCAGTGAGGATATCCGACTGCCTGTTGCACCCGCAGCACCGGCAATCACCGGCATTCCGGTTATGACAACCGGTCAGGAGCCGCCGCCTGAGCCGGTGCGTTAGCCGGTTGGCCGGACAGAAGGAGGATATATGAACCGGCTGATTGTCGCACTGGTAATTACCGGAATATTCGGATGTGGCTTGTTCGGTCAGTACCGGCTCCCGGAATGGGTGATTGACGAGGGTGGGAGGCCGATGATTTCTCAGGCGGGCAACTATGTCCAGCATGGCAGCTTTCATCAGACCACTATCGGACTGGTGACCGCGCCGGGGGTGAACTATGTTGCCTGGGTTGGTTACTGGCATCCCCGGCCCAGACCGACATTCCACGATGTTGCGACAAGGCAGATAATTGAGCCCGGAGCAGTTGCTGACACACTCCGGCCCGTAACACCACGAGCGTTGCTCACCAATTACGGAACAACAACCGAAAACTTCATGGTCTATTTTACAATGACCGGTCCGGGCGGTATGCCGGTCTATACCGACTCGCTGCCAATGATTCTAGCCGCGCACCGAGATACGGCGGTCACCTTCCGACCGTTTCAGTTCCATGTGACCGGACCATATGTTGCCCGCTGCTCCTGCTATCTCGACAGGGATGAAAACCGTGCCAACGATGTTGTTGTCAAGCCGTTCAAGGTCTCCTACCGTCCTCCCTGGCCGGAAGGCTGGTGTGAGGTTGAACCCATGCCCGTGGGGTCATCAGGCCGCGGCGTAAAAGATGGGGGCTGGCTTGCCTTCATGGCCGGACGGACGCTGTTCTTTGCGGCCAAGGGCAATAAGACCGGTGAGTTCTATTCCTACGACCCGGTTGCCAATGAGTGGAGCCAGTTGCCTTCGATACCGAAGAACCCTTCGGGCAAACTCCCCTCCAAAGGTGCAATGGGTGTTACCGACGGCTTCGGTTGTGTCTATGCCACCACTGGGAGATGCGGCGTGATGTCCCGGCCGGACCCAACAACAAGAAGGTCAAGGGCGGCACCGACATGGTATTTGTGGTCAAGAACGACACCGGTTATGTCTATCTGCTCAAGGGCTACCGGAACGAGTTTTACCGCTACAACACCGTCTCCGACCAGTGGGCCACCCTGCCCAATGCGCCGAGCGCAGCGAACCCGAGATGGGATAAGGGGTCCTGGCTTGTCTATGACGGAGGGCAGCGAATCTATGCCCACAAGGCCCGCTATCACGAGCTTTGGGTATTCGATGTTGGAGCCGACACCTGGCTGACAAGTCCGCTCAGCGGCATGCCGTTCTACAGCCCGACGCTCAATCGCAACAAGAAGTCCAAGGACGGTGGCTCGGCCGCCTGGTGGGATTCGCTGATTGTGGCGCTCAAGGGCGGCAATACCCAGGAGTTCTGGGCCCGGGACATGAGGGGTGACAGCTGGATTGAGCTGGACACCATTCCTTCCTATGGCACAACCGGAAAGATAAAGCGGGTGAATGCCGGTGGCGACATTGCCGCCTTTGGCGACGGTGTGTTTTATGCCCTGAAGGGCAACAAGTGCCGGGAGCTCTGGCGCTATGTGGCCAGGACCGGCATAGTGGCACCAGCACCGCCGATGCGCAGCGGTGTGATGGCGGAGCCGAGCGGGCGGTCCAAAGAAGAAGTTGCATTCGCCACCAACCCGGTCCGAACCGGCAGCGTCGGAATCAGGTATGTTCTGATGAAGCCCGGACTTCTCAGGGTGCGACTGTTCGATGCGACTGGTTCGCTGGTCATGCAGCAGTGTTTTGCTGCTGGCAGGAGCGGCACAGCGGTGCTCGATTTGAGCTCACTGGCTCGGGGAGTCTATCTGGCGCGGATTGAAACTGAAAAGCTCAAGCTGGTCAAGAAGCTAGTCGTAGAACGCTGAACCAGGCCCGGACCGCTGGACGGCTTTGACTGTCATTCCTGCGAAAGCAGGAATCCATCACCACCATAATAGCGATAGATTTCCGCGTCCGCGGAAATGACGGTGGGACGGCGCAGGTGTTGACTGAACCGGAAGGGTAGTTATAGTAATGCCAAACTAACCGAGGGTTACAATCCGATATCAGGTCTTGGTAGTCCTGTCGGACACCGGTAAGGAAAGATATAAATACCCAAAGGAGGTCGGATGAAACTGGAATGTGTCTTAGTAGTTCTGCTGCTCATCGCAGGAACGCTGGCTGCCGGTCTGCAGCCGGAGAGAGTCAGCCGAACCGGATTCACAATGGAAATTCGGTCTGAACCGATTCCCGGTGTTCCCCTGACGGGGGCAAAGATTCAACCCTTACCCGTAACGTTCCGAACCATGTCCGGCTGTCAGGTAAGACCGCTCGCAACTTTCGAACAGGAGATGCCCTGTGAGCATTCGGGAGTGGTCAGAACAGAGGCTGCTGTCGTTGCAGGGTTTTCTGCCGGAATGAGTGGCGACGGTCTGCCCAATCTGGTATTCTATACCCCATCCGGTTGGGACTATCCGATTGTCCCTTCCAATGTCCGTAATACCCATACGGTTGGCCCGGATTTGAATGACAGTGATACCACCTTCTTTGACTTTGCTGTGGCAAACAACGGGAGCTCGACCGCCCGGCCGAGATTCTACACCTATCTCTATCGAAACGGTGTCCCCTTTGCCGGCTTCTACACCGAGTCCTTACCTCCGGGGTATTACACCTACTACAATGATTATCCAACCATGATACCGGCTGGCACCCATCTGATTGCCGGATTCACCGATTCAACCAATGTTATTGCTGAATCTCTGGAAAATGACAACCGTTGGTCTCGGAACTTCACCTGGCGGGCAACTGGTCAAGCCAGGCCGAACCTAAAGCCTTGGACGCCATCCGGCTGGGACTATCCGATTGTGCCATCCAATGTCCGCAACACCCACACCGTCGGCCCGGACCTGAACGACTACGACACAACCTTCATTGACCTGTCATTTATCAACAATGGCAATGCCCCTGCCCAACCCCGCTTCTACACCTATCTCTATTTAGACGGCAGGGTAATTTCGGGCTGGTACATCGACTCACTGCCACCGGGCTGGTACGGGTATGCTGAGGACGACCCGAACTTTGTTCCGGCCGGCCAGCACACCCTGGCGATGTTTGTTGACTCAACCGATGTGGTCAGCGAATCGAATGAAGCCGATAACCGGTTCTCCAATTCGTGGACATGGCGGCATGACCCGGCAACACTGCCCAATCTGACCTACTATGTTCCGGATACCTCGTGGGACTATCCGATTGTGCCGTCCAATGTTCGCGGGACCCATCGTGTCGGGCCGAATCTGAACGACCAGGACACCACCTTTATCGACTGGTGCATTGCTAA
>JBDRUJ010000110.1:0-5349 GCA_039801285.1 Caldifarciminota bacterium
GCGAGCTTCTGGCAATTCAGGACCGGGTTCGGCCCAATGCCACCCTTCTGATTCTTGATGGGATGGTGGGTCAGGATGCGGTCAACCAGGCGTCCCAGTTCCATGAGCGGCTCAAGCTCACCGGCTGCTGCTTCACCAAGCTTGACAGCGATGCCCGGGGCGGGGCGGTGGTCTCGGTCCGGCATGTGACCGGCCTGCCAATCTACTTCATCGGCACCGGTGAAAACCTGGAAGAGATTGAGGAGTTCCATCCCGACCGCATTGCCGGCCGCATCCTGGGGCTGGGCGATATTCGCACCCTGGTTGACAAGGTCCAGGGAGCAACCGATGTCCAGGAGCAGAAGGCTGTGGCCGAGAAGTTTCTCAAGGGCAAATTCGACCTTGAGGATTTTTTGAAGCAGCTCAGGAGAATAAAGAGGATGGGCAGCATCTCCAAACTTCTGGCGATGATTCCGGGCGGGGCGAAGATGGATGTTGACGAGTCTGAGCTTGTCAAGGTTGAGGCGATGATTCAATCCATGACACCCCAGGAGCGACACAACCCGGATATCATTGACGGCTCCCGAAGGCGCCGGATTGCGGCCGGCTCGGGCACGACCGTTGCCGATGTCAACCGCCTGCTCAAGGAGTTCGCTGCTGCCCGGCAGCTCAGCCGCCAGTTCCTCGGTAGCAAACCGGGACGGCCCACCAGGCACCGCTAGTAAGCCCCTTTTCCCCCATCAATGCTCAAAGGGAATCCGTCCAGCCGATACGCTCCAAGTTTTTGCCCTAGAACACCTTACGGCAAACAGTCTTGCCTGAAAACCGATTTGTCCCCAGAGTTGCTACCCAACAGGGGGAGTCACTCCCCTACTGACTCCTCTTCTGATTTCTAGTTTGAATTGCCAGTTCAACCAACTGGTCATGCGATTGCTAAGTCGTGACTTTACCGGCAGTTAGAATCCTAAGTTGAATTGAGTTATAAGTTGATGGACTAAGTCCATGCTGAGACAAGAGTTGAGTCAAATGCTCAAGGAAGTTATCACTGAGATTGTCAGGTTGGGGTTCGGTCGAGGTTTGAGTCTGGAGCTCAATTTCCTGCTGAGTTCCCAGTTTCCTTCTTCAGTCCGAAGAAGGGCGGCAGGGTTTAGTATTCGCAGAGACCGGAGCGGCGGCTAGTAGTGGATTTCGCAGGTGGTCCAGGTGTGGCCGCCGTCCTGGGTCTGGAGGAGGGTTCGTTCATCGCCGGCAATCAGACCAACTAGGTTGTCGGGAAAGAAGCGAATTGAGAAGAGGTCTTTAGTAGTGCCGGTGTCGAGTACCTCCCAGCTTTCACCACCGTCCTGGGTGAAAATCAGGGTGCCTTTGGCACCAACCGCGTAGCCAATCATGGTGTCGTGACGGATGTCAAGTGAGTAGAGCGGCGGCAGGGCGAGGCCAATCGACAGGGGGCGCCAGACCTCGCCGCCATTCGGGGTGAAGAAGACCTGGCCGTTGGTGGTGGTCATGAAGCCGACCGTGTCACCGGCCGGGAAGTGGACAGCGGTGAAGTGGGTATCGGCAGTGAGCAGCTGGACGTTCTGGGCCTGGGAGAACCAGATTGCGCCGCTGGTGGTGGTCTTGAGCAATGTCCCTCTCAGGCCGACTGCGTAGCCGACCGTCTCGTCCGAGGGGAAGTTCATGTCCATGATTTTCTCTTCGGTGGCGGTGGTCAGTCTTTCCCAGGTCGCGCCCGCGTCGTTGGTGCGCAGGACTGTGCCTTGGTCACCGGCGACAAAGCCGACGACCGGATTGATTGGAAACTTCACAATCCGCAGGTCAACACCGGTGCCGGAGTCGAGTTTGCGCCAGGTCCGGCCTTCGTCTTCGGTTTTGAGGATTGTTCCCTTGTTGCCGCAGGCGAAGCCGATGGCACTCTGGCCCGGAAAGGAGACTGAGTAGAGGTCGCAGTCAACGGGCGACTGGAGTCGTTTCCAGGTTGTGCCGCCGTTTCTGGTTGCCAAGAGGAGTCCGCCGTCGCCAACCGCATAGGCAATCGGCGAATCCTCAAGGGTGAATAGGGAGTTGATGCGGTTTGGCATATCAGCGCTCCAATTGAATAATGGCAGGGAATTGTCGGGTTGTCAATAGCTGAAAGGTGTCAGGATTTTGGAAGGAGGAGAAGTTTGGCGGTGTAACTCTTGGCGCCGCAGTTGAGACGGAGGAAGTAGATGCCGGCAGGCAGCGGCTGGCCATGCCGGTTGGAGAGGGAGAGCCGAATTGCTTTGTTGGTGCGGACTCCCTGGTCTACTCTCCAGGTTGCCCAGCACCGGCCAGTCATGTCCCAGAGGGAGAGTCGAGTCCTAGGTTCGGTCGGGTCAATCTGAACGAGGACCGAGTTGCCAGCCACCGGATTGGGCAGGAGATGAAAGGGCCGGGCCGGGGCAGAGGGTCGGTCCGTTTCCGCAATGCCGATATTCTGCCACAGGGTTCCAATTGAGACCTGCTGGATGGTATTCTCGCGGTTGTTTTTTGTAAGGTAGGCCCAGAGGAGCGAGTCGGGGCAGGGGTCGCAAGGCCGGTAGATGTCAAGGTCGGCAAGGTCGGGGAGCCACGCAGACTGAACCAGATTGCCGGCCCGGTCGAGTTTGACAAGGTTGTTGTCGTTCCAGCCACCGGAGAGGAGATAGCAATTCTGGTCGCCGATGTAGCAGCAGGCACGGTAGGAGGCGACCGGTCCGGGCAGAAACCACGCGGTGCTCTTTGTTGAGAGGTTCAAAGCGTAGATTCTGTTGTGGCCGCCGACCTCAGTGGCGAAGAGCAGATGGTCAGGACCCTGGTCAATGCCGGCAAACCAGGCTCCGGGTTCGATACTGGTGAGGTTCCAGGTGTCGCCGGAGAAAGTGCCGTCAGGGAGGTAGCGGGCGAGGATACAGCCAGACCCATTTGCGGAGAGATGGGTGAGCCAGAATCCGGCCGGGGTGTCGTTCCAGGCAATGCCCCAGACAAGGTCGTCACCAAAAAAGTTCTGAAGCTGAAACGGCTCCTGAGCGGTTGCCGAATCTGGGCCGGATGCCGGAAAACTGTAGATACGGTTGGGGTCGTTGACCGCCATGTAGAACCGGTTGGAGCCGGGGCAGTAGGTTATGCCGCTGAGGTTCATGCCGTCCCCAAGCTCAGGAAGGTCCCAAAAGGCGAGGGTCGTGCCGAATGGGGGCGGAACTGAGCTGGCAATCACCCGGCAGGTGTCGTTGCGGCGGAACATGTCATTGGGCAGGTCTGTTCGGACAAGAACCGACCAGGAGTCGGGACTGGGGCCGGTGAGAAGGTCACCAAAGTAGCAGAGGGTTGTAGCGCTTGGCGCCAGAGACCGGACTGTCAGGCTGGAGTGGAAGACGGTGTCGTTTGGAAATCTGGTGCGGACTATCCAGGCGGAAACCGGGAAGTCTTCGGTGTTGAGGCCGTAATTTTTGAGTATAGCCTGGACCGGAGACTGGCCGTTGGGTGGAATCCAGCCCTTTGGCGAGGCGACATGAGAGACGCCGACATCGTGTTCAAGCCGCCTAACATAGAACCGGATGGCGCTAGCCTCTCCCGGGAGGTGATAGGATGGTTCGCCATTGAAGAGAAACTGAAGGTAATAATTACCCTGGCCAGAGTGGCCCTGGATGCCGATGGTGCTGCTGTTCACGGTGGCTGGTGCACGGAGGTAGTTCATCCGGAGTAGACCATTCGCATAGAGGAGAACCTGACAGGAGAGGGTATCGGCGGTGTTGAAGCGGACGACATTGTGCCAGGTGATGCAGGTAAGACTTTCGGATGGGTTGTTGAATACTCGAATGGAACCGGACCGGTTCGGCGCTAGGTCGTCCCAGAAGACCGCGATGAGCGAGGGGAATGAGGCTGCCGGCAGGGACTGGTTGAGATAGCTGGTCAGGGTCACTGGAAATTCGAGGAAGCCGTTAGTGCAGACGATGATGGAGTCAAGGGTGTCGCCGTAGAAGGGAAACCGGTAGGGGAGCGGGATTTTGGCCCAGCCGTCGTCAGGGTTGGGGGTCCAGTCGGTTATCGGCTGGTGGCCGGTAGGGTCGAGCCAGAAGAAGTGAATTGTGTCGCCCGGGTCGAGAGTGGACTCCCAGTAGTAGCCAAAGCCGTCCGGACCTCCCTGGTCCTCTTGTGCAAAGCCGGAGAGGATGGTAATGAGGCCGAGTAGCAGGGCAAAACGACTAGACATTTTCCCTCCTTACAGGTTAATTATATCAGATTATTGAGGTCGGTTCAATGGTTGTAGATGGCGAAGGCTTTGGTAGGAATTAGTAGCCCCAGCGTCGGGTGCGTTTTGCCCAAGTCTCGGAATAGGCGAGGGTGAGCATGAGTCGGCCCGCGGTTTCTTTCAGAGGTTGGGAGTTTCGGAAGAGAAGCTCTGCCGAAATCTCAAGAGAGCCGAACTTGGGGATGGGGATGCCGGTTCCCAGGTGAAGGCCATGCTCCTTGATTGGTGCCCGCAGCTGGTGAAGCGATGGTCTTGCTTCGTAGTACCAGGCCTCATGGGAGTAGCCTATCCGGACCGAATGGTCGGGAAGCATTTCCAATTCAGCGCCGATTGAGCCGCGCCAGGCATTACGGAAGTCCTCAACCGAGGTGTCGTTGACCGTTGCCCTGCTCCAGGGCCGCAGTTCAAGACCGGTTAGGAGCATAAGCCCCTCGGTTGGCTCGATGGCACTGCCGAAGCATAGGGTTTGAGGGAAATGAATCCGGTAGGTCCTGACCGAGTCGCTGACAACACCGTGGACCCGCTTGAACCGCTGGCAAGTGATGTTGAAGCCCGGTTCATAGGCGGCAGCAATGGTGAACAGCCCGGTCTGAAAGGATGTGCCGAGCCGCACCGCGCCACCTGAGTAGTCTATCTCGATGGTGTCGGTTGAGCTTCCTCCACCTTCAGTAACCTGAAACCGCCAAGCTTCATGCGAGCCACCGAGCAGGCGACAGTATTCCAGGCCCAAACAGACCCGGTCAAACAGCGCTTGGGCGATGCCGGCCTTGAAGTTGTAGATGCCGCCTCTGCCAACAACGTGGTAGCGATAGGTCGTGCCGGTAGATGAGTCCGACCAGACATCGAAGTCCTGGGCGAACCGCTGGTCGATTCCAAGCAGGATGCGTGTCTTTGTGGGGAGTGGGGCTGCGGCCTGGAATCCAGCCGGCCGGATGTTACCGATGGCCCGGCTTGAACCAGCCTGTGTCCCATGGGCTGCAGCACCAAGGATGGTGACATTTATGCTGGTCTTGGTCAGATGAAGAAAGGTTCCCGGATTTGAAGGGGAGAGGGCGGCAGGGCTGCCCGAACCGGCAAAGCGGGCATCGGGCAGGGTGACGAGCTCGCCCAGGCCGCGC
>JBDRUJ010000111.1:0-5342 GCA_039801285.1 Caldifarciminota bacterium
GCTTTGTCATTGGGATAGAGATAAAGGATAAGCTCACGGTAGTTTTTCGGGCGCTCATCGGAGCTCCAACTACCGGTTCCCCTCATCCCTACAATCGCAGCCATTTTTTACCTCCTCCTGATTTAAAAGTGCCCCTCCAGGAAAGATTCCAACAGCTGCTCGTCAATGGACTTCGGGGTCTGCTTGGCATGGCCCGGAGCGGAGACACCGTCACCGGCGGCCCGTTTGCGGGACATCTCCTCGACCCTCGTCTTGGCGGCGGCTTTCTGAATGGCCGCCTCCACCAGAGCGTCATGGTTATAAGCTATCCATTGACGCTTGATGAATTCTTCGCTAAGATTGGAGACGGGAGCGTCCAGTTCGGCGAGGTAGTCGTAAAATCCCCGCCTGATTTCCTTGTCGGAAAGAGCGGCGTAGACGTCGCCCTTCGCCGAGATGGAGTCGCAGAGAGCATCAAGCTTCTCGACAACCCTTTCCCGGCTCACGACTTTCTCTCTTTCCGCTTCTTTCACCAGCAGGTAATTGAGCCATTGCCGAGTCTCATCCAGACGCTGGAGATGGTAGAGAGCGGCGCTGACAAAGCGGGGAAACGCTTCCGCCAAATCGCTCTCTATCCAACCGTCCTCCACCGCCTTGGAAACGACTGGGCGATAGGTAGCCTCAATCATCTGAGGAGTCGGGCCAATCGGCTGAGCAGTCGGCTCCTCTTTAGGAAGCCTGGCGGAAAGCTCCGCCAACTCCTTCATTTTCTCTTCATAGAGACGCTGGAAATGGGGCATTTGTTCGGCGCTGACCAGAACCTTGTCAAGCAAGCCAGCAGCCTCAAGCTCAGCCAGAGTGTATTCCTTTCCCTGATAGCGGTATTTTTTCTCCGGCTTCTTCTCAGGCTCAGGCTCTTCCGCTTTCGGCTCCTTTTCCGTCTCCGCCTCTGCCTCCACTTCCGGCTCTATTTCCGACTCCGATTCCGCCTCAGATTCGACAGCCTCCTGCCTCATCCTTTCGACCGCCGGGTCGAAATACTCCTTCAGCAATCCCTCCAAGACAGAACCGTCGTCCTCAGGTTCGCCTGGAATCTCCAGAGGGTTTTGGGTTGGTTTTTCCTGCATGTATCCTCCTGTTCAATTTCCTGCTCTCACCCTGCAGGGCAAGTCGGCAGTTAGTATAGGGTGCTCCCGATGCTACAGCATCAGGTCGGCAGGGGCAAAGTCGCCGGTCTTGCCGGTCTCTGAACCCCGAATAACGGGAAACGATTCCCGCAATTTTTCCAAGCTTCTTTCTCTTTGTTCAAAGTCCTCGACAACACGGAAAGCTTCCGCCACTTCCTTCATCACCACGGAGCATTGGCCGAGAATATAAACCGCTTTCTCCGGCGGTTCTCCGCAGCGATAGCTTGAAAGAAGCTGGACAAGCTCCCGCAAAACCTTGCTGTTATTGACAACCTCAAGCGCTTTCTGATAAGCTGGCCGAAGTCGGCGAATCTCCTCTTCCCGCTTGATAATTTCCTCTCTCACTTCTTCTTCCCTTTTTTGTCCTTCTTGCCGTCAGCCTTCTTCACCTGCACTTGAGGAGCCTTCTTCTTCTTTTTCGACTTCTTTTTACCCATTTTTGCCACCCAAGATAGGAACGAGATTACCGGCCTTCACCTGCTTTTCCACTTCCTCGTCCGGCATGATTTTCACCGGCCCTGCCATTGCCTGCGCCGCCATCATCATTTCCCCCGGCGGCGTGTCCACATAGAATTGGCTAATATTCCTGACTCCGAGGTTGCGAGCTATTTCATTAAATACCGCTCTCACATCCAACCTCTTTCCGTCAGGGCCGGGAGCAAGCAACTGAGGAAACTTGGAAATGCCGAGAATAAGCTGCGTCCAGGCGATAGCGCTTTTCGCCGGGTCTGGTGGCAGAACGTCGCTACGAGGAGAGTAGTCGAAATTGCCCTGCAAGTCCCACGGCGTTATCAGCTGGCGCTTATCCCCCACCACGTCATTTAAAGCCTCGCCGACAATGCGATAATACTTCTCAAGAGAAGTGAATTGCTGGCGGTTTGAGATAGCCCTCATAACCGACGGGTGAATCGCCTGCGCCTCATAAATGCGGAAAGTCGTGGCTACTCTTTGGCCCGCCTGCCCCATAAACTGATACACTTCGCCCAAAGTCTTGCGGTCTTTCGTAGGCTGTCCCATCATCGGGTCGTTGGTTCCCATCATCCTCTGCATTATCTCAAAGAGGAATTCGACGGAACGCAGATGCTGAACAGTCGTATCCTGGAAAGGAAGCTGATAGACAAAGTTCTGAATAGGGATTCCTTCCCGGACGATGTGGGAACCGGCTGGAGTCAGCCGCCAATGGTGAACCGGGCCGGGATTGAGAACGTCGACTTCCTCGATGAAAGTCGGGTCAAATATCAAAGCGTTGTTGATAAACTTTCTGATGTTTTCCAAATGGGAGTTGAGCAGCCAGTTGAGGTAGCGCTGAAGCCCGTCGAGGTTTTCAATGTTGCCCGGATTGAACAGCGCATGAGGGTCGAAGTTTGACTCGGCAACAGAGTAAGTGAACTGGTTATGCTCATATTCGCAGGGATGCGCCCTGACGATGACCAGACCGTCTGCGATGGTAAACCACCAAATGCGGGGAACGGTCTCAGGGCCTATCCCCCACTCCCTGGGAATCAGCTTCACCTGCAAATGGTCAAAGCAATGAAACCCTCTGTCGTCATCGGAAGAGGAAGACAAATCGTAGCCGTAGCTTTTGACGAAGTCTCTCAAAGGGGAATGCCCGCTCCGGTCGGCATCGGCCCTGGCAAGAGGAATAGCGTCAACGTTGAAGTATATTCCGCCGTTATCGATACTGTTCTCCACAAGCCACAGATGGCTACGGAAGAAGCGATGGCCGCAGAATTCACCATCCTGAATTCTGGATTTGGGAACCCGAGGGTCGGGCCAGAACCGGAACGGGTCAATAGAAATCCAGGAATTATACTCATTCACCACTCCCCACTCTCTTGCCTGGCGGGGAGAAATCCCGAGGATAGCTGCCAGCTTTCTCACATTGCCGCTAAGCGAAGCAGTCCGGTAGCGCCAACCGTATTTCGTCTCCCAAGTGTCGTAAACCACACCAATGCCATATTTCTCGGCATCCTGAAGGACGGAATACCACGCCAAAATACCGGCGCATTGCTTCATGTCGTAATCAAGCACCGTCTCCATCAACCTGGCAGGCCCGACATCCTCCGGCCCCGAGCCTTGAAGAGGGAAAATCGGATCCCTCTGGCAGAGGATTGCCATCATTTGAGCCATCCTCACCTGCAGAATAGCGTAGGAAACAGGAATGACGATGCCCCGCTCAAACGGCAAATCCTTCACTTCGGAGCCGTCCGACCGCCTTATTATGGAGCCGTCCCCTCTTGTCGCCGGTCTGTTGGGGTTTGCATACAATCTCACCTGCTCGTCCACTTTGTCCCAGTCGGCATAGCGAGTGGACATCTTCTCATAGGACATTTTTATCCTGGCAAGCAGACGAGCCAGCACCTTGGAGTGAAGCTCCGTCCCGTAGCGGAGACGGCTGTCAATGCTCTCCTCAACCTCGAGAGCTACTGCTTTTGACTCATTAATTTCCGGCACAGAGTTTTCTCCTCTCGGCATCGCACCGTTGGCAGTAGAGAGGCACTCTGCCATGAACGTTATAAAGCACCGGACTCTTGCACTTCAGGCAAGTCGGGTAAATCGGCGGTCGCCATTCCGCCAACAGCCGGTCAGCCTCTCTTGCCAAACCCTCTTCACCATGCTTCCTCAAACAGTCGGCGCAAGCCCTTAAGTCAGGACTCATCGCAGAGGACAGCTTGAACACCAACTTTTCTCTACCACAGCAGATGCAAACACCGATTTCCATAATTACGAAGCCGACTGAGTGCAGGTAATGGTAACGTTGAGAGTGTCGCCGCTCTCAACCGAACGGGCCGTAGAGAAATCGCCGACCCCCAGCAAAGTGCCGGAAGTGCCGCCCTTCGTGTCGTTGTCCGTCATAAACGCCCCGTAGATAGTGGCGCTCGCATTGATATTGAATTGGGCTTTGTTGGCGCTATTGTCTACAGAGCCGTTGGAAATCGTTCCCGGAGTCCAGGCAGGCCGAGTAGCATTGGAATAGGGGGTCAGTTCAGACCAAGTAGGATGGCTGGACATGGTATCGCTGGCCGCCGGAGTCCCGGATCCTTTCAGGCCGACATACCAAGCCGGAGAAGACAGGCCGGTCTTGAGCGTAGCGTCCAAGTATTTGTTTAAACCGGCTGTTACCACCAAGTTGTCAAACTCTTCAACCCACTTCAGCCTGCCGTCCCGTCCGTAGCACTCAACTTTAAAGGTGTTTTTCGCCACCACTTTAAAGGCGTTACGCTGAAACAAACTCTTAAAAAACTTAATCATAGCCTTCTTCTCCTGAACATGATTAAAAGAGGAAACTTATGAACCCCTTCTTCCGTCTCTCCTTCAGCGATTATTGAAGCCGCCGACTGAAGAATAACGGCGACATATCCTTCAAACCTGGAGTCAGTCCCGAGAGCGGCGCTCGCTTCAAAAAGCAACGCCGCCGCCAAACCTGCTTGAGCCGCAGACGAAAGACTGCCGTGACCGGCCAAAATAATTTCTTCGGTAAACAAGTTGCCGCTAAACGGAGAGATAGCGGCGGCGGAAGCGAGAGTCACGCTCCTGTCAATTGCCATAAGAGCGGATGCGATGGTGTCTGCGCTTGCCTGAAGGCCAAGCTGTAAAACCACATCCGCTACCGAAGAGCACAGAATGTTTGCAACGGAAGCAAAACTGACAGAAGGTGAGAGAGTTAAAATGGCAGTTTCGTCTATTCCAGCACCTGCCGCCAACACCACGCCCTTGTCTATTAAAACGCTCCTTGCCAGGCTGATTGCCGCCGCCGAGGACAGCTGGGACGAGCTATCGTAAACCATCCCACCTGTAGCGGAGATGGCGGCAAGCGACTGCAAGACAATGCTTGCTATCGTCTGCGCCTGCGATGCCAAGGAGATGGCGGCGGCAGACGGCAAGGACAGCTGGGGGCTGAAAACGCTTCCACCCGGGCCGCTACCGCAAGCGGCGGACGTGCCGAGCGACAGCCCGGCGGCCAGGGAAACTGACCTGTCTAAAGAGATGGCAGCGCTACTTCCGAGAGAAATGCTGTCATAATAGCTGTTGCCGGTCGGTGCCGCCTTGATGGCGAAATAGATGTATCGCCCCGGGTCTCCGCCTTTGGTGGTCTGGCGGGTAACGATGTTGCCGGTTGCTCCCGCCGTCGGCATCTCCTTGCACCCGACCCACATGGCAGCGTCGGAGCCGGCG
>JBDRUJ010000112.1:0-5302 GCA_039801285.1 Caldifarciminota bacterium
TATTTGTTCCTATAAGGTCAGAAAATCGATGCCATCCTTGACTTTTGCCAACTTTGGGCTAATTTATCAATAACTGCGGGGTGGAGCAGCCTGGAAGCTCGTGAGGCTCATAACCTCAAGGTCGCTGGTTCGAATCCAGCCCCCGCTACTTTATTTTGGTGTCAGAAAGAAGGATAAGGGAGGTGCTCATGCCCGGAGATAGCCAGCCTGAAGAAGTTCCCCGAAAAAGAGAGTGGAAAACGAAGGTCAGACACGAGTGGCACAAGCCGGAGGTGATGGGGCCGGTTTGGCTTATTGGCTGGCTTTTCACCATTGGTTATCTTCATTTGCCATTCTTCTGGAAGGGTGTGCTGGCACTCTTCATCTGGCCATTCTATCTGGGAAGGGCACTCGGTCATTAGAGCCTAGCCACGTCCCAGGTGCCCGGAACCGGTTCTGAGGGTTTGACTTCCGTCTCATAAACTTTACAATTCCAGCAGCGGTGAGCAACGACCGGTTTGATGTTGTGGTTGTCGGTGCTGGCCATGCCGGTTGCGAGGCGGCACTGGCCGCGGCCCGGATGGGGTGCCGGACACTGCTTCTGACCCAGAACCTCGACACAATCGCTTTGATGTCGTGCAATCCGGCAGTGGGAGGTATCGGCAAGGGCCAACTGGTTCGCGAGCTGGATGCACTGGGTGGTCAGATGGCTAGGGTTACCGACCAGGCCGGAATCCACTTCCGCCAGCTCAACACAAGCAAGGGTCGCGCGGTGCGTTCTTCGCGGGTTCAGGTTGACCGCCAGCGCTACCGGCAACTCATGCGGGAGGTCCTTGAACGAACCGAGAACCTTGCTCTGCGCCAGGGCTCATGTGCCCGCGTGATGGTTCGCGGCCGAACTGCCATCGGCGTCGAGACCGAACTGGGCGAGCGGTTCTTTGCAAGGGCAGTGGTTCTGGCGCCCGGGACATTTCTCAGCGGACTGGTTCACATCGGGCTTACGAGCTTTCCGGCGGGCCGGCTGGGTGAGGCTCCGGCCAATCTGCTCAGCAAAAATCTCGCGGAACTTGGGTTCAGGCTGGGCCGGTTCAAGACCGGCACACCGCCCCGGCTTGACATCCGGAGCGTCAAGCTTGACCGGCTGGAGGACCAGCCCGGTGACGAACCGCCCCGGCCCTTGTCTTTCTGGAGCACTGGGGAACCAAGGAATTCCATCAAGTGCTATGTCACCTACACCAATTTCAGAACTCATCGCATCGTCCGGGCGGGGCTGGTGCAGTCGCCGTTATACACCGGCGTCATCAAGGGCCGGGGGGTGCGCTACTGTCCTTCAATTGAGGATAAGGTTGTCAAGTTTTCGGAGCGGGAGCGACATCATGTCTTCATTGAACCGGAAGGGGTGAATACCGTTGAGTGTTACCCAAACGGAATCTCAACCAGTCTGCCGGTCGATTTCCAAATAAAGATGCTTCATTCCATCAGCGGTCTGGAGAACTGCCGGATGCTTCGGCCCGGTTATGCGATAGAGCATGACTTCTCTGACCCGACCCAGCTCTATCCGACCCTGGAGACCCGGCTCATCCGTTCTCTCTACTTTGCAGGCCAAATCAACGGCACGACCGGTTATGAGGAGGCGGCGGCTCAGGGGCTTATCGCCGGTATCAATGCGGCGCTGCGCGTCCAGGAGAAGGAGCCGTTCATACTCACGAGGGGCGATGCCTATATCGGCGTGATGATTGACGACCTGGTGACCCAGGGAACGGACGAGCCTTACCGGATGTTCACGGCACGAGTTGAACACCGGTTGCTCTTGCGTGAGGACAATGCCGACCTGCGGTTGGCGCCGAAGGGCCATAAGCTCGGGCTGCTCACCGATGAGCAGTTCCGCGTTGTTCAGGAGAAGCAGAGACGAGTTGCGCAGGCGCAGGCCTGGCTCAGTTCGACCCGAATCCGGCCCACCGCAGCGAATAATGCCCGGCTGCGCGCGCTGGGCACAAAACCGCTAAATCAGGCGGTGCCGGCACTTGAGGTTCTGCGGCGTCCGGAGGTGGGGTGGGAGGAGCTGTGCCAGTTGACCGACAACCCGCCAGAATTGCCCCGTCCGGTTCAAGAGCTGGTTGAGCTGGAGGTGAAGTACGAAGGCTATATTCACCGCGCCCAGAGTCAGCTCGCCGCCTTTGAGAAACTGGAGTCAATCCGGATTCCATCCAATCTCAATTACTTCAAGGTTCCTGGATTGTCCACCGAGGTTCGTGAGAAGCTTACCAGGGCACGGCCGGCTTCGCTGGGGCAGGCCCAGCGGATTTCCGGTATTACACCGGCAGCAATCTTTGCCCTGACGGTTTATCTGAGGAGGGGAGAATGAGTCTTGTTCAGATTCGAGCCGAACTGGAGACGCTCTGCCGGAGCCGGGGCGCGGTCTGCTTCGGAATCGCCGAGCTGGCGCAGGTCAAAACCGATGACTTTCTCCTGCCGAGCGAAACGATTGCCCGTCTGCCCTATGCCATCAGCATCGGCCTGCCTGTCTTTCCTGAGGTGCTGGCAACCCTGACCGACCACCCGAACCAGCTCTATGAGCATCACTATCGTCAGGTCAACTTCGCCCTGGACCGGCTGGCGCTTGAGGTCGGCAACCGGATTCATCAATTGGCCTATAATGCCCTGCCGATTCCGGCGTCGCAGATTGTTGACTGGGAGAGGCAGCGGGGACACCTTTCCCATAAGCGGATAGCGATTGCCGCCGGTCTCGGCTGGCTCGGTCGCAACAATCTGGTTGTGACCCCGGAGTTCGGAGCGGCGGTGCGGCTGGTAACGGTGCTCACCGACCTGCGTCTGGAGCCCGGCTCGCCGCTTACCGCTAACTGCGGTGACTGCCGGCGTTGTCTTGCCGCCTGCCCGGCGAACGCCATCAAGGAAAGGCCGGAGGATTTCGACCACCAGGCCTGTTTTCAGTTGCTGAAGGAGTTTCAGCGCAAGAGGTTCGTCAGTCAGTTCATCTGCGGTCTGTGCGTCCAGGCCTGTCTTAGGACTACCTAGTGTAGCGGAACTCCCGGCCTACCGAAAGATGGAGGTTGAATCCAGCCTGCTGGGCCTTAGGTTTGCCAAAGTCGCCGTAGCCGACGAGAATCTGAAACGGCCCAATCGGCGAGTTGGTCAGCAATGCCAGTCCGAGACCCCAATGGAGCATGGTCTGCCAATTCTCGCCTAACAGGCGGAGCGAGTCGGGGCCTTCAAATGTGGCGCAGTTTGCCCGAACTTGGATAAAGAAAGGGTAGTTGTCGAGATTGAAGAGGTGGAAGAGCCGGTAGTGGACACCGATTCGGGCAATAAGCTGGTGAGCGGTTGTCCACCGGTCGGCGGGAAAGCCGACAAGATGTTCAGGAGTGGTGCGGAATTTCTCACTGAGGCACAAACGGCCTAACGAGAACCCAATGTCGGAACCAAATCGCAGTCCCAGCCGTGAGCTAAGTGGGGTAATCTGGTCGGTATTGAGCTCAGCCTTGAAGAAGTTCTCGGCGTTTGCCAGTCGGCTGGTGGAGAATAGGGCAGCGAGACGGAATGAGGTCCCTCTGGTGGGGAGATGGAGGTTGTTGAGGTTATTGACAACGAGCTGGAATGTCGGGCCGGCAACGCGTGATGGCTTCAGGGTGTCAACCGGCTGGCCGGAATAGCCTGTCTGATAGCCTTTCAGGCCTATCGTGAAGAAGGCATCCCGGCCCAGGATTGTGCCCATCTCGGCAACGCCGCCAAGATATCTTAGCTGGTAGGCGGCCCAGGACCGGCCATCGGTTTGGAAGAGCCGGTGGCCGATTGCGCCCGAAAACCCGTCCAGCCGATATCCGAAAGGCAGCCAGAAGAGTCTTGTGCCGGTCACACCCAGGCGCAACTCATTGGGATTACCCAAATCAATGGCTGCCCGGATTGAGGCACCCGACCCCCAAAGATTTGCCTGTCCGGCTTCGATGCCCAGAACGAGGTTGTCAACATTGTCGAACCGCAGGCCGAGGGAATAGAACCCGTAAGGCCGCTCCTCAAGCACCAGGACGATGTCAACCGAATCGGCGCCGCTGGGTTCGATTCGATAGTTGACATGCTCGAACAGGCCGGTGTTGAAGAGCCGGCCCATCTCCTTGAGCAGTTTTGGAAAGTCGAGCCGCTCGCCCGGTTTCGTCTTCAGCCACCGGCGGAGCATCGGTTCACTGGTGACCTCAAGGCCTTGAAACCTGATGGCGCGGACTTGCGGCAAGGTTCTTTGCCGAACTTCATGACGGAGGGCAACCGGCCGGCGACCGTTCAGTTTTTCCCTTATCAGGGGGAGCGCGGCCCGGGCTGCCGATTCACCGGCGGCAATCAGCTCCCGGGCTCGGGGAAAGTCGGAGTAGGCAAATCGGTCAAGGTCAGGTTCGATAACGATGTCCGCCTTGTTCTTTTCTCGTGCCAAGCCTTCGGCGGTTGCCAGTTCGATGCTGCGAAAGGCGACGTCAATCAGGGTGTTCTTTCTTTCCTCGGTGCGGCGTCGGGTAAGGGATGCAATCCGCAAATCGGGTTGAAACTCGTCCAGAGCCTCAACCGGAAGATAGGAAAGGACGCCCCCGTCAACAAACGGTTCGTTCTCAATCTGTTCCGGTGCAAACACCGCGGGGATGGCGATGCTTGCCCTTATCGCCTGCTCCAGTCGGCCCTGCCTGAGGACCGCCTTCTGCCCGGTTGACAGATTCACCGCCACTGCCCGATAGGGTATCGGCAGACTGTCGAAGTTGTAGCCGGTGTTGAACTCCACCTCGGAGAGGAGCTCCATAAGCAGAAACTCGACATTCTGGAGAGGAACAATGCCGCTCGGCAGAAAGGGAACAAGATTCTTGTGCCGGAACTGGAGGAAGTAGCGCTGACTCTGCTGACGTTCGGGCAAAAACTGGGAGCCGAAACTGGGCATGGAGCTGAAGAGCCGGTCCCAGTCGGCACGGAGGGCAATGCTTTCCATCTGGAGAGGGGTAAAACCGGCACAATAGACACCGCCGACCAGTGAGCCCATGCTGGTTCCTGAGACGCAGGAGACATGGATACCTTCTTCTTCCAGAACTTTGAGGACGCCGATATGGGCCAGGCCCAGGGCCGCGCCACCGGAAAGGGCGAGGCCAATACGCACCGGTGGCGAGTCAACAGGAGCCGGCTGGCCGGCAATCGCAGAAAATGACAGGAAAAGGAGTAGAGTTGAGCGCACCGTCCAATTCTAAGGGAAATGGGCCACCTGTAAACAAACTTCTCATTTTCAGCGGAGTCGGTATACTTAGTCATGGAATGCCGTGCCTGTCCGTTTGAATGC
>JBDRUJ010000113.1:0-5296 GCA_039801285.1 Caldifarciminota bacterium
CCAACCGTCCTGTCAAGCGCTTCTTATTTCTGCGCCAAGACATCGTTACCAGGGTATAGCCCGGGTCGTATTGGACCACTGGCTACAAAAGGCCGGGGTTTCCTTTAAGCTGATGGTGTATAATAACCTCAGAAAGGAAAACCGGCTATGGAGCTATCGTATAAGGAGGTTCATCAGATGAACCCGGTTGCGGCAAGGCTTGGCCTGGTGAAGAGCTACGAACGGACGGGCAGCATTTTTGCCACTGCCCGGGATTGGAACACCTCCCGGTTAGTGGTCCGGAAGTGGTTGCGGCGCTACCAGCGTGCTGGTGAGGCCGGTCTTCTTGGGCGCCTGAAAAGACCCCACCACTCACCACGGCAGACCCGGCCGGCGGTTGAAGAGCTGGTGCGGCAGCTCCGAAAGGACACCGGCTACGGCCGTAAGCGGCTGGCTTGGGAGCTAGTGCGCCGCCACGGCCTGGCCCTCTCCTCCCACACCATCCGCCATATCCTGCGCCGCAACCGCGGTGCCCAGACCAGAAAGACAAGAGAGCGTAAGCCATTTTACCCAGCGCACTGGGCGTGGAGTGACCAGCCACCCTGGGCTCTGGTTCAGGTAGACACCAAGGACATTATGGATAAGCAGACCTTAGGCACAACACTGTGGACCCATGTTCTCCGCTGCCGGTTGCCCCGGTATCAGTGGACCCGCTGCGAGGCGAAGAGCCGGCTGCGGTTTCTGGCGGTGAGCCGCCAGTTGACCCTGACCAACGGGCTGGCCTTTTTCTATCTGGTGATGCTCCATCTGCGCAGTTGCGGCATCAGCAACGAAATAGTGTGGCAGACCGACTGGGGCGAGGAGTTTGGCGGCTCCAATCCTTCAAAGCTCAACTGGTTACAGGAGCAGAACTTTGGGCCGCTTGGTGCCCGGTTGGGACGCTACCCCAAAGGCAGAAAGGAGTACAATGGCCGGGTGGAGCGCAGCCATCGGACCGATGATGAGGAGTTCTACATTCCCTGTCTGGGGGAGATTGAGACCGAGGGGTCGCTTTTACGGAAAATGGCGGCCTGGGTATACTTTTACAACCTGAAACGACCCCATCAGGGCGCAGGGATGGAAGGCAAGCTGCCGTTTGTGCGGCTGCAAGAACTGCTGGGCCGGAAGCTGCCGCGGCGACTGGCATTGCTACCACCCGTGATTCTGGATACAATCAGCTCTGACATCACGCTCCAGGGTGGTAACGATGTCTTGGCCACATACACAGTTCACATTGACTTTCGGAACGATCGTGCTAGGATATTGAGAAATAGCTTGATGCTTCATGAGTTGAACGAGGTTCTACCCCTCGTAACCAAACCAATCCGATACACCGGCGGCGAGTACAATTCATTGTATCGGGAACCCGACCGGTTACGGGTGAGCTGGGTCTTGGCCCTGCCCGAGGTCTATGAGATTGGCATGTCCAACTACGGCCTGCGGATTCTCTATTCCATACTCAATCGCTTGGATAATGCCCGTTGCGAAAGGTGCTATGTGCCCTGGCCCGATTTCGGCACTGAGCTGGGCAAACGGAACATCCGCCTCTATGCTCTGGAGTCCCGCAGACCGGTTGCCGAGTTCAATATCCTTGGCATTTCCCTTCAAAGTGAACTTTCCTACACCAATCTCTTGTACCTTCTGGAGCTTTCCGGAATCCCGCTGAACCGGGAGGAGCGAAAGCCTGAGCACCCGCTGGTTGTTGCCGGCGGGCCATGCACGGTCAACCCGCTGCCTCTTACCAGGTTCATTGATTGCTTTGTGATTGGCGACGGTGAGGAACCGGTTCGTGAGATAACTCAGGTCTATGCCGACTGGAACCGGAAGAACCGGCAAGAGCTTATGGAGCGGCTGGCAGGACTTCCCGGACTCTTCGTGCCCGGCGTCACCAATCCGGCATGTGACTCGGTGCGCCGCCGGATAGTCTCTGAGCTGAAGGAGGAGGATTTTCCTTTGCCACCGGTCGTGCCTATCTGTGAAATCGTCCACGACCGGCTGACTGTTGAGATTGCTCGGGGCTGCACCCGTGGCTGCCGCTTCTGTCAGGCCGGCATCATCAACCGGCCGGTGCGGTTCCGAAGTCCGGAACAGATTGTCCGGCTGGCGGAACGGGGCATCAGGGCCAGCGGCTGGGAGGAGGTCTCGCTCCTCGCCCTTTCCGCCTTGGACTATCCGAATCTCGCAGACCTGGTGCGCCGTCTCAACGAGCGGCTGAAGGAACGACGAGTCTCACTTTCTTTGCCCTCCACCCGGGGCGAGGATTTCTCAATCGAGCTGGCCCTTGAGCTGCAGGAGGTGAAGAAGGCCGGACTAACGTTTGCACCAGAGACCGCCTCGGACCGGCTGCGCCGGTTCATCAACAAGGAGATTTCGGAAATCAGAGTTCTGGAATCGGTGCGCAATGCGCTTGATGCCGGCTGGAACGGGGTAAAGCTCTACTTCATGATTGGACTGCCGGGAGAGACTGAAGCCGATATCATGGAGATTGGCCGATTTGTGACCGAGATTGCACGGCTCTGTCGGGGCCGGCTGGTCCGGTTCAATCTGACGCCATTCGTCCCCAAACCCCATACCCCGTTGCAGTGGGCAGGGTTTGATGATATTACCCGAACCAGGGAGAAGATGGCGGCGCTCAAATCGTCGCTGACCCGGCGCAACATCAGGCCGAAATGGGAAAATCCCGAGTGCGCCTTTGTCCAAGCACTGCTCGCCCGAGGCGACGAGCGGCTCGGTGCGGTGATTGAGCGGGTTTACAAGAATGGCGGGATATTTCAGGAGTGGACGGAGTTCTTCCGGTTCTCCTTGTGGCAAAAGGCTTGTGCCGAGGCCGGAGTCGACCCCCAGGAGTTTCTCAGAGCACGGTCAGTGGAGGAGCAGCTCCCTTGGGACTTCATTGATGTTGGTGTGAGCCGGGAGTTTCTCCGCATGGAGTTTACCAGGGCTCAGGCTGGTGTCATAACACCCGACTGTTCCCAAGCCGGTTGCACCGGCTGCGGGGCCTGTCCGGACAAAATGCCACCAACCAAACCGGCAAGGCTCGAAATCGAAGAAAAGAAAGACCCGCTCAAGGCCTATGGTCGCCGACCAAGACCGATTCGGAGTTACGAAGAACCAAAAACCAGGTTCCGATTGAAGTATGCAGTAGAGGAGCCTTTCCGGTTTGCCGCCCATCTTGACCGGGTGCGGGCCTTTTATCGTGCCCTGCGGCGCAGCGAACTGCCAGTTGCCTGGACAAGAGGTTTTGCCCCGAAGCCCGTGCTCTCCTTTGGACCGCCTTTACCGGTAGGACTCCTCTCGGAGAGCGAGTATCTAGACATCTTTACCCAGTTCCACTATTCGGGAAACATCCTGCGGGACCTGGGGCCGTTCTTGCCCAGAGGCCTGAGAATCGTTGCAGCCCGACCGGTGCCCCCGGAATATCCATCACTGGGTCAGCTAATCAATCTGGGTATTTATGAAATAGAGCTCCCAGAGGCACTGGCTGGCCGGCGGGCAACACTTCAAGAGCGAGCACGAACCATCCCTGGCGTCAGGGACTTGCGGCTAACCGGCGAGCTCCGGTTTCTTATCGGGCTGGCGATTGTGCCCGGGGTGAAGCTGTTTGACCGCCTAGCGAGGCTTTTGGACATCCCCGAAGCGGCAGCCCGGACCCTCTTTGTCCGGCGCCGCGACTGCCTGGTGGCTGATGACCGCCGAATCAGGACTCCTCTGGGTGAAGACGTCAGCTGGGATGACTTGAGTTACCAGCCGTCCAAGGTCACGAGAGCGGAACATCAAGCGTGAAACGGCGACCAGAATAAATAGGAGAGAGGTTATATGAAGACGAAAACGAAGATTGTAGTCAGCGCCAATGAGTGGGAAACGCGCGTAGCGCTGTTGGAGAATGACCGGCTGGTTGAGTTCTATATCGAGCGGGCCGAGCAGCAGACACTCGTCGGCAGAATCTACAAGGGGCGGGTCGAAAATGTCGTCAAGGGATTGCGGGGGGCATTTGTCAACATCGGGCTGCGCAAAAACGGCTTTCTCCCGCTCGTCGAAATCCCAGAGTTTGACGTCCTAGAGGGCGACGAGGTGGAGCCCGAGGAAGGCACCAAGGCGCAGCCGCGCACTATCACCCTGCGGGAGGGTGAGGAGATTCTGGTTCAGATTGTCAAGGACCCTTTTGCCGAGAAGGGCGCCCGACTCACTTCCTTCATTTCCATTCCCGGCCGGTTCTTGGTCTACTTCCCGAATGCCCAGCGGGTCGGGGTGTCGCGCCGCATCCAGGAGCCCCGGGAACGACGCCGGCTGCGGGAGGCGGTGCGCCGATTCAAGGCGCCCCATGCCGGCCTGATAATCCGCACTGTCGCCCGGGAGGCAACGGCTGAGGAGCTCCAGACAGAATACCGGGAGCTGGAGCGAATCTGGGATGAGGTGCGGGCAAAAGCCGAGACCGCCCAATCGCCCGCCCTGCTCTACGAAGAACCGTCCATCGGGGTGAAGATCGTTCGAGACATCTTCACCGCGAGCGTCGAAAGGCTGATTGTTGACTACGAGCCGCGCTACCGAGAAATCATCGGTTATCTAGGGCGCATCGCCCCGGCCCTGCGCCGCAAGGTCGAGCTCTACCAGGATGAAACACCACTCCTGGAGAGGACCGGTGTCGAGACCGAACTGGAACGCATCTTCCAGAAGCGCATCTGGCTCAAGTCCGGGGGCTTCATCACCATTGACCAGACCGAGGCGATGGTGGCGATCGATGTCAACACCGGCCGCTCCGCCCAGGAGGAAGACCCAGAACGTTTGATTCTCGCCACCAACCTTGAGGCGGCGGCCGAGATTGCCCGGCAGATAAGACTGCGCGACTTGGCCGGTCTCATCATAATTGACTTTATTGACATGGCCGACCCGAAGAATACCGAGAGGGTCATCAACGAACTCCGGGCCCAGCTGGCCAACGACCGGGCCCGGGCCGACTTCTCAAAGATTAGCCGGTTCGGACTGTTGGAGATGACCCGGGAACGGACCAGACCTGGTATGATGTACCTCCTCTGCGAAACCTGCCCAACCTGCCAGGGCTCGGGCCGGGTCCGGTCACGCTCCGAAGTGGCAATGAAGATTGAACGGGCAATTCTCACCCGGCTCGCCAAGCTTCGGGGGCGGAAGGTGCGGATTCTCGCGGCACCAAGTCTCGCTGAGTTTCTCACCAACGAATGGTACGACCGGCTGTGCGAGTTTGCCCGGCGCTACGAGCTGGCGATTGATGTCAAGACCGACTATCAACTTGCTCCGACCGACT
>JBDRUJ010000114.1:0-5253 GCA_039801285.1 Caldifarciminota bacterium
TCATGCTCGTCAACAAGTTCATCTATGGTGTTAAGCTGCCGTTTACCAATTGGGTTATTCTACCGGTCACCAGCCCGCAGCGTGGCGATATCGTGGTCTTCAGGTTCCCGGTAGACCCGGATGAACCTAAGGATCAAGCTCGGCCCGGGCGCTATGTCCGACTCTTCCCAAGGTGGCTGCCACTCCTCCCGCTCTACTGGGACAGCCAGTCTCACTTCTTCACCTGGTTCGTGCCAAGAAACTTCATCAAACGATGCGTGGCGATTGCCGGCGACACGGTCGAAATCAGGCACAAGCAGCTCTATGTGAACGGCAAGCGGCCGGATGAGCCCTATGTGGTGCATAAGACCTATTACACCCTGCCCGGCCTAGACCCGGTGCCGGCCGACTTTCAGCGGCGCTGGGAGAACCGACGGTTCTATCAGCATCCCGACTCATCCCGTTTTGTCCGGGACAACTTCGGACCGGTGGTCATTCCAGCCGGCCACATTATGGTAATGGGTGACAACCGGGACAACTCCGAGGACTCGCGGTTCTGGGGGCCGCTCGATCTCAATTACGTCAAGGGGAAGCCGCTGGTGCTCTATTTCTCATCCAGCGCGGCGCCGAACTTCGCCCGCATCATCCTTTCGCCTTGGGCGATCCGGCTCAACCGCATCGGTCGGATTGTCCGCTGAGGAAAAAGGAGGCACCAATTCAGCAGCGTGGTGATACCAAGGCGGTTCAACCAAGTGTGCTTGTTACGGTTCCATTCGGAACCTGTGCCGACTGGCGGTTCGGAACCGAACCGCAACGCTTTAGTCCTGCCAAAGCCCAGCGGTTTGTTGCTGCGGTTGAGGAAGAAATCCACCGACGGGCGCCTAAGTTCAAGGACCAGACCTTCAAGACCGTCTACTTCGGAGGCTGCTGCCCGTCAACCCTCACTCTTGAGCAGCTTTATCGCCTTATCCAGGCGTTGTTTGACAACCTCACCATTCAGCCTGAGGAACAGACCCTAGTCGGTGAACCCGGAACATTGAATCCGGGTAAAGTCAAGGTCATCAAGGAGTCGGGCTTCGACCGTTTTGAGCTACGAGTGGCAAAATGGTCCGATGGAGTGGAGTCGGATTTCCGACTCCTGCGGGAAACAGGCTTTCCGACAGTCGGTGTTGAGCTCGCCTATTGTCTAGACCCAAAGACTTGGGAACGATGGCTTAACCGGCTGATGCGGCTCGAGCCCGACCATGTAACCCTGTTTTTTCCAAAACGGGTGGCCGACCCGCTGGCAATGCTGGGTGCATATCGTCTGGCTCGTGAGCGTCTTGGGGCAGCCATGACCAATTACGCCCTACATCATTATACCCGCCCCGGGCATGAATGCCGTTACCTAAAGTCCCTGTGGTCCAACAGTCTGCTGGTCGGATTCGGCCCGGCCGCCATTACCCGAACCAAAAGAGGCGAAGGACAGAATCCCAGCAGACTCGCCGACTATCTGGCACTGGTTACGCTGGGCCGGGAAGCAACACCCAAGCCCTGTGACGAAGTTCAGGAACTCTGCAATAGCCTTATCCAACTGGCTGGAATCTCAATCCGGCATGTCACCCATGCTCAGATAAGTCAACTGGTTGGCAGTGGCCTTCTGGAAAAGAGGGGGGATACGCTGTTTCTGACCGACCAAGGTGTTCTGGCTCTGGAACGGGTCGAGAGCACGCTGCGCGGCTAACTCGCTCACCCAATTGACACAGTTCGAACCGTGAATATGATGAAGTATGGTTAGCCCTCGTGAAGCACCTAAACCCAAAAACCAGACTAGAACGGTGTCTGGAAAAAGGGCCCTACTGGTAGAAATTGAACGAGAACGGTTCCAACCGGTTTATGTACTTTTTGGAGGAGACACTGCCTTTGCCGAAGAGTTTATTGCAACGTTGAAGAAAAAACTCCTAGTGCCCGGGCTTGAGCCGTTTGACTACGAATATGTTCACGCCTCGGATATCGGTGGTGGCGGAGTATCGGTTATCGAACTTCTGCAGCACATGAGGCAGCCCCCCATCGGAGCCCAGCGGCGACTGGTGGTAGTTCGGGCTTTGGAATTGTTGGACCGGCGTTCAGCCCGGGATTTGTGCGCCGGCTTGGCAGCGGTCGCTCACTCCTCACGCACCGGCGACCGCTTCTCCTCCACCGTCTGTGTTGTTCTTACCTGCACCGGTGATAGAGGCTGGGAAAAACTGTTCGCCGAAACCGGCCTTGACCGTTGGGTAGTGACACTGCGCGAGCCAAGAGGGTGGGAGCTGCTTGAACTCCTGAAGCACTGGGCAAAGGGCGTGGGGCTGGTTATGGATTTGGGTGCGGCGCGGATGCTGATTGAGATTGCCGGTGAGGAGACAATGGTGCTGCGGAACGAACTGGAGAAGTTGGCGACGGTCCTCGGGCCTGGCGGCAGGGTGACCGGTGAGTTGGTGAAGCGGTTCGTCGGTCAGTCGCGGGAATTTGAGCTGCGAGAGTTTGTTGACCGGGCGCTGGACCGGGATGCCGCCGGGGCACTGGTAATTCTCCGCAGGTTGAGTGCTTGGGGCGAAAACCCGGTAGGGATAGTCGTCTGGCTAACTAATGGATTTTTAGATTTGTTATCGGCCAAGGTTGGGCTTCTGCCCCCTCAGCTGAGGTGGCGGGTGCCACCGCCCCGACGGGCGAAGTGGCAGGTGGCAGAGATTGACCGCTGTCTGCACCGGCTTTATGAGATAAACCGGGCGATTGTAACAGGCCATCCCGAGCCGTTTGTGCTCTTGGACCTCTTCACGGTCTGTCTCGGCTGCACTGCGGCAGCTGCCCGGTGCCACGCGGACTGGTGTCTAAGAAAGGAGCGCTGTCTAATGTGAAAAACCCCAAGTCAAAAGGTCATAGTCTGGAATATCCGGCAAGGGAAATTGAGAAGCGCTGGCAGCACTTCTGGCAGGAGCGGCGGACGTTTGCGACCAATCCGAACCCGAAGCGGAAGTTCTATGTCCTCGTAATGTTCATCTATCCATCCGGGGATATGCACATGGGCCATGCCCGCAACTACACGATTGGCGACTGTATCTGCCGGTTCCGGAAGATGCTGGGCTATGATGTGCTACATCCTTTTGGCTGGGATGCCTTCGGGCTGCCGGCCGAGAATGCGGCGATAGAGCACAACATTCATCCCAGTGTCTGGACGTTTGACTCAATTGACCTGTGCAAACGGAATCTGAACCTTCTGGGTATCGCCTATGACTGGGACCGTGAGGTGACCACCTGCCGGCCCGAGTACTACAAGTGGAACCAGTGGCTCTTCCTCAAGTTCTGGGAGCGAGGGCTGGTGGACCGCCGTGAGGCATTTGTCAACTGGTGCCCCAAATGCCAGACGGTGCTTGCCAACGAGCAGGTGATTGATGGCCGCTGCTACCGGAGCACCTGCTCGGCACCGATTGAGAAGCGCAAGCTCGTCCAGTGGTTCTTCAGAATCACCGATTATGCCCAAGCGCTGCTGGACGGGCTAAACGAGCTTGACGGCTGGCCCGAAAACGTTCGCATCATGCAGCAGAACTGGATTGGCCGCTCCGAAGGGATTGAGGTCGACTTCCGACTGGAACCGCTGGACGCGCAGACCCCTGAACCACCAACCCTGCTGCCGGTCTTCACCACCCGACCCGACACCCTTTACGGCGTGACCTTTCTGGCACTGGCACCGGATGCGCCGCTGGCCGAAACGATTGCCTTGGGCACTCCGCAAGAACCGGCGGTGCGTGAGTTCTGTGCCCGGGTGCTCGTGAAACCGGAGATTGAGCGAACTGCCGCCGGCACCGAAAAGGAAGGAGTCTTCACCGGCCGGTTCGCCACTAACCCGCTGACCGGCGAGCGGGTGCCCATCTGGATTGCCGACTTTGTCCTAGCTGGCTACGGCACCGGCATGGTTATGGGAGTGCCCGGCCATGACCAGCGGGACTTCGAGTTCGCCAAGAAGTACGACATTCCGATTCGGGTAGTTATCGCGCCACCCGGTCAGACCTCCTTGGCGCCCGACCAACTGACTGCTGCCTTTGTTGATGAAGGCATCATGATAAACTCTGGTCCTTTTAACGGCACCCCATCAAAAGTGGGCATCGAGAAGGTGATTGACCACCTGGAGCGGCTTGGCTTGGGCCGCAGAAAGGTGAATTACCGTCTGAAGGACTGGCTCATCTCCCGGCAGCGATACTGGGGAACACCGATTCCGATGATTCACTGCCCGAAGTGCGGTATCGTCCCTGTGCCTTACGAACAGTTGCCGGTTCTTTTGCCCGAGAATGTCCGGGATTACAAGCCCAAGGGCAAGTCGGTCCTTGCCGGTGTCGAAGAGTTCATCACCACTACCTGTCCTAAGTGTCAAGGGCCGGCCCGGCGTGACCCAGACACGATGGACACATTTGTTGATTCCTCTTGGTACCATTTGCGCTACACCGACGCCCACAACGACCGGTTACCCTTTGACAAAGCCGAGGCCGACAAGTGGCTGCCGATTGACTCCTATATCGGCGGAATTGAGCATGCCTGCGGTCACCTAATCTTCTTCCGTTTCTTCACCCGGGTCCTCCACGACATGGGCATGGTCTCGGTCCAGGAGCCCTGCCGTAATCTCCACACCCAAGGGATGGTCAGCCTTGAAGGCAGAACGATGTCCTCGTCCAAACGCCACGGTGTCTGGGTCGGGCCGTTCGTCGAAAAGCACGGTGCAGATGTGGCACGGCTTGCGGTCCTCTTTGCCGCTCCGCCCGAAAAGCCCCTCGAATGGACCGACGACTTGGTCACCGGCGTCACCCGGTTCCTAAACCGGGTCTGGCGGCTCTTTGCGGAGCATGGCTCTGTTGTCAACTTCGATCCCCCTGATACCCAGAAATTTACCGGCGCCGACCGGGAACTCTATATCCGGCTTAACCAGACGATTGACAAGGTCCGAAAAGACTGCTTGACGCTTCAGTTCAACACTGCCATTGCAGCCGAGATGGAGTTTCTGAACAGCTTGAACGGCTTCGAGGATAAGCAGTCGCGGCTCTTCGGCTTCTGTCTCGGCCGGTTCATCTACCTGCTGGCACCATTTGCTCCCCATCTTGCCGAAGAACTCTGGCACCGGGCCCGGCCTGATGCCGACTCCCTCTTCAACGAACGGTTTCCGGAGTGTGACGAACGGTTCCTAGTCTTTGACCGGCTCGAGATACCGGTGCAGGTCAACGGCCGGCTCAGGGGCCGGCTCACAGTGCCGGTGGGAACCGATGAGGC
>JBDRUJ010000115.1:0-5244 GCA_039801285.1 Caldifarciminota bacterium
CTGCAACCGGATTGTCTATATGCTGTTTGTGAAGTACAACCGACAATGGCAGAAGCGCCCGCTATGGCCCAAATACCAATTTACACAAAATTCTTGACAGTACCTGACTTATACATTCGATTGACAGGCGGGGATGAATCTCTATAATAAGTTGCCACTTTGTCTTGCCGGGGTGGTGGAATTGGCAGACACGCATGGTTGAGGGCCATGTGCTTAGCGGCATGCAGGTTCAAATCCTGTCCCCGGCAGTTTTCGTTTATGGGCTCTTCCCGTGTGATTATCATTGTTCTTGATGGTGTCGGCTGCGGCGCATTGCCGGATGCGGGCGATTTCGGTGACGAGGGCTCCAACACCCTTGCCAACACCGCTCAGGCGGTTGGCGGGCTCAGACTACCCAATCTGGCAAGGCTGGGACTGGGTTCTATCAGCCCCGTCAGGGGCGTCCCTACGCAGACCAGGCCTTGGGCGGCCTTTGGCAAAATGGCAGAGCGGTCAATTGGCAAGGATTCGACAACCGGCCACTGGGAGCTTGCCGGTGTGGTTCTTTCCCGGTCGTTTCCAGTGTTTCCGCAGGGATTCCCTAAAGAGCTAATCAGCCGGTTCGAGGCGGCGATTGGCCGCGAGGTTCTTGGCAATGTCCATGCCTCAGGCACCGAAATCATCAGGGAGCTGGGCGAGGAGCATATGAAAACCGGACGGCCGATTGTCTACACCTCGGCCGACAGTGTGTTCCAGATTGCCTGCCATGTTGATGTCGTTCCATTGGATGAGCTCTATCGCTGGTGCCGGATTGCCCGGGAGCTTCTGGTCGAGCCGTTTCATGTTGCCCGGGTGATTGCCCGTCCATTTGCCGGCTGGCCCGGTTCGTTCTACCGCACCCCGGACCGGAGGGACTTCTCCTGTCCGCCGCCAAAACCGACCTTGGTTGATAATGTGCAGGGGGCCGGTCTGCCAGCCATCGGTATCGGCAAGCTCGATGACCTTTTTGCCGGCCGGGGCTGGTCCGAGACCAAACACTCCGTGAACAACCAAGAGTGTCTTAATCTTCTGCTCGAGACGCTGGAACGGACCGGCTCAGGTCTCATCTGGACAACGCTGGTTCAGTTTGACATGGACTGGGGCCATAGGAACGACCCCGAGTGTTTTGCCCGCGGGCTGGAGGAGTTTGACTCTCGGCTACCCGAGGTGATTTCCCGGCTCAGACCTGATGACCTGCTCTTTATCACCGCGGACCATGGCAACGACCCGACAACCCCTTCTACCGACCACTCCCGTGAGTTTGTGCCGCTTCTGGTTACCGGGCCGAAGTTGCGCCAAGGTGTGAATCTGGGCACAAGGGAAAGCTTTGCCGACCTTGGTCAGACCGCAGCCCAGTTTCTCAAGGTGGAACCGACTTCTGACGGAACGAGCTTTCTAGGGCAGATTATCTAACCGGGTAGGGAGGATGGAGAGAAGTCTATTGACTCAAATGGAGCAGGCCGCATCTCGGGCCGCCCGGCGGGCCTATTGTCCGTATTCCAACTTCCCGGTCGGTGCGGCGGTGCTGACCGAAGAGGGCAGGATTTTTTCCGGCGCCAATGTTGAGAATGCCTCCTATGGTCTAACCATCTGTGCGGAGCGGGTGGCGATTGCCAAGGCGGTTTCGGCCGGCGCACGGAGAATCAGGGCAGTGCTGGTGTTTGCCCCCACGAAGGAGTTGCCCCCACCCTGTGGTGCCTGCCTTCAGGTTATAAGCGAGTTTGGTGAAGATTGCGAGGTCATTCTGACCAATGGTTGCAGAAGCCGCCGGACCAGACTGCGCAGGCTTTTGCCCTTCCGGTTCAGGGTTGACCGGTGATACGCTCCAGGCCGTTCATATAGGGCCTGAGCACCGCGGGCACAACAATCGAGCCGTCGGGCTGCTGGTAGTTTTCGACGAGGGCAATGAATGTCCGGGGCAGGGCAAGGGCCGAGCCATTGAGAGCGTGGGGATAGAATGTCTTGCCGTCTCTGGCTCGAACCCTGATTCCGCCCCGTCGGGTCTGATAATCTTCACAGTTGGAGATTGATGAGACCTCAAGCCAGCGCTTGAGCCCGGCTGCCCAGACCTCAAGGTCGTAGGTCTTGGCCGACTGATTGGCGATGTCCCAGGCGGCAAGCCGCTTGACTCGATAGGGAAGCCCCAGGTCCTGAAGCAGGCTCTCCGACTCCTTTCTCATCTCCTCCAGGTCCTGATAGGAGCGTTCCGGCCAGGTGATGCGGACGTTTTCAACCTTGTCGAACTGATGAATCCTGATTATTCCTCGAACATCCTTGCCATATGAGCCGGCCTCGCGGCGAAAACAGGGAGTCCAGGAGACATATTTCAGCGGCAGTTGCGCTTCAGGGATGGTCTGACCCCGGTGGAGCGCCACAAGCTGCGGCTCAGCTGTGGGGATGAGAAAGAGTTCGTCGTCCCGACACCGGTACATCTCGGTTTCAAGATGGGGTAGCTGGCCGCTTGCCTCAAGGGTCTGGGGATTGGCAAGGACGGGTGGCGCAATCTCAATATAGCCATGCCTGCGGACATTGGTGTCGATGAAGTAGTTGATGAGTGCCCGCTCCAGGAGCGCACCCTGGCCCCGGAAGAGGACGAATCTGGAGCCGGCAAGCCGGGCTGCGGCTTCAAGGTCAATGATGCCCAGCGCGGCACCGAGGTCCATGTGGGTCAGGGGCTCAAAGTCGAACCGGGGCGGGTCTCCCCAGGTGGCGACAATCTCTTCTTCCGCGGTAACCGAGGGATGGACCACATTGGGCAGAAACCGGACAAGTCCGGCCTGCTCATCCTCAACCCGACTAAGCTCCGCCTCGATTCCCTTTATCCGGTCCGAGAGTTCGGATGCCTGGCTGAGCATGCCGGCGCAGTCCTGCTTTTCCCGCTTGGCTTGGGCGATTGCCTGGGAGAGCTGGCGCTGCCGGTTTCGGAGCTCGTCACGCTCCCGGACCAGGCTGCGCCGCTTCTGGTCAAGCTCCAGAATCGGCTCAATCCCGACTCTGGAGCGGCGCAACTCAAGCATCTGCTGCACCTCTTCAGGCCTTTCGCGGATGAGCTTTATATCCATCGCCTAGATTCTAGGCCAGACGGCCCAAAGGTCAATCAGAACAGCACTTCGCCCGGAACGCTGTGCCTTTTCAGCATATCCCGAGCAACTGCCCTGAGCCTAGCGTCATAGCCATCCGGGTCCTGGAGGGCAAGTTCGAATGCCCTCAGTGCTTCTGGCCAGTGTTCCTTCAGCCCGGTTCGGATGTGCGGGAACTTAGCACCAAGGTAGTTCAGCTTATCTATTAAGACCCGACTGGCACCGGCATCCTTTGCCGCGGCAACCAGCCGGTCCAGCTCAATGGGTGTGTCGGAGAAATGGGGCAGAAGCGGCCCGAGGAAGATGGTGACTTCAACCCCTGCCGCTCGCAGGAGTCGCACCGCCTCAAGCCGGTCTGTACTCGCCGGCGCGCCAGGCTCAAAGAACTCCCGCGCCCGCTCATCCAGTGTTGTGACCGTCATCTCAACATCAAAGCTCCGGCATCCTTTGAGAAAGTCCAGGTCGTCAAGGACCAGAATGGACTTGGTCATTATCGTTGCTCTGAACCGGGCACGGCCGAGAATCTCCAATGCCCTTCTTGTCAGCCGGCAGGTCCGCTCCAAAGGTTGATACGGGTCGCAGACCGTTCCTACCAGCACCCGACCCGGCTTTTTGCGCCGGACCTCCCTTTCCAGGACCTCGGGAAGATTCACCTTCACCGCAACAAAACTGCCCCAGGGTTCCTGGATTCCAAAGTAGCCGGCCATGAATGCGGCATAGCAGTAGCGGCAGCCGTGGCTGCAGCCCAGATAGGGATTGAGACAGTAGTCACCGCCCGGGATTCCGGTCCTGCCGAGGGCGGTTCTACAGGGCCGCTCGTGAATCGAGATGATGCCGGACAGCCTTGACAACCAGGTCGAACTCGATGTTGACCCGGTCTCCCCGCTTCAGATGCCTGAAGGTGGTTCTTTCCCAGGTGTAAGGAATGATGTTGACCGAAAACTCCCGGCCGCGGACACCGGCAACAGTCAGGCTTACACCATCAACACAGACCGAGCCTTTGGGAACCACGAACTTCATGCTTTCCGGTTTGACACCAATCGTCAGGACGGTCAGGCCGGGCCGCCGCTCAATCATCCGGACCTCACCAACCTCATCAACATGGCCCTGAACCAGATGGCCGCCAAGCCGCTCGCCGACCGCCAAAGCCCTTTCCAGATTCACCCGACTGCCAACCTTCAGCCGACCAAGGGTTGTTCCCTTCAGGGTCGTTTCCACCGCTTCAACCCTGAACCCGCCCTCTTCAACAGCGACCACCGTCAGGCAGCAGCCGTTCACCGCAATGCTCTCGCCCTTTGCCGCCTGCCACTCGCCACTGGTCGCGATTGTGAAGAGCCGGTTGCCGGCACGGGTGGCGACCCGTTCCACCCTGCCGACTGCACTAACCAAACCGGTAAACATAACCCTCGGTCAGCCAGTCCTCGCCCAGCTCGGTGTGCCTGACATCCTTGAGCACCAAGGCGCTGTTGAGACTCCGAGCATTCATCCCCTGACTGAATGACTTGCCCGGACCGAAGACCTTCGGTGCCTGGAAGAAGAACGCCTTGTCGACAATGCCGGCCTCAAGGGCTGAAGAGACCACGGTTGCGCCACCTTCAATCAGGACGGTCGTCACCTGTCGGCGGTAGAGCTCGGCAAGGATGTCCTGCCAGGAGAGCCGCTCCTTCCGTTCCATCCGCACCCGGACAATCTCGGCTCCGACACGCTCAAGCCGGCGGATGCGTCCCTCGTTATTACTCGTTGTGAAGACCAGGACCGGTCCCGGCTCACTGAAGAGCCGGGCATCAGGCCCGATTCGGAGAAAGCAGTCAAGAACCACCCGCAGGAGTCGCTTGCCCTGGGCGATACGGCAGGTGAGCCGCGGATTGTCACTGAGAACCGAGTTTACACCGACAATAATCGCATCAGCCGCCTTGCGCAGCTTCTGACCGAACTCACGGGCTTCCTCGCCGGTAATCCACTGCGACTCGCCCTCGCTCGTTGCCATCATTCCATCCAGGGTTGCCGCCACCTTCAGGATGACAAAAGGCCGGTGCTCCTGGACAAATGTGAGATATCCTTCATTCAGGCGCCGCGCCTCTTTTGCCAGGAGTCCAACCCGGACATCTATTCCGGCTCGGCGCAGACACCTTATTCCCTTGCCATT
>JBDRUJ010000116.1:0-5141 GCA_039801285.1 Caldifarciminota bacterium
GTCGGAGAGGAACCAGAAGTATGCGGGCCACACCTCCAGTCGGGTAGTGTCGTAATTCATATCTGGAGTGAACTCAAGGATGCAGGTGAAGTGCTGACCAAGGCCGTAGAACTCCTGAAGGCCGTCGTGGTCAGCATCACCGCAGGTAATCCGGCCAAAGGCGGAGTAAGGCACGCGAGTTATCTCCCGCATCTCAAAGGTATCGGGAGAAAGAGGGGTGACTGAATGAATTGGGGCTATTGCGAGCAAGGAAACCAAGGATACCAGGTTCACGAGATAAGTTTAGTAAGAAGAACAGGATTGTCAACACAACGGATAACCACTGCCGATATCCTCAGGCCCTGGCCGAGTCCAGCGCGGTCTCACCCCCGATATTACCCTTCAGGGTGGCTGAGCGCGTCAAGGGGGCATCAGTTGGGTAACCACATGATAATCAGAGAGTTAGAATATCACAAGGGTGTTACAAAGACTATTGACAGGGTGAAGTCGGGCATTATACTGAGAAAGATTCGGATGGCTTGAAAATGACCGCTTCTGTCGTTAGTCGCTTGAAGGTGTTCCACCCAGGACAATCAAGGGCAGGGAGTAAACTTTTGCCCAAAGCATATGTTCTATGGCTCTGCCTAGTATCTATCCTTAGCCTACTGGCCAATGTTGCCTCCGGTCAGTGGTTGGAGGCCGTCATCCCGGTTGACTCGACACCTGGGGCGCTATGCTACAATTCCGTTCATAACAAGGTGTATTGCGCCAGAGATGATGCACGTGCCTTTGCTGTAATTAATGGTGCATCCAACCAAGTGGTGGGCAAGGTTGTGGTCGAGTCGCTGGCAATGCCGATGTGCTACAACCATCTTGCCGACAAGTTCTATTGCACGCTTCGGCTAAGCAGCAGCATAATGGTTGTGGATGGCAGTGGTGATACCGCGCTGGCGGTCGTCCCGCTGTCCGTACCGCCATTTCCGGGATGGGGCGTTGTCAATCTAGCCAATAACCGGGTTTATGGGTCCTGCCGCGGGGGTGTCGTAGTGATTGATGGAGCAGGGGATTCTGTAGTGGCCTTTGTTGAGTTAGGTGTGACGCCCTGTGCTCTGGCCTACAATCCGGAAGACAACCTGGTTTATGCAGCTCTCCCGTATTTAGACAGTGTCAAGACTATTGACTGCCGTAGTGACAGCATCGTGGCCAGAGCGGCCGTTGGCCAGATGCCGAACAATCTCTGCTGGGACTCTATTGACAACAAGGTCTACTGCGCCAACGTCTTTGACTCCAGCGTCACGGTGTTGGACGGAAGAACGGGTGTGGTGCTGAGGAAGGTAGTAACGGACGAAGGTCCGCAGACGCTGTGCTGGAACTTTCATAACAACAAGATTTACTGCGCCAATGGGTTTGCAGGGACGGTCAGTGTAATAGATGCGGTAAGTGACAGGGTTATCGCGACTCTGACTGTAGGCGGGTTTCCGCATACACTACTGTACAACCCCCTGAACAACAAGGTCTACTGCGCAGGAAGTGACAGTGGAGTCACAGTGATTGGGGGCGATAGCGACAGTGTGGTCTGCATAATTGGTGTAGGTCATGGTACTGGACACATGGTGCTGAATCCGGAGCAGAACCGCGTGTATGTGACAGACCCCACCAACAACTGCGTGTACGTCATCCGGGACAGCATGACGGCTGTGCAGGAATCGGTTCCTGAGTGCCTCGGACCCGGCTTGCTTCATCCTTCTGTTGTTCGGACACAAGTCTACTGGGCTGGGCCGGGTAAGGGAGTAGTTACCAACATGGCCGGACAGAAGGTGACAGAACTGCACGTAGGTGTCAACGACCTGAGTTACTTGACTCCTGGCGTGTATTTTGTGAGTTGTCCGTCCCGGCTGAGCAGAGAGAAGTTCATATTCCCTGGGCGGTGACTATCAATAGCCGAAAGATGAGAAGGAGTTATGAGCACCAGAATCGTGGTAACAGCTGTCTGATAGGCATGGTCTCTAGCGTTGTCGGCCAGCTCCGCGTGTGGCACTGGCAGCGGGGAGTCGAGATGGTTGCACAGGGAACGAATTGGTGGCCCGATTACGAACTCACTGGTAACAATGGAGCGCACGCTATCGCGATGCGGGAGTATGAGGTGAATGGCATCAAGAAGGTCTGGATAACGGTCGTTGCCAGCCGATACTCTGAGACAGAGGAAGAGCGTGTAACAGCGTTCGAATGGGACGACTTGTGGCATCGGGCTTTGCGTTGTTCCACCACTATTGTCAACGACGGCGGGACTGATGATTGGTCACTGACTATCGCCATGGGCGCCCAGGGCAAACACGTGTTTTTCGACCATGACGATTTTGAGCGTGACAGCGAACACATTTGGTATAGAGGCGAAGACCTCCAGTGCACAGGTCGGTTGTGACCATATGCGTACGATACAGACAGTTGGCCAGCCTTTTCTCTCGCTCCGCATACGGCAGTCACCACGTACAGGAACCTATGCCATGGGCAACCGGGATACCCGATGGTATGTGCCATTGTGCCCTGTTAGCATACGAACAAAAATATGAACATCTCGTGGCCTTTGTTACTATTGAGTCCGTACATTGGCCGTATCCCTATCGGATAGCTGATGGTTGCGACTTCGACTTCCCCTCGGTGGCTGCGAAAGACCTGTCGAATACTGTATATCTGGTGTATCATCAGGGTCAGAACAACATTGACTCCATAGTATTTAGGAAATCAACAGACGATGGTTGGACATGGAGTGACCCACCAGTTGCTCTGAGCCTTTATGGGAATGAGCCATGCTTGGCTGCGCTGGGTGACACGGTGTTTGTCTGTTGGACTGAAGGAGGAGCGGGTATAGGAGCAGTCACCAAGTACCGGTGGTCCTCTGATGGTGGTAATACATGGCATCCCGAAGGTTCGCCTGGCGAGGTTCCGGGCTACCCTGAATGTGGCTACAATGCGCCGAACTTGGCCCTGATTCATGACGGCAACAAGTGCAACCTTCTTATGGTCAGAGAGGTTCGCGTTCCAGGCTACCCTGAGGACGCATCAGAAGTCGAGGTGCGGAGCGCGCGTTGGACAGGCGAGGCGAATGACTGGGCATGGTGCGATGACGAAAGGTGGCTCTCCCCGTGGTATATAAGGCCTTGGGACGATGATTTGAACCCATCCGTGGCCGCTTATGTCCCAACAAACGGATGTCCCATAGCGGCCCGGGCTGTCTGGTCCGACCCTGACATTACCTTCCCTCCTCCCTGTTTGGGCCGTGAGCTATGCTCCAGAGTTGGATTGTTCTGGAGGAGCTATGCTCAAGTCCTTCCTCCATGCAAAATATACAATACTAGTAGAGGCTTACTGCAAGATTCGACCTTGTGCGTGCATCAGGCGCACTTGCGTGAGGGCGACGTAATGGCTGGCCCTCTTGTTGGTACCATTCCCGCACCGATCATCGTGGGGTCGGGTTCCTCCCCCGCCCTTGCCTTGGACTCCAGAGGCCGACGCTGGGTCGCATACGTTTGTAACGATACGCTCTGGTGCATGATGGGTGAAGGCATTTTCAAGCCTGTCTTTGCGGGGTCCAGTTCTGCTAGGCTCGCGCAGCCGTCCATCGTGTGCTATCCGAATCAGGCCAATGGGGTGTATGTCGGGGCAATTGTGTTCCCAATCTACGACTCGGGCAATGGAACCTCGAAGATTCTGTTTGCCCGTGTGGACACCGGGAATGTGATTTTGGACACGGTTGCGAGCCGGAATGACCTGACCGATAGCTTGCCGTGCATCAACATCTACAATACCGACAGCATCTATGTCACCTGGCAGCATGGCGACTCGGTTCTGAGCAGCGGGCTGTTTGACTACTCGGCCGGTTCTCATGACCGGCCGCCAGCCTGGTCAGGGCCTGAGCTTGTGACTTCAGACGGTTTCCATCCGATGTCGCAGCTTGAGCAGGGCATCCTCCACTCCGTCTGGGTCAGGCGGATTCCGGGCGCTGCCGACACTCTGGTCGTCTGCCATGCCACCAATGATGTTACCGGCTTTGGCCAGTTTCCCGGCTGGCAGGAGGCGGCAAGCCCGAGCTGCCGCACCACTGCCGAGAAGGAGAACCCGGTCTATGCCGGGGCCGGGGTCGTGGTCTGGCAGGAGATGTTGAATGGCAAGTGGGCAATCAGGGGCAGTGTAAGAGGCGACACCCTGACCTTTGTGGCAACCGATAACCACTGCCGATATCCTCAGGCCGTGGCTGAGTCGAGCGCGGTCAGTCCGAGCATTGACCAGATGCGGGTGAAGCTCTTGTGGAGTGAAGAGGTTGCTCCTGACACCGGTGAGCTTGGGTTCAAGGTGGAGTCGCTCAATCTCTCCAGGGCCTGCGCCAATGCGACCAGGCTCAACAACGGAACAAAGCTCATCCGGAAGGCCGATTCCGACTCGCTGTTTGCGGTCTATCGTGACCTTGATGGCGCGGTGATGTTTGCAAGGTCGGCGGGCGGTGACTCCTGGAGGCGGAGCGTCCTGGCCGAGGGGTGCGAGGCTCCGGCCCTGGCTGAGGATGGAACCGGCCGGAAATGGGCGGTGATGATTTATACCGGCAGTGAGCGGGCAAGGGGTATTGAGGCCCGTTATCTCAACTCTGGCGGCTCCTGGTCAGATGCCCAGTCAATCTATCCATCGGGTCAGGGCTCGGTCGGCCCGGTCTCGGTTGCGGCTGCCTCGGATGCGAGCTTCCCCTGCTGCTATGCCGCATTCCTCTATGACAACGGCTCAGGCCGCAAGTTCCTGATTGTTGCCAAGTTTGACGGCGACAGCCTGATAAGGGACACCATTGCCGATGGCGAGAACCTGGGCAACCCTTCAATCGCGGTTGAGCCTGGTGAGGGCCAGGCCGACTATCTCCACCTGGTCTGGTCTGATGCTGGTGAGGTGAAGTACACCATGACCCAAAGCCCGATTCAGGCCAACAACTGGGCGCCTGGTTTCCCCTCGGTCTGGAAGGAGGCGGTCAACCTCTCCAACAGCCCGGGGGTTCTCTCCGACCAGCCGGTAGTCGCGGCCAATCAGAGCCGCATCGTGGTTGCCTGGGCCGAAGGCGCAACACCGGAGATCGTCTGCCGGTTCCGTTCGACTCAGGATGAGCACAACAGCTGGCAGGATGG
>JBDRUJ010000117.1:0-5129 GCA_039801285.1 Caldifarciminota bacterium
GGCACACTGCCGGAAAAAATCCGCTACGAACTCCGCCACAACGAACAGATTCTGCGGATGGCGGTAGTCCGGAAACCGGTGGTCAGTGTGCCGCCGGCCGGCGAGACGCAGCCATCTGCTGCCGATGAGCCGGCCCAGCCGGCCGGGGAGGTGTAAGATGGCCGACCTGCGCCTTGGATATCTCAACAGTGTTGTTCTCATGGGCCGGGCCGCTGCCGACCCTGACATCCGCTATACACCGAAAGGAACACCGGTCTGCACCTTCCGCCTGGCGGTCAACCGCCGCTACCTCGACAAGAACACCAATGAGTGGAAGGATGAGACCTACTTCTTCAATGTCAACGCCTGGTTTCAGCTTGCCGAGCGCCTGGCCGAAAGGATGAAGAAGGGGTCGGCGCTGTTGATAGAAGGCGAGCTTCGCAGCCGAACCTGGGACGCCCCTACCGGCGAGAAACGCTCCGCCTTTGAAATCTACGCCCGAAGGGTTCAGATTCTCGACAAGGTTGGAGCTGCCGAGGAGGCACAACCGGCTGAGACCGTTCCGGAGCCGCCGATTGACGAGGAGCCGGATATCCCCAAAGACCAGCTCGACGACATCCCGTTCTGACCGGCAGACTGGGGTTCGGACACGGATAACGAAAGAGAATAGCCCAACCCGGGTCGTCGGGCGAGGCAACGGTCCATCGGTGATACTGACTAAATGCTAAAGCTCTCGGTCCCGCAGGCAGCGAAGGACCCCTTCTAGGCAAGACGGGGATATGACTTTCCATCTTTCCAGAGAGGCCACCATGCCCCCCTCAAATGGACAGAAGATTTAGTTACCACTGTCGGTTCTGGATGGTATCAGGCTGGAAGGAGGTGCCGGGTAAAAAAGATGAAGGTGCGGGCCGGGTCGGGTCTGAATCCCAAGCGCCAGTAGAGGGCGGCGACAGGGTTGGTGCTGAAGGCCGCAGTTAGCGCGTTCGGGCCACCATGACGCTTGACCCAGTTCAGTCCGTAACACATCAGTGCCTTACCCAGCCCGGTGCCACGACATTCGGGGAGAATGCCAAGCTCGGCAATCTCGTAGAGCAGTTGCTCCTGCTCCCATGACGCCAAAATGATGAGGTAACCGACCGGTCGGCCGCCCTGCTCAACAACATTGAACTGCTCAGAATGGAATGACGGCTTGGTCATCTCAAAGTCAAGCGTGTCGGGATGCAACGGTTCACCCTGCTTCGGCCGGTCGTCAAAAACCTGCTGGGAGAGAGATGTGAAAAGTCCCTTCTCCCCGGGCCAGCTCAGTGTTCTGACCGTGACATCGGGCGGCAGCGGAAAGAACGGGATTGACTCAAGGTCGTGCCGGAAGCCGAGCATGCTCACCGGGTGTTCCCGAAATCCCATATCTCTAAGTATCGGCGGGTGAAATGTGTCAATGCTGCGACAGAAAACAACCGCCTCGTGGGTCCCGTACTTTCTGGCTACCGCAATGGCGAGTTCGAGCAGCGGTTTGGTGAGCAGCTCATGGTGCTTCCGGTCACGGAACGGCTTCCGGAGGTAAAGTCCGACATTGATGAACTTCTTGCCATTCCAGACCGAATCCCGCGCCCAGCCGAAACCAGCCATTTCACCCTGGCACTCAAGGACGAGACCGTCACCATTCGCTAACCATGGGGTGTCAAACATCAGTTCGGTGGCCTCGGCCGAATGCATCGGCTCGGCACCCATTTCGTGGAAGACCTCTTCGGTCAAAAGCCCGACCGCTCGACCATCAGCGCGCGTCAGGTGCCGGACCGTAAATTGCTGTGTCATACGCCACTTCTGGACTTGATTCAATTCTATTTATGCCCCCCTCGCTGTCAATCGGAGTTTTAGCCAGGTTTCCAGTGCTAACCTTCTAGCCCATAAGTAGTTAGGCAATTGGGCACCAACACGGGTCTATACTGACAATGTCAAGGGGGGAGTGACTCCGGTAGTGACTTCGGGTCTGATTTTGGTAGCTACCTTCGATATCAGACCAGCAATCAATCTTATGATAAGTGCTGGAATCAGAAACTGATAGAATGTGGAACCGATTTTGGTTATCAGTTGGAACTATAAGACCTAGATAAAAATGCAGTTATATCCATTACTTACTCATGGTTTCAAAAGAGTTGTCACCATAAGGTTCGGCTCGGGTTTGATTGGTCTCTTTAGGTGAGAGGTCAGAATTCGGTTCGCCTGGGTCGCCCCACCGGCATCAGGTAGAGCGGCTCTTCAGGTTTTGTCATGCCTATCACCCGTTTCACAGAACTGTCCTCAAAGGCACCCACCGCACATGTTCCCAAGCCCAGGGCAACAGCCTGGAGATAGACATTCTCCGCCGAATGACCCAGGTCCATGCAGACGAACCGCTCTCTTCCCCGCTGACCGTATTTGCGCGTATTCCGTTCGAAGACGGCCGAATAGACAATAACCGCTGGTGCCCGCGCAATCATATCCTGACCCCAGGCCGCGGCCGCGAGCTCCTTGCGCCGGTCTCCCTCTGCCAGCTTGACCAGCGCATGCCTCTCCGACAGATATCGGAAGACGCCCGGCCCAAGGCCGGTCACCTTTCCGGCAACAAGATAAATCTCCAAGGGATAGAGGGCACCGGCCGAAGGCGCGGTCCTGAGACCACCCCTCAGTTCCCTTCCCGGCAAGGGCTTCGTCACCCCATAGGCGGCCCAGAGGAGCTGAGCGACCTGAGCCAGCTCCAGCGGCTCATCCTGGAAATCCCTGATTGACCGCCTTGCCTTCAGCGCCTCCTCCACCGTGACCTTCCCCTTGAAACTCGGCTCAGGCAAGAGTATCGTATCAGCCACCATCGCCGCCCCAACATCTTTGGCGCCTACCAGACCCACTAAACCCAGCACCACAATCACCATCTGCCTCATGATTCAACTCCCTTCCGCCAATTTCCCAAGCTTCCATCATCCCCTTCCGGCTCTGATTCTATCAAGCAGCCGCCTCGCCTCTGGCGCCCGAATCACATCCCAGAGCTCCTGCAGCCGTTTGCAGGGATATTCAGGACAAAGGCCGCAGTTCTTTACACCCCTCTCAAGACCGCAGAGCCTCGGGGAGCACTCCGAGCAGAACCGGTTCAGCCGTTTGCCGACCGAGCGGCAGCCGTCACAGAGAATATCTTCCGGTTGAATCTCGTGTTCGGGACTCGACCACCGCCGGGCAGTCTCCTCAAGCAGTGACCGGTCCTGATTCTGGGTCCCGATATAGGCCGGGCACTCTTCGCAAACCAGCCCACAGAAGCCAATCATCGCCATCGTTGAGAATCTATTTATCCCCGACCTGTTGTCAAGAGGCAGAGTCGCCCGAAATGAGCAACCGATTACCTGAAGCCCAAAAGGAAGCCGGCCCGCTTCAGGCCGGCTTGTGTCAGGCAGGTCAGACGGTAGGAGGCTTGGAGAGGACCCGGCTAGACCCGCCTTGCCAAGACTAATCCAGATGCCGTCTCAGGAAGGTCGGCACCTCCAAATCGCTCTTGTCAATCAAGAGCTCCCGCGGCTTGCCCGGCTGCCGCTTCCGGGATGGGAACAAATCCGAATTGGTGAGCAGGTCGCTGACATCCTCAATCCTGGGCAGGGGTTCATTCAGCCCGGTGGCAATCAGCGTCACCTTCATCGCGCCCTTGAGGCTGTTGTTCCGGGCCGCACCCATCCGGACATCGGCCTGGCCGTTGGTGGCGTGATAGATGATTGATGCCGCCTCGTCAACCTCCTTGAGGGTCATGCTCTCGTCGCCGGAGATGTTCAGAAGAATCTTCCGGGCGCTCTCGATAGAGACATCCTCAATCAACGGCGACTGGAGCGCCCGATGGGCCGCCTCCGATGCCCGGCCTTCGCCCCGGGCGATGCCCACCGCCATGACCGCGCCCCCGCGCTCGGCCATCACCGTCCGGACATCGGCGAAGTCAATGTTGATGAGCTGCCTGGTGGTGACAATCTCCGAGATGCCGCTGACCGCATTGAGCAGGACCTCGTCCGCCAGCCGGAAGGCTTCAAAGCAGGGCTGGGCACCATAAACCTCAAGGATACGCTGATTCGGAATCACAATCATTGTGTCGGTGTGGGGTCTGAGCTGCTCAATCCCCTGAGTTGCCTTTTGCTGCCGCTCCCGGCCCTCAAAGTCAAAGGGCCTTGTCACCACCGCCACAACCAGCGCGCCCTGCTGTTTTGCCTCCTGGGCAATAACCGGTGCTGCGCCCGTCCCGGTTCCGCCCCCCTCGCCGGCGGCAATGAAGACCATGTCGAATCCGGCCAGATTCTCCCGCAGAGTCTCGATAGACTCCTCAGCCGCGGCCCGGCCAATCTTCGGGTCACCGCCCGAGCCCAGGCCGCCGGTGAGCTGGGCACCAATCTGAATCTTGTTGGGTGCCAAGGACATTGAGAGGGCCTGGAGGTCGGTGTTCACCGCGAACAGCTCGACATTTGCCAGCCCGGCCTCAACCATGTGGTTCACCGCATTGCATCCGGCACCACCGGCGCCGAACACACCAATTCTCGTCAGATTTCTTTCCTCTACCGGTTCAATCATCTCTTTCCTCCTTTGACTTGCCTGACACTCTTCGAACTTCTGCCAACTCTAGCTGGTCTGACTTCCGGTTCATGAAAACCAGCTCTTGATATCTTCCCACAGACGTGTCGCCGCACCCGGGCCGGACAGCCGGTGCGCCTGCCAGCCCTTGCCCTCGACCCCGCACCTGATAAGTCCAACTGCCGTTGCCCAGGCCGGGTTCTGGACAACCTCTCTCGGACCATTCACCCGGTCCGGTCTGCCAACCTTGACCGGCATACCGAATATCTGCTCGGCCAGGACATCAATGCCAGGCAGCAGGGCGCCGCCGCCGGTAAGAATCACGCCGCCGGAAAGACCGTCGGCCAGACCCGACTTGCGGATTTCACTATCGGCCAGATTCAGCAACTCCTCAACCCGGGGCTCGATGATTGAGGCCAGGAGCCGGCGCGACACCTGCTTCGGTCCCCGGCCTGACACATCCTCCACCGAGATTGGCTCGTCCCGCTCCACCATGCTTGCCAGCGCCACGCCTTGCTCTTTCTTCACCTGCTCAGCCTGAGGAAAAGATGTTCTCAGGCCAATCGCCACATCCTTGGTGA
>JBDRUJ010000118.1:0-5113 GCA_039801285.1 Caldifarciminota bacterium
CGAGCCCCCAGACAACGAGGCCGTAGTTGCCGAAGATGACCGCCTTGGGTGTGATAAAAGGATAAGAGAAGGGAATCGCATAGATGAGGAGCTTCAAGGGCAGGGACACGGTCTCGATGTCAAAGAGGAGGGTGAAGAAATAGGGAATCATGCAGAGAACCATCAAAGGGGTTATTGCGGCCTGAGCACTCTTGGCATCTTCGGAGAAAACCGCCAGCAGTGTCGCCAGTGCCAGGGCCGCAAGAATCGCAAGAAGCAGCGCCAGGCCAGTGAGAATTACGGTGTCGAGCCGCATCACCAGGCCAAGTTTGAAGAGGACCGAGGTGTTTGGAGTTTTGACCTCGGTCGGCATCTGGCTGAAGGCGCTGCCGTAGTAAGTCATCGCCACCATGAACACGGCGGCAAGGACAATGGCCGCAATCGCCGCACCGAGCATCTTGCCAATGACGATTGAGACCCGGTTGATGGGGACGGTGAGCAGGGTCTCCAGGGTCTTGTTCTCCTTTTCCTGGCCGATTGAGGCGGCAATCATCTGGCTGGCATAGATGATGATGACCAGTAGCACAATCGGGATGATGAAGGTCTGAGAGAGCATCATGCCTTGCACCAGCTCCGGGCTACCTTCAGCCATTTTCTCACGGAGGCTGACAAACTCGCGGAGGTGGAGCGGCTCCTTGACATCTGCCGGCTCGATGCCGGGCAACGCTTTGCGGATGTGGGCTGCGCAGAGGGCCGAGTTGACCTTCTCAAGGACGGTCTTGAGCTTCAGGCCGCGCATTGTTGCCACCATGGAGAAGCTGCGCATGATGGTGTAGGCTTCAATCGTGTCGCCTTGCAGCCGGCCGATGCGTTCGCCCAGGCCCTCGGGAATCACCAGGACCAGCGGGACCCTTTCGGCCCGGGCTCGCGCCAGGACGGCGTCGCGGCTCTCCCGAATCTGTTCGACCATCAGGTTGCGGGCCTTCAGGCTGTCAAGGATGGTCTGGGCCAGTTGCGATGTGTCGTAGCAGGCGACGATGACCCGCTGCGGTCTCTGGGCCCGCTGGCTTTCGCCCCGGATTGCCCTTCCGATGAAGAGGAAGAGAATCATGATGGCAAGAAATGGGGCAAGCAGGCGCAGGGTGAGCAGCTCCTTCAACTCCTTGCCGACAAGTGCTCCGATGTTTCTCATCCCGCCACCTTCATGAAGACCTCTTCCAGATTACGGCTGGAATGGCGCTGCTTCAGCTCGTCCGGGGTCCCGGCCTCAATCAGCCTCCCCTGTCTGATAAGGGCGACCCGGTCGGAGAGGAACTCGACCTCAAGCATGTTGTGGGAGGAGAGGAGGACGGTTGTTCCGGCCCGGGCCAGCCTTCTGATGGTCGCACGCACCGCAAGCGAGTTCTCAACATCCAGACCCGATGTCGGCTCATCAAGGATGGCAAGCTTCGGTGCCATCATCAGGCAGCGGGCAAGGAGGAGCTTCCGCGCCATGCCCTTGGAATAGGTTGAGACCTTGTCATTGATTCTTGGGCCAAGCCCGGCCAGCTCAACCCCCTGGTCAACGAGCCGGTCGCGGCTGGTAGTGTCATGGGAGTAGAATGTTGCCATGAACCTGAGATACTCCAGACCGGACAGGTTCTTGTAGGCGCCGGCCTCTTCCGGCAGGTAGCTGATGAGTCGACGGACCGCACCTGCCTCGGTAACGACATTGTGGCCGAAGACCGTTACCTCTCCTGATGTCGGCTGGAGCAGGGTTGCGACGATACGCAGGGTAGTGGTCTTGCCTGACCCGTTAGGGCCGATAAGGCCAAAGATTTCTCCAGGCATTATCTCGAAGGAGATGCCAGCAACTGCCCGGAGCGGCCCGTAGTCCCGGACAAGCTTATGAACCGAGAGTGCCTGAGCCATGGCCGATTATAACGAAATCCTGGACGAAGACAACCCCTTCTTGACAGGAACATCGCTCAGAATAAAGAGATGTTGGTATCAACAGAGGAGAAAGTGCTAAGTTTAGCAGTTATCGGGAGATAGATGAGCGGAGTCGGCCCTTTCAACAGTCTGTCTGTATCGCCAGATGATACGCCTCCTTTTCTGTTTATGGTGCTCCGGCAAGCTAACACCTTGAAAAGCTGCAACTTACTTGACCGGCCTCCAATTGGCATGGCCAATGCAGAAGAGTAGGGCAGTATGGTAAAAGAGATAAACACAAAAGAGAAAAACAAAAAGGAGGTTCCAATGTTCAGAGGCTTAGAGCGGATAATGCTGGCTCTGGTAATGTTCACCATTCTGGTGAGCGGATTCATGGTCTGGCGGCTCCGCCAGGTTGACATTGGGTCCTTGGCACCAATGGTGAACATAAGGGATGCGGCAAAGAACTACCAGGAGCGGATGCAGGCAACGCAAATTCTTCTCAGCCGCGAGCGGTTCTAGCCAGCTTCCCAAGAAGGGGGCAGCCAAACCCGGCTGCCCCCTTCTCTTTCCTGCGGGCCTCTCCTTGACTCAGAGAGGTTGCGGGCTATATTGCCTGAGATGAGTCTTGGCCGGCCGGCGCTTCGGTCTCTCATATTTATGGCCGCTCTGGAGTTTGCCCTTGCCGGGGAGACCGGCAGGATTGCGGGGCGGGTCTGTGACAGCTCTGGAGAGCCCCTTTGCCAGGTCAGCGTCTTCATTGAGGAGCTCCGGCTTGGCACCGCCACCGACGTGACCGGACACTGGACGATTCTGAATGTGCCGGCCGGAACCTACTCGGTTCATGCCTCAATGGTTGGCTACCGGCCGGTTGTGGTTCAAGATGTTAGGGTTGAGCCGGACCGAACCGCAAGGGTTGACTTCCGGCTTGAGCCGGCAGTGATTGAGATGCCGCGGGTAGTGGTCAGGGCAGAAAGGCCCTTGGTGTCAAAGGAGATGGTGGCGGCCCGTTATGCGATTCCGGCGAGTGAGATTGCCTTCCGGCCCGGTGATGTGCTGACCGAGGTGGTGATGCTCGCGCCGGGTGTGGCACGGACTGACAGTCAGTTTCATGTCCGGGGCGGAAGGGCGACCGAGGTTGACTACCTGATTGATGGCGTAACCGTTGTTGACCCGCTGGATGGCGGGCTGGCGATTGAGCTTGCCCGGGGCGTGGCTGATGAGATAGTCTTCATGCCGGGCGGCTTTTCTGCCGAATACGGCCGGGCGATGTCGGGCGTCATCAATATGGTGACGGTGAACCCGGGCTCAAGGCTCGGAGCCGGTGTCCGGCTGAAGTCGGAGAAGCCGATGCCCTTCTATTACGACTTCGGCTATAACGACCAGGGGGTTCAGTTGCACCTGCCGCTCCTGGCGAACCTGAGGCTTTTTTCCAATCTTGGTGTCACCACTACCGAGGACTGGGACCCGAGGCTTTTCAAGTTGCCCCACAAGGCCCGTGCCGACTACTCCCTCTATGGCAAGTGCCTCTACGACATCACCAGCCAGCTCAAGCTTGCCATCTCCGGCATTGCCTTCCGGAGCCAGCTCGACCGCTACAAGAGCCAGTGGCGGCTCATCCTTGACAACTACCGCAGCGACCTCCGGAAGAGCAGTCTGGGCGTTGCCCGGCTCACCTACATGCCGACTGCCCAGGCATTCTACACCCTAACCCTTTCCAGGCTCGGGACCGAAAAGAGCCATGGCGTCCGAATCCCCGGGAAAATGTCCCTGACCGAAGATATCAGATTCCGGGAGATTGGTGAATACTCGGTTCCGGTCATGGACATCAATAACCCCTGGGGCTGCCCCTATGAGCAGTTCTGGTTCTTCTACACAGGAGGAACCTACGAGGAGTTCCGCCAGAGTTCTGTCCAGACCACCACCGCCAAGCTCACCGCCAACAACCAAGTGAATCCGAACCATCAGCTCATTGCCGGTCTCTCATGGGACTGGCACCAGGTCCGGACCGACTGGGTCAGGTGGCCGGCCTGGAATCCGGTGATTGACACCTACCGGTTTGCACCGACCGCGTTCGCCGGCTATCTTCAGGACCGGATAGACTACGAAGGGCTCTATTGCGACATCGGGTTCCGCTACGACCGGTTCTGGCCAAACGGAGTCAGCCCCGATTCTCAAAAGTCCGTGCCGCCCAAGTCCCGGTTCTCGCCCCGGCTCGGGATGTCATTCCGCATCACACCCTGGCTCTTTATGAGGGCCAACTACGGCCACTACTTCCAGGTTCCGCTCTTCTCAATGCTCTACGACAACACCGTCAATCCTGTCTATTACCGGACTCAGATTGGCGGTGAGCCCCTGATTGTCGGCAATCCGGACCTGGAGCCGGAGCGGACTCAGTCCTATGAAATTGGGTTTCAGGGCGAGGTGGCGAGAAACCTGACCCTTACCATGAACCTCTGGCGCAAGGATGTCTATGGCCTGGTGGGCACAAGGACCGTTCCAGCCCTGCCCCAGTCCTATGTCACATATACCAACATTGACTATGCCCGGCTCACCGGCCTGGAGGTGATTGGCGATGTGCGAGCCGGCTCGGTCAGCGCCAAGCTCGCCTATTCCCTATCCTTTGCGCGGGGCACAAGCTCCTATGCCAACCAAGCCTACTACGAGTTCATCCTTCAGGGCGACACCGCACCGATGGTTGAATACACCCTGGACTTTGACCAGCGCCACCGGTTCTTTGCCCAGCTTGACCTGAATTTCGGTCACTGGGCCAAGGGGCGGGTCGGACGCCTCCTGCTCGACAGCGCTGCGTTCCATCTCATCGGCTATCTCGGGACTGGGTTTCCCTATACCCCGCCTGGCGGCAAGGGCGACCCGGCAACCTGGAATACCCGGCTCAAGCCCTGGCGCTCCAACCTTGATGCCGTCATCACCAAGGGGCTGAGAGTTGCCGGTCTGAGGCTAAGCCTCCTTATTGAAGTCCTGAACATCCTAGACATCCGGGACATCATGAATGTCTATCCCGCAACCGGCAAGGCGAATGACGACGGCATCACGATTGACTGCTCCGAATTCTGGCGGCCGGCTGAAAGGGCGATGCGGTTTGGCGACCCCGGTTATGACCCGCGCCGCGACCTCAACAAGGATGGCTACTGCACCCAGTTTGAGGACTATCGGAGCGTCTATCTCTATCACCGGGCAACAGTTGACTGGGTGAACAACT
>JBDRUJ010000119.1:0-5019 GCA_039801285.1 Caldifarciminota bacterium
TGGCCAAGGTTTTTACCCTCGGGCTCTTCTTCTGTAAGCTGCTGCCGACCTCAATCGGCGGTGATGTCTTCCGAATCGCCTGGACGAGCCGGAAGGGGAAGGGGGCCGAGGCGTTCTCCGCCACATTTCTCGACCGGCTGATTGGGTTTCTCAGTCTCACCTTTTTGGCAGTGGTAGTAGCCTTGGCCCTTTTCGGGCTAAATGTCCGGACGCGCGAACTTGAAGTTGTTGCTCTCGGCATCCGGTTCCGGGGTCTGGGAATTGTCGGGCTGCTCCTAGTCCTGCTCGCCGGCCTTCTGGCCCTGACGCTGGTCCTCTTCAACGATGCCGGACACCGACTGGCGGTCCGACTGTTTGGGGGCATCAAGCTTCTTGGCATCGGACGGCTTCTGGACCGGGCCTACGAGGCGGTGAAGCGATTCCGCAATGAGCCGGCCGCCTTGGCGGCAAGTTTTGTCTCAGGGATTGGTGTCCAGGTGGCGCTGGCCCTTTCTTGGTTCAGTGTTGCCCAAGCTCTAGGTGGACGGGTCGGATTGGTTCTCTATCTTATTCTCATCCCGATTCTGAATATCGTCGTGAACCTGCCAACAATCGGCGGGCTCGGGGTCCGGGAATGGGCGTTTGTCCTCTTCTTTACTCCAAGCTGGCTGCCGGGCCGGCTTTCGGCCGAGCAGGCACTGGCCACGGCACTCTTGTTTCTGGCGATTGACTTGGGTTTTGCACTCCTGGGCGGGGTGCTGTTTGCAGTTATGAGGCGCCAAGGTTCCGATGTCCTGAGGAAGGCATCGGCTGCAGAGCAAAAGGAGGAATTAGGTGTTACCGGTTGCAAGACCGAATCTAGAGGCGGTCCGGCCCTATAAGCCAGGGAAGCCGGTTGAAGAGGTTGTCCGGGAGCTGGGTATCAGGGGACCGGTCGTCAAGCTGGCATCGAACGAAAACCCGTTGGGACCATCACCTAAGGCCCTGGCCGCGCTGCGCCGGGCACTGGCCGACTCCCACTTCTATCCTGAGGATACCTGTTACTATTTGAAGGAGCGGCTTGCCGAATATCACAAGGTGGAGCCCGATTCAGTGATTGTCGGCAACGGCTCAGTTGACCTCATCTATATGACCTGCACCGCCTATCTCGACCCGGGCGACGAGCTCATCATGACCAGGGGTGCGTTCATAATCCCGAAGATTGGCACGGGCATAATGAACGGCCGGCTAATTGAGGTGCCACCCCTGGAGTACTGCCACGACTTGGAGCGGATGCTGGAGTCCATCACCCCGCGCACCAAGGTGGTCTATCTTGACAACCCGATAAACCCCCTGGGCACGATGGTGAAGCGGGATGCGGTTGATGAGTTCATGGAGAAAGTGCCGGAGCATGTCCTGGTAGTCTTGGACGAGGCCTATGCCGACTACATCACCAGCCGCGACTATCCCAAGTCCATAGACTACTACAACCAGAACCGGAATGTCCTGATTCTCAGGACATTCTCCAAGGTCCACGGCCTGGCCGGGCTGCGGGTGGGCTACGGCATCGCCAAGCCAGAAATTGTCCAGGCGCTCATGAAGGTCCGGTTGCCGTTCAATGTCAACCGGCTGAGCCAGATTGCCGCCAGCGCCGCCCTCGACGACAAACGGCATGTGCTCCGCAGCCGGCAGTTGAACGAAAAGAGCAAGCAGTTCCTCTACCGGGAGTTCAAGCGGCTGAAGCTCTTCTATCTTGAGAGCTATGCCAACTTCGTCTTTGTGAACTTTGCGATTGACTCCCAAGAAATCTTCGAAGGGCTCCTCCGCCGCGGGGTCATTACTCGGACGGTCAAAGAGTATCAGTTCCCTAACGCACTCCGGATCACCGCCGGACTGCCCCAAGAAAACAAGCGTCTCGTCAAGGCGCTGGAAGAGGTCTTGGAAGAGATTACCGGCCCGCGCGGCTGAAAGGAATGATTAGTAGCTGGTGGTGACGTCAGGCAACCGGCCGACCGTAGATGCGGGCCTTAGCTAGGTCCATCACGCACCGGAAGCCCAGCCAGGTTGAACCCTTGAGCTCGGGGTCGATACCCCAGCGGCAGGTGCACCGGCAATAGGCGGCGCTGTTGCGATAGCTGCCACCGCGAATCGCCTTGCCCATACCCTCCCAGTCACCCGATGTCAGCTCCCAGACGTTGCCCGCCATGTCAAAGGCACCAACCGGACTTGCCCCGGTCGGAAAGAGGTCAACCCGGGTGGTTCGGCCGGCGTTCCACTCCTTGGAGTTGCAACGCTGAGGTAGAAACTGGTTACCCCAGGGCCAGATACGCTCGTCGGTGCCGCGCGCGGCCCGTTCCCACTCTTCCTCGGTGGGCAGCCGCTTGCCGGCCCAGCGGGCGAAGGCCTCGGCATCCCGGTAGGAGATGCCGACCACCGGCTGGTCCGGGTCGTTCCAGCCGTTGACGAGTCTAAAGTCCGGGTCGCGATAGCCGGTGGCCTTCAGGAAGAGCGCGTAGCGCCGGTTTGTTACCGGAAACTTGTCGATATAGCAATCCCGAAGCCTCACTACCCTTCTGGGTAGTTCCGACTTGAAGATTGGGTCCTCCTTCTCGCCCAGGCTGCGGACGATTTCCCATACCCGTTCCTGCTCAATGCCAAAGACAAACTCGCCTCCCGGAACCAGAACTGCTTCAGTCTGGTCCTTGGCCGTAAAGATGACCCGGGGTAGTGGCACGAAGAGCAAATATACCAACCGGGTTTTTTTGGTCAAGCACTCGCTGATACGGTTCCCGGTTCATTCCGCGGACGCGGGAAAGACACTCGGCCTTGGGCACAGTTTCTCCTTGACACAAACCGCAACCGCCTTATATTGGTATAAGAAGTGACGGGCCGAATGCAGTTGTCCGATATGTTCTCTTGCCTGGCCTGTCGAGCAGGATAACTTTTGTAGCAAAAGGCCCTGATGGGCTGTAAGGAGGTCAAATGTTCGTAACTATTCTGACAGCCGCACTGATGGCGGTGAGCCCAGTGATATCCGTCGGGACAGAGGGCACAGGTCCTATTGTTCCAGCTTGGGGCGGTGGCGGACCCGATGCCTACGGGTACCGGTATCTCGACTCGGACACCACCTGCCCCGGAGCACCGGTGTACAACTGGATTGACATCAAGCATGTCGGCACCAGGGTCACCGGCCTGGGCGATGATAATGTTGTCGGGCCGTTCAACATCGGCTTCGCCTTTCCCTACTACTGGTACCGGGTAACCCAGGTTTATATCGGCTCGAACGGCTACATCGCTTTCCACGACAACGCCCTGAATGCCTCGCCCTTCCAGCACATCCCGACACCCACCCGCTCCAATAACACCCTGGCCTGTCTGATGAGTGACCTGGACTGCTCGAACACCGGCTCACCAGCCGGCTCGGTCTGGTACTGGGAGAGTGCTGACCATGACACCTTCATCGTGGAGTGGGACAGCATCCGGTTCTGGAATACTGGCGGAAACAACAGTTTTCAGATTATTCTCTCCCGGCCCGACTCGGCAATCACCTTCCAGTACAAGGAGCAGACCGGCCAGCCCTATAACGGCTGGGCACCGGACAATAATCAGACCGGCATCGAGAACGTCAGCGGCCAGATTGGGCTCTCCTATCTCTCCGGGACAATCCCACCGCAGAACATGTACCATGCCGGGCTGGCGGTCCGTTTCTTCCCGCCCGAATCGACCACGTTGCAGGTTCATGATGCGGGCGTCCGGAATGCGATGAACGACCGGTCGGGTGGCATGTTTGCGGTGAACGGCCGACCCTTAGGCTTCTGGGCGGTTGTCGGCAACTTCGGCAATCAGCCTGAAGGGCAGTTCAAGTGCTACTGCCGGGTGCGCAACCAGGGCGGTTCAGCAGTCTTCTACGACTCGGCCTTGGCCCGGGCAATGAATCCGGACGAACTGGATTCGGTGGTGTTTGCCCATACCTGGACCCCATCGGCCAACGGGGTCTATACCATTCAGGTCTGGACCAGGCTGACCCCTGATGCGGTTCCGACCAACGATACCGCGAAGATTGAGCTCCGGGTTGTGACAATGCCGGCAACCCTGACTTATGACCGTGGAACCCCGACCACTTCGATGTACTGGAACGGGCCGGGCGGATTCGGCAACCGGTTCGTGCCGCCGGTCTATCCCTGCACTATTCTCAGTGCCCGGGTCTACATGGGCCAGCAGTCTGCACCATCGACACCGGTAATCGCCATCCTCGACGACAACGGCCCCGGTGGTAGCCCGGGAGATACACTCTACATCGCGACAGTCAATGTCAGCACACCGAACTGGTACAGCGTTACTCCGCCGAGCCCGGTGGTGATAACCGATGGCGCCTTCTTTGTCGGCGCAATGTCATCCGTCACCAGCGAGCCGAGCTTCGGCATGGACTCGGTGCTGCCGCTCTCCTTCCAAGGCTGGGAGTTCACTGGTGTCTGGGCACCGAGCCGGGATGCACCGATGCGCGATGTCATGGCCAACGCCACCATCTCCGGCCCGGTGGGAATCCAGGAACTGCCACCGGCGCAGGCTCCGTTACCGGCAGGCCTTGCGATTCGACCCAACCCGGCCGCAGGCGTCCTCCGGTTACTTCTCAATACCGGTGCCGATGCCCAGGCCGAGCTGTTTGATGCTGCTGGCAAGTTGGTGCGGACGGTTGAGTTGAAGCAGGGCAGGGCGACTCTTGACAGTCGCCAACTGGCGCCCGGCATCTACTTTGCCCGGCTGACCAGTCCCGACTCACCAGTTGCCAAGGTAATCGTCAGCCGCTAGCCAAACCTCAAGCACAGACTCCGGGGCGTCCTCTTTGGGCGCCCCGGTTTTATTTTGCCGGCTCTGGGAGTGACCAGCGGCGAAGGTTGAGAGCCATGGGAACAAAGTGATAACTTAGGAAATCGGTAATCAGGGACTGGAGGTGCCCGGGTAGTTGACCCGGTGCCGCTTGGCCCGCCATCTTCAGCTCAAGTGCCGGGACTTGAGCTGAGGGGGTGTAGAGCAATTTGTCGAGCACCTCCAGTTCCTCCC
>JBDRUJ010000120.1:0-5018 GCA_039801285.1 Caldifarciminota bacterium
GCTGACACCGGGCAGCTACTGGCTCATCCATCTGAACGGACCGGTCACCTCGGGAAGGTTGGAACAACTCTGGTCAAACGGACTAGAGCCGGTCGGCTATCTCGCCTATCAGAACCTGGTCTGTCGAGTCCAGGGCGACTGCCGCCCACCTCTCGCGTCCGGTGAGTGGCTGGTGCCATTTCTGCCCCAGTTCAAGCTGGCACCGGAGCTTCTGGCCGGAGATTCATCAAACTCTCTCCAAATGGTCCTTGCCCTCTGGCCAGGTGAGGAACCTGAAGAGTTTATTGCGGCGGTAGAGTCGGCGGGCGGCCGGGTTATCACCCACACCTCCCACACCATTCTCTTCACCGGAACCGTCTCTCAAGCCCGCCACCTTGCCCAGCTGGATGGTGTCGCCTGGGTCCAAGAGGCGGCTCCTGCTGAACCATTCAACTCCAATGTCCAATGGGTCGTCCAGACTGGCTGGCATCCTGAGATTCCCGACCCGATTGAAGGCCGTCGCATCTGGGCCCATGGTATCAAAGGCCAGGGTATGGTAGTTGGCCTTTTCGACTCCGGAATCTTGACTGGTCATAACATGTTTCGCGACTCCGCCTTCCCGATTTCCGGACCGGGCATCTTTCCCTCTCATCGGAAGATTGCCGCCTACAAGCTCTACCGCGATGCCGACTTTGGCGATGCCGGTGGTGCCCATTTTCACGGCTCTGGCGTTGCCGGAACCCTGGCCGGCTCCGACTCGTTGAATGCCAACACCAGCCCTAATGACGGCATGGCACCCGAAGCCCGGATTTACTTTGTTGACAACGGCACGGTGAGTGGCCGTTACATCTACTATGACGACCTGACCGAACTCCTGGACTCGGTCCGGCTGAGCCGGGGCATGACTGAACCGGTGCCCCAAGTCTCGGGCTCATTCGGCACGATGGACGCCCCGAGTTACTACCGGTTGGCAGATGCTACGGTTGATGTGGTATGCTGGGATGATAAGCGGTTCCTGGTCATCTGGGCTGCCGGGAATGGCGGCGGCCTGCGGTTCAAGCTCGGCCATCCTGCCTGTGCCAAGAACAACCTGACCGTTGGCGGCTGTGGCAACGGCATCTATTCCAGCGAGCGCTACAGCCTCTCTTCGGCCGGCCCGTGCCGGGACGACCGGCTCAAGCCCAACATCGTTGCCCCGGCCGAAAGCATCACCACCGTGTTCGGCCCGGACTCTGCCTGTTACTCCATCCGCCAAGGAACAAGCTTTGCTGCACCGGCTGCCAGCGGTGCCTTACTCCTGCTTCGTCAGTACCTCAAAGAGGGCTGGTTTCCCTATGGCCAGCCCGGTTCCGGCCCGACAATTGACCGCCCCAGCTCGGCACTGATGCGTGCCCTGGCAATTGCCGCAGCCGACTCCGATGTTGGAGCCGACCCCACGCCCAACAACCTTGTCGGCTGGGGCCGGTTGAACCTGTCAAAAGTGATGCACTTTCCCGATGACTCGGTTGCCGTCACCTTTGTTGACGAAACTGTGGGCCTTGCTACCGGTTACTTTCATGAGTTCCAGTTCGAGCTCAACCGCCGCGAGCCATTGACCGTTGTCCTTGCCTGGACCGACACCGCGGCCGCACCGGCCGCTGCCATCGCCCTGGTAAACGACCTTAACCTGGAGCTCCAAAGCCCGGACAATAACCGCTACCGGGGCAACCAACTCCTCATGGGTCAGTCATTACCCAATCCCCCAAACTGGGACGAGCGGAATGTTGAGGAGGTGTGCCATCTCCGTCAGCCCATCACCGGCCGCTGGACCGCAAGAGTCTATGCCCGGAATGTCTTCACACCACTCCAGTCCTACGCGCTCGTGGTCAAAGGTGGTATTGCCGGGCTTCCACCGGCTGGGACCCCATCCTCACCATTCGGCTCCAGACATACCAGCCGCTCCTGCGGCAGTTGCCAAGTGGTCACTAGTGCCCGGCCGCTCCGGCTCCATATCCCGGCCGGTGCCGGGCTGCAACTCTTCAACGCCGCAGGGCAGAGAATCTGGCAGAAGAAAGCAGACGCCCCCGGTGTCCAGGAGCTGCTCCTTACTTATCAGGACTTTCCGGCGGCCGGCGTTTACTACTACCAAATCACCCCGGCTTACATCGCCCGGCCCCTGACCGGCAAACTCCTTCTCCTTCCTTAGCCAACAAGATCAATTACCCAGGCTGTGTTAACCCTGGCCTCCCGGTTCCACAGCACCCCTGCCACCCGGACACCGGCAAGCCGGTTCAGAAACATCACCTTATTCATCAGCTCCCCGATACCCCAGACATCGGCCTCAAGCTGAACATAGCGGTTGTGGAAAGGCTTGCCCCCAAGCACCAGTTCAAATGAATCGGCAGAGACCAGCCGGCGCAGTTGGTCAGGCCGGTGTCCGGTCTCAACGAGAAAATGGAAGTGGCCGAAGTTCGCAACCGACGCCCAGTTCACCTCAGGCTGAATACGGAGCAACCCTTGGGAATTCCCCTCGTTCCAGAGCAGACGGTCAAGCTTTGTACGCACCCAGTCAGGAGTCTGCCCCAGTGCCGCACCGAGCTCTGCCAGACCGGCCTTCGGACTCTTTACCAGCGCCCTGATAAGTGCCCGCTCCTCACTGGAGATGGGTAGCGCCACCGGAAAGGAGAACTCCTTCACCCGATAGACCTCCTGATAGCTGAGACCGGGTGTGTTTTGAATAAACCGGGCCTCGGTGTCAAAATCACGGGAATAGAACAGCAGGGTCAGATTCGGCCCCAGCCCCTCGGGCAGCCCGGAGTTAAAGATTATCTCGGAGACAAAGGGCAGCCGTTTGACCAGCAGGTTGGCAACCCCCAAGGGGTCATTGGAAATTCCCAGCAACGCCCCCAGGACCCAGTCACCACCAATTAGCGGCGGTGGTGCCACAGTGACCCGAAAACCCTCAATCACCCGGCTGGCAGTCAGCCGCTCAAGAGACTCTTCAAACCGGTCATGCGCAAGCCCGGCCTTGGCAAGCTCCGCATCCCTCGCAAACCGACCCCGCGCCTCCAAAAGCCGCAAGGTCGCAAGGTCTTCCCTCTCCAGGTTCATTGCTACCTCCTCATCCCGTCTTCATTATTGCGGATATTGTTAGAATGCCCCCCGCCGCGACAGCACCGCCGGAACTGTCTTGAGGATGATGCCCAAGTCGCCAACAAGCGACCACTCCCGGACGTACTCGGTATCCATTCTCACCCGCTCCTCATATGATGTCTCGGTCCGGCCCGAGACCTGCCACTTTCCAGTCATACCTGGAAGAACCCGGAACAGAAGCAGTGAATGCTGCCGGTAATAGTCAATCTCCTCTTCGACAATCGGCCTGGGCCCGACCAGACTCATCTGCCCGGCAACCACATTCAATAACTGGGGCAGCTCATCAATACTCAGCCGGCGCAGCCACCGGCCAATCTTCGTTACTCTGGGGTCATTCTTCAGCTTGTAGCTCGCCTCAAACTCCGCGCGCAACTTTGGGTCCTTCTCAATAATCTCGGCAAGCCGCTTATCGGCATCACGGAACATCGTCCGGAACTTCAAGAGCTGGAACTTCCGGAAGTGGCGGCCCAGCCGCTGATGGCGATAGAAGACCGGACCCGGACTATCCAGTTTTATCAGGACCGCCAGAATCAGAAACAGCGGACTCAAGAGCACCAGCAACAGACCTGAAATGACCAAATCAAGCACCCGCTTCAACCGCCGCGCAACCCCCTCCAGGGAATAGGCGGTCAGTTGCCGGGGATGGGGTCCTAACAGATAGGCGGCCATCCGGAACGACGGAACCCCGATGAAGTCAACAAAGTAATTCCGCGCCAGCTCCACCACCAGGAACTCGGTCCGGACATCGGAAATATCCACAAGAATTATCTCGTAACCCCGAACCCGGCCCAGGCTGTCGGAGTTTCTTGCCAGCCACTCGCCAAGCTCGGCAATCGAACAGAGCTCACGGCAGTCGAAACCCCACCAGCGCAAAAGCGAAACCCTGCTGGCATTGAAATCGGTCACAAACAGAACCCTTTGCGGAAAAAGGTGCCTGAAGACCAGGCCGATGAGCGGTGCCAGAAAGGTCAGATAAAGCCACAGGCCAAGCCAGAACCGCACCCGCAATGGCTCACACCACGACCACAGGCCGTGAATCCCGCTATAGGCAACATAGGTCAGGGCAAAAGCCGCCTGAGTCTTGATGGTCAGGCCGTAATTAGCCCGGGCCGTTGACTCAAACTCCCCAACTACATAGCTCGCCAGGGCCAGAAGTAGCCAAACCATCCCCACCGTTGTCATTGCGGTGGAATAGGGCGCCAGCCAGAGCCGCAACAGGCTGATGACCAGCAGCAGTGTCAGAAGCTCCAGAATAATGAGTGCGGTATCGTTCCGGCTGGCTGGTGAGCTCATTGAGGGTTCTGGCCTGAGTGTAGCGCGGCTACCTGGACAGTCAAGCGATTCCAATCTAGACACTATCACATCATCAGCAGGGTGGAACAAGGTTGCTACTGTAACACCGAACGAAGCACCGGTGTTCCTCTGTTCCTGAAACCTACCAAAATGGCGTAAGGAGCAAGGCTATGGATATGCTGGAAGAGAAGTGTCTCATAGCTGCCGGTCTAAGCACTTTCTGGTGTGCTTCGTAAACAGTCCATTGAAACACCTCCCAGCCCCAGGAGACCCCTTGGAAACAGCGGGCGATGCCCCTGAAACTGCTGGTTTTTTATAGAGTGGTGTTTATTGTGTCCTTCCGCTATTTTACTAAGGGCTAAACAGCGATTCTGATGCCTTTTGAACGTTATTTCAATAGGTTACGCTAACCAAAGGATACCTGAGGTTTCTCCAAGTAGCGTAAAAGTTGCTCTGACTTTGTAGATTTACTTCTATCTTGGGCGAAAAAATTGTATTATTATATATAATGGCGCACCTTCGGATATTGGCTAGAATTCGAACAAATCGCCTAGCGCACTAACTATGTTATGTATATAGGTCTAACCATTTGAAAATGCAATATTTAGCAATAT
>JBDRUJ010000121.1:0-2503 GCA_039801285.1 Caldifarciminota bacterium
GGCTACAATCTGCTCGGTCTCCCGCTGGAAAAGGTTCTGCTCCTCTCCATCGCGGGAAACATGATTCCTATCTTCCTTGTGCTGCTTTTCCTTGAAAAGGTAGTCGCCTGGCTCAGCCGGATTGGGCTTTTCCGGTGCTTCTTCGAGTGGCTCTTTCGGCGCACCCGTGTCCGGGCTAAGGGACTTGAGCAGGATGAGTTCTGGGGTCTCGTGCTCTTTGTCGGGATTCCATTACCCGGAACCGGCGCCTGGACCGGAGCAGTAGCAGCCGTGCTGCTGGGTCTCCCCTACTGGCGGGCACTGCTGGCCATTTTTACCGGTGTCGTGATGGCGGCCGGTGCAGTAAGCATTCCCTGCGTTCTGTTCCGCAGAAACCCCGGACTGGGTGTGTTCATTGTCATAACAGTTCTCACCGGTCTCCTTCTCTGGCTGATAATCCGGGCAGTGCGCCGGGTGCGGTCAACAGTTGATGGCCAAAAGAGAAGGTGAAGTGAAAGGGCGGTTTGAAAGGCTGAGTTCCAAACACAGGTCGGGCTGATAGGTCGGGACGAGAGTCTGCAACTCCCTTTTGAGCTGCTCACCATTTTCAACACTGTCCAGTTTCCTCTCCAGTGCCTGAATACCATCGAGAAGGTCAGGATAGCAGTGCTGTCTTGAGATGCGCGCCTGATAGATACGGTCGTTTTCGGTGGCGATAGTACCCTCCTCAGCAGTCAGTAACTCCTCAAACAATTTTTCGCCCGGCCGGGGTTTCCCGGTCAGGATGGGGATGTCACGATTGGGTGTCAGACCGGCCAGCTCCACCATTCGATGAGCCAGGTCCCAGATAGGCACCGGCTCCCCCATATCAAGCACAAATACCTCGCCTCCCTTGCCTAAGGATGCGGCCTGAAGAACCAAGAGCACCGCTTCACTCGTCAACATGAAGTACCGCTTCATCTCCCTGTGCGTTACGGTAATCGGCTGACGTTTGGTGATGGCAGCCCGAAAGATTGTTGTAACACTTCCCCGGCTGTCAAGGACATTACCGAAGCGAACTGCCATTGTCTTCATGTCGCCCAAGCCGTTCATCGAAGTAATCAGCATCTCGCCCAGTCGTTTGCTTGCCCCCATGACACTTGTCGGATTTACTGCCTTGTCGGTTGAGATATAAACCAGGCACTCGGCACCATACCGGAGTGCCGTCTTGGCAAGAAGATGACTCCCGATGACATTGACTCGGATGGCGTCTGCGGGATAAAACTCAAGAATCGGGACATGCTTGTAGGCGGCGGCATGAAATACCAGGTCGGGTCGGTGCCGGGAGAAGACCTGTTCCAAGTCACCCTGCCGGGTAATGTCACCGAGAACCGGCACCAGCTCAAGGGCTGGATGGAGCTGCCTGATTTCCTGCTCGATGGAGAAAAGGTTCGAGTCGTCCCGCTCGAAGAGAATCAGTCCTGCCGGGTCAAAACGAGCCAGTTGCCGGCAGAGTTCCGAACCGATTGAACCACCGGCCCCGGTCACAAGGATTCTTTTGGCACCAAACCGACGCCGCATCTCATTCACATCAATCGTCAGCGGTGGTCGTCCGGTGAGTTCGTGGATGCAAAGCTTCTCCAGTGCGCCCAGGTCGGAGCGCTCCTCAATCACATCAACCAGTGAAGGGAGAGTCTTGACCTCAACCTTGGCCAGACGTTGCAGCCGGGCATAGAAGTCACCGAGCTTGAATCGGGGGTTCGACTCCAGCATCACCATCACGACCTCAGCACGATAACGTTCAATCACCGCCTCTATCTCATCGGTGGTTCCGACGACCTCGATGCCCTGCTCGTAACTACCCACTTGGTTCGGGTCAGGGTCAATTATGCCGACGATATTGTAGTCGAAGTTTCCCAGACGCCGGAGCACATTGGGCAGAAAATAGGCGTGCTTGGCGGCCATGACAACTAGTGTCCGCTTGCCCTGCGGCTTGATGAAAATCGGTTCAACGAGCAGCCGTTTGCTCCCTCGAAAGGCAGCAAGAAATAGGAACAGCACAATGCCCGAAAGTAACGGATGGGCTGGTGAGTTTCTGTGCCAGAATGAAAGGTGGTCCAGAAATAGCAGGCCAATGGTAACTAACGTAGTTGCCGCGAAAAGCCGTCGCAGGTCGGAGAGTGAAAAAGTTACCCAGGCGAGCCGGTAATTCCTGAGTGCAGCATTGGCAAGCAGTGTTAGCAATGCCGTCACTACGGCGATGGCCAACAAACCGGCGGGCCGGAATATAACAGGGCTGCGGGCAAGATAGTTAACCATCCATGTCGCAAGAATTGCGATGAGCGCATCGCCCACGAGGAAGAAAGCATCGCGGCGGCTGCCGGCTATTCGCGCATGCCGCGCCAGTGCTATCTGGAGCTGGGCAAGCTGTCTGGTGACGGCCTCTAGAAACTGTCCGTTCCGCGATTTGACTGAAGCACCCAGGACAGTTCCTGAACTGGAGACAAAACTCATTTGGGCAACTCTTCTTCTCGCTTCTTCCCAA
>JBDRUJ010000121.1:2513-4997 GCA_039801285.1 Caldifarciminota bacterium
GCCGGGACGCAGTGCGCAAGCTGGAAGAGTAAGTTCTTTTTTTATAACAGGTTATCTGCAGAGAACCCGATGAACGGCATCGCAATAAGTTGCTACAGCGATGGTTCAGGAAGTGTAACTTCCGTAAAATCAAGTTCCTGCCAGTGCGACAGTTGTTCGATATTGGAGGACAACCCTGTTCATTCGACTCTGATAGAGACTGATAAATAATCAGTGCCTATCTACCTGGTTCACCGCTAGCTGGACGATGCGATCCATCGCGCCGGCTGGTCCGAGCAAATTTTTTACCCTTGCAAGTTCTCCGGTCACGGACTGATGATAGGTTCGGTCGTCAAGAAACTTTTCAATCTCTAGGCCCAGAGATTCTACCGTTGGTTCAAGTAATTCGGGAACCACTCTTCTTTGGGCGACCAGATTGGGAATGGCAAAGAACGGAGTGCGGACAAGGAGTCTTGCCAGAAGTCGTGTTGGCTGAGCAAGATGATAGCAGACAACCTCTGGAGTTCCAAGGATGGCGCATTCGGCAGTTGCTGTGCCTGAAACAACAACCGCACATTCAGCATGACGAATCACATCATACCGATCATCAATTTTCCAGGTCATCCCTGGAGCCAGAGCTGTTTCCGGAACCTTCACCAGCACCCCCATTAGACCGGGTCTCATTATCCGCAACCGCTCGAATAGCCGCACAAACAACGGCTCATGGAACCTGGTTTCGCTGGGCCGGGAACCGGGCATAAGCGCTATGTAACTGTCATTCTTGGCAAAGCCGAGGAGCTTCAAGGTTTCTTCCCGCGAACGATGTGCCACCACATGGTCGAAGATGGGATAACCTAGATATTCAGCATCAATACCGGCTTGCCTGAGCATCTGCTCTTCGAATTGAAAGAGACACGCTACTTTATCAGCTGCCTTCCTGAGTTGGGCGATTCGGAACCTGCCCCAGGCCCAGACCTGAGGCGGCCCGATGACGAAAACTGGGAATCCCGCCCTCCGGCACAGCTGACCAATGGGCAGATTGAATCCTGGGAAGCCAATTAGAACAACCAGGTCAGGTTGCAGTTTCAAAATCTCATTGCGCGCCAGCTTCAGCCAGAAGCGGAATCGAACTGATGAACGAAGCCCTTCCCAAAATCCCAGAACCGGCCCAATCTTTTTGGTAACACCAAGTCGCCCGCAAACAGCCGAAGGGCAGGTCTTCCTGACGACCTGTTCGAAACACTCGGCTATCAGCTCGCCTGATGATTCACCAGCCGATATCAGAATCTTCATGTCACTGCCCGCTGACTAACTTGACAGTCGGTTCTGTCATAACTATTCTCAGTTGAACGCATGCCGTTCTACTACGCAACTACTGGTCTGACTGATGCCAGACTTGTGCTGGTCGGAATGCCGCTCGACCGCACGAGCTCTTTTGCCCCTGGCACCAGGTTCGGTCCGGACTTCGCCCGCATCGGCGCCGATAATATTGAATCTTTTAGCCCATATCAACGACGAGATATTTTTGGCCTTCCGATTCATGATTCCGGCAACCTTGCTTTCACCTACGAGACACCGTCAGCGCCGTTCAGTCTCATCACTGCCACAACCAGAAATCATTATACCGCAGGACGTCAACAACTGGCGATAGGCGGTGAACACACAATCACACCCGTGATTGTTGCTGAACTTTCTCGGATCTATCCCGACCTTTGTGTCATTCAATTTGACGCCCATGCCGATTTGCGGGAGGAATTTCTGGGAGAGAAGCTATGTCATGCCACTGCGATGCGCCGGGTTCTTGACCATATCCCCCGAGACCGGCTTTTCCAGCTGGGACTCAGGTCATTTTCCCGACCGGAGGAGATGGTTGAAACAAACGTCTTTCCCTTTGAGGTAGCGCGCCCTGTTTCTGACATCTGCCGGGTCATTGGTGCCCGCCCAACCTATATCACTCTGGACCTGGACGTCCTTGACCCGGGAGCGATGCCCGATGTCCAGACCCCGGAGCCGGGAGGTTGTTTTTTCCCCGAACTTGCACACAGTCTGGCACATCTTTCGCAACTCAATGTCATTGGCGGCGACATCGTCGAGTTCTGCCCGAGAGATGCCCAGCCATCAATCGGAGCTTCGGTGACCGCCGAACTTATAAGGGAGCTCATTCTAGTCATTACCAAACCATAGGAGGTTACCACAAAATGTGTTGCCGTGCTTGCTCCGGCTACGAACTGTGCCGGTCAAAGGGCAAACTGGCCGGAGATGACTGTTGCCCCCAGTGCCGCTATTTCGAGTCATGCATGGAGCAGTGGGAAGAAGAGGAGGGAAAACCGCATCCCCCCTCCCGACGCCGGCGTGCTCACCAGTAATTGTCGGAAAAAACCCTCGCTCGACTTCAGGGTTGCACAATTGCGATGCGGTCGGTCCGGAAACCGAGAGAACTGGTAACACCCACAATGTAAAGTCCGCTTGCCTGCTTGTCGGGATACCATATGGCACGACGCAGGC
>JBDRUJ010000122.1:0-4959 GCA_039801285.1 Caldifarciminota bacterium
TGAAGTAATTGAACACCTTTCCGACCGGTTTGAACTCCTTGCCATTGCCAGCCGGAGCTCCACCGCCCTTATAGAGGAGCAGGCACACCGGTTTCGGCCCAGGTCGGTCGTTATTACCGACCCGACCGCAGCCCGAAAGGTCCGGCCGCCTGGGTTCGAGCCGGGTCCTCTCTGGCCCGGAGCGCCTGGTTGAGCTCGCCGCCTCTACCAAGACCGATATTCTGGTCATGGCGATGTCCGGCACCGCCGGCCTTCCGGCGGTCATTGCCGGTCTGAAGCAGGGCAAGACCGTGGCCCTTGCCACCAAGGAGATTCTCGTCGGTTTCGGCGCCGTGGTGATGCGAGTCGCCCGCCGCCACGGTGGCACGGTCCTGCCGATTGACTCGGAGCTCGCCGCACTCCATCAGTCTCTGGATGGCAGAAACCGCTCCGAGGTCAGACGCGTCATCATCACCGCCTCAGGCGGCCCTTTCTGGCGCACCGGCCTACCTAACCATGCGACCGTTGCCCAGGTCCTGCGCCATCCCACCTGGTCAATGGGGAAAAAGATTACCGTTGATTCGGCAACGTTGATGAACAAGGGGCTTGAGATGATTGAGACCGTCCGGCTGTTTGCGCTCCGACCCGAGCAGGTTGAGACGGTCCTTCATCCCCAGTCAATCGTCCATGCCCTTGTCGAGTTTCAGGACGGTTCGCTTATCGCCCAGCTCTCCCAGCCGGACATGCGCCTGCCCATCCAATACTGCCTGACCTATCCCCGGCGTCTGCCTTCACTCGTCCAACCCCTTGATTTGACCCGTGTCGGCCGGCTTGAATTCTACCCGATTGACAGGCGCCGGTTCCCCTGCCTCGGCATTGCCTATGATGCCATCCGCTCTGGTGGGGTTGCCCCGTGTGTCATGAACGCTGCCAACCAGGTGGCGGTTGATGCCTTCCTCGCGGGTCGAATTGCCTTCGGGCTTATCCCGGATATAATTTCTAAGACGATGGCTGCTCAGAAGAGAATGCTCAAAGTCGGAAAGACCACACTCCGTTCCCTGCTTCTGGCCGAACGCTGGGCAACGGAGTTTGCCTTGGGTCTAGTTGCCCAAGCCGCTTGTCAATCATCAGGTAAAGAAAGATGATGGCATCGTCGGTCATCTTGGTGGTTCTCTTTATCAGTGTCCTTATCATCTTCCATGAGTTCGGCCACCTCATCGTCGCCAAACTGGCAAAGATACCGGTTGAGGCATTCTCCATCGGCTTCGGGCCGGTGATTCTCAAGCGGAAATTTCAGGAGACTGAATACCGGCTCTCCCTTGTTCCTCTGGGCGGTTACATCAAGATGGTCGGCGAGGAGGTCCAGGGCCCGAAGACCGAATCGGTCCCGCCCGGTCTCGGCTTTCAGGACAAGCCCCTTGGTATCCGGGTTGCGGTCATCGCCGCCGGTCCGGTGTCGAACCTCCTCCTCGGTTTTCTGCTCATGTTCCTGATGTACATCATCTTCGGGGTGAAGTTTCTCGCACCAGTAGTCGAGCCTAGTCCCGGGTCGGTCGCCGCGCGAATTGGCGTCCTTCAGGGTGACCGGATTATCGCAGCCGCCGGCGAGACGATTCCCAGCTTTGACCGGCTTGAACGGCTCCTGGTCCAGAATGCCGGTCGGGAAATCAACCTCACGGTCGTCCGGGACGGCGAGCGTATCCAGTTCAGCTACCCTGTTCCCAAGGAGTCACTTGAGATTCAGCCCCTGCTCCGACCGGTTATCGACCGGGTCCGTAAAGGGAGTCCGGCCGCGCGACTCGGCCTTCTGCCCGGCGATACCGTCCTGGCAATCGGCGGCAAACCGGTCCGCCGCTGGGACGACCTTGTCAACACCGTCATTGCCAATGCCGGAACCAGAATCGCCATCACCTGGAAACGGGGCAGTCGGGTCTTCTCCGACTCCATCACTCCCGCTGTCGAACGCGACCAGCTCTCTGAGGAACGAATCGGCCAGATTGGCGTCTGGGTCCGACTGCCCAAGCGCTCACTGCCCATCTATACTGCGGTTTGGGAGGCTCTTCGGCGCACCGGCTTTGTTGTTGTGCAGACATTCGTGATTCTCTACAAGGTCATCACCCGTCAGATTTCTACCAGGGCAATCGGCGGCCCGATAATGGTTGCCAAGGTTGCTTACGAAGGTGCCAGCTGGGGCACCGAATACTTCCTTGCCCTCTGGGCGCTGCTCTCCATCAACCTCTTTGTCGTCAATATGCTGCCGATTCCGGTCCTTGACGGCGGCCGGATTCTTCTCGACCTCTTCGGTGGTATCAGACGGCGCCGCCTGAGCGAAAAGGAGGTTGCCTGGGCCGCTAACATCGGCTGGGCACTCATCGGTATGCTGGTCATCTTCACCATCTTCAACGACCTGTTGCGCCTTGTCCGCAAGTGAAAATCTACGCAATCGCCCTCGCCGACGAGGCTCAGCGCTTTGTCAAGGGCTACCCGCCCAAGGGCGCCTATCTCTTCCTCCGCCCCAACCTGGAGATTTGCCGTCTTGCCACGCTCATCACCCAGACCGACAGTCTCACCTATCTCGACGAACGTATTGAACAGCTTGATCTGACCGACGAAAAACCCGAACTGACCCTCATCCATGTTGACCTGAACCAGGATGAGCCTGCCCGGAGTCTGGTTGAACGTCTCAACGAGCTCGGCCTCAACCCGCTCCTCTTCGGGCCCGGCCCCAGCCGCTGGCGGGAAGCCGCCCCAGAATGGGCGCGCCACTATGTCAAGGGCGACATCACTGCCATCTGGCAGGAAATCCGTGCCGATGCAGAGCGTGGAAGTCTGAAGCCGGTATACCGCGCGCCCCGGCAACCCAAATATGTTGTTCCCAAGGCCGGTCTGGGCAGATGGCCTCAGATGAACACCCGGCACCAGACCATCAACTTCATCCGCGGCTGTGCCTGCCCGGAATCGGTCCGGCCCTTCTGCTCCGAGTTCCTCTACTTTGACCACAACCTCGTCCGCCGCACCAAGGAAGAGATTGTCGGCGAAGTCATCTCCCTGCCCGGCAAGTTTATCCAGCTCCTGGATGAAGACGTCGCCCGGTTTCCCGACTACTACTATGACATCTTCCGGACAATGTGGGATTACCGCCGTCACTGGATGGTCAATGCCAGCACCAGCCTCTTTCGCCATCCGGAACTGATTCAGCTCCTCGCCAAGGCCGGGGTCAAGGTTGTCTATCTGAACGAGACCTTCCTGGAGGGACGCCTCGCCGCCGCCCTAACCTCCCCGACTGTTGTTCACAGCCTTTATCGCCAGGTCAAATTCCTCCAGTCCCGCAGAATGCTCGTTGCCTGCCGTCTGCTGATTCGTCTCGACCAGCAGCCACGACCCGATTTCAACCTGCTGGCTGATGTCCTGCGCCGGATTGATTTGGACTTTATCGAACCCCGCTTTATCACCCGGGGCCCAGATGGCATCGACCGCCTTGTATCAGTGAACTATCGGCCAATGCTTGATGCCCACGACCCCGCCTGGATAAGAAGCCGGTTCTATTCCCTCGGTCAGATTCTCAACCGTCTTATCCGGCGACCGCGCCGGGTAGGTTTCTACTCAACCCTGCTCTATCTTCTACCTTACAGCTTCGCCTATCGCCAGAACTTTCTCGAAGGACTGACCTGAGAGTTGTCCTGACTAATCGCCGGACACCGGCTCAACCCGCACCACTTCTGGCACCGCTGCCTTGAGCTGCTGCTCGACACCCATGGTCAGGGTCATTGCCGAAAAGGGACAACCGGAACAGGCCCCCTTCAGTCTCACCCGCACCACCCCATCGTCTGTGACCTCCACCAGCTCGATGTCGCCGCCGTCCAGCACCAGTCCGGGTCTTATCCTCTCTTCAATCACCTGACGAACCCGGCTCTTTGTCTCTTCCAGCATCACCGCTTCCTTTCTCAGTTTCGACTTTGCCCGTCGGCGTATGTTCCGGCTCCGCCACCTTCACAAACCATGCCGCAATCTCCTCATCCTTGTAGGGCTTCACCGAAAGCTCCTGCTCGCCACACAGAACCTTCACCGTCTTACCCGGCTGACTGTCGCTGTAGCGGGCACAGATTCGTGCGGCAATCTCGGTATCCTTCTTCGTCCGTTTCTTCGAACGGAGAATCACCACCGGCCCCACCACACTGACCGGCCGGCAGACCAAATCCCCGGCACCGGCCAGCCCCTCGAGCTGGCGATTCTCTGTCTCATTCCTGCCGACAACCACCTTCGCACCGCTGGCCAATCGGAAGTGACGGCCCAACTTCAGCATCTCAATATCCCGGCTCTCAAGCTGATTATGGGCAAGCGCATCGCGGCACCGGGCGGCAAAATTCCGGTCAACCAGCAGGCAGCCGGCACCTGGGATGGGATAGTCCATTATTCCATACTCCCGCGCCAGCCTTATCTGCCGCCGCCGGCTCCGGCCCCGGAAATCGAGCAACCGCTCCCGGCGCACCAGCCCGGTAAGCTCCGGGATTGTCGGCTCCAGAAGCTTGGCGCAGAGCGGCCGCAACAGCCGCCCCTCCAGCCCTGATGCCTTCTCAATCAACCGCAGCGACCGCTTGTTCTGGGAAAATGAACGCTGCCCTACCACCTCGCCGGTAAAGACGAAGTCGGCCTTCAGCTCCTTCATCAACTCCTTCGCCTTGCGGAGCATGAAGACCATGCAGTCGCAACACGGTGCCAGATTCCTGGTATAGCCATATTCCGGGCTCCGGACAATATCGTAATACTCCTCCCCGGCATCAACCGAAACCAGGCTTGCTCCTACCAGCTCGGCAATCCGGCGCAACCGCTCCTCGGTAATATCCCGGCCCTTCGCCGGAAATGGCAGCTTGAAATGGAGTGCCACAACCGTCACCCCCTGCTCGGTTACGAGCTTGGTGGCGAGAATTGAATCGAGACCACCGGAAAAGAGTCCGACCGCCTTGGACTTGCGGCTAGGAA